>NZ_CP029463.1:1877074-2189920 GCF_003148385.1 Flavobacterium sediminis | reverse complement strand
AAACTTCACTCGCAAAAGTCCAATCAGTTGCATCAACTTCCCAAACATTAGTTGTCCCATTGTATGAATAAAATGGTGAAAAGTTCTTATAGAACCCTGAATTTCTAACCGTTGTTCCTGAATTTCTACCTGTTAAATAAGCATATGATTTCTTCGCTCTCCAATCTCCTTTTATATTATAGACATAAGGATTTACAGGTCCTATAGTTCCGGAAAGCAAACCAGAAGCATTAGGTAGATTTCTTTCACATTGAGATTCCCATTCATCAGAATACTCTATTGCTGAGGCATTAACAATGAATGGATTATCTGATTCAGAACCGTTATATGTAATTAGCTGTTCATTCAAATTCCCCGTTCCGTCCGGATTAAGTAGTATTGGATCAGCCATTAACGTAATTGAAGCCATTGAAGCCATTTGCTGATTGCGCTTTCCGGAACGAATAACTTTAAAGCCAACTTCATTACTAGGTAAACTACTTGCATCTAAAATATTCCCATTTCTATTCATAAGTTGTATCTCTCCGTTCTGAATTGACGATACCCAAAACTTCAAATAAGATGTTGTACCTCCCGAAACATTAAAAGATATAATCAATTCGTCTCCTAAATTAAATACTTCTTCCACCGAGGGAGCTCCATTACCCGATATGCTAAAATTAGCCTCAGTACTTCCGGATACCATTTCTAACATTCCTTTAATATCGATATTATTTGAAGCCATTCCCATGGCTTTATAATACCAATACGCAGGATAATTAAACGCATAATACTTATCATCAAACTCATTTACAGTCTGGGTTAATACTACTTGTCCTGTATTAGCATCCCAGGCAAGATTCTTTGTTGAAACCCGGGAGCCTAGATCATGCGCTATTTTTTCTACCAGTATTCCTGTTTTATGAATAACTTTAGTTGTTACTGCTGTTCTTAAAATCTGTGTGTGTTGTGAACGTTCCGGAACTGCATATCCTATTACAATCGGAAAAATGAACGGCAAATAATCTATATTCCCTGAAACCCCATTAACATTAGAATAAGAGTAACTCTCTCTAAAATCATTTATAACATCATAATGCATTCCTAATGCATTTGTATTGCTTACCTCTCCGTTCTCATCAATAGTTACTAATTCACTAACTAAAGTAGAGGGGTCATTTTCATCAACATTATATTTATATTCAACCATTGATATAATATCTCCTGCATTATTATAGACTTCCTGTTTCCTCATTTTTCCGTTCATATCATTTGTTTCAACAGAGAACCCCTGTGTCATCGTTAAGTCAATATTAACCTCGATTTTTAATCCTAACAAACCTTTAACTATGTTCTTAATCATATCATTTTCATTGGATCGATAATATTTAGTTAAAGGATTATCTAAGGTTGTAAAACTAGATCTCGTAGGAAAATCATAACTCGTATAAAAAGTAGTCACTACTTCTCCGGTTTTAGTATTACGGACTTCTGTTGTATCATCATCATCTGATGCCGTGACATTTTTGACTCTTACTTTCTTATACGTAACAGTAGGTGTAGGATAAAAAGATTCACCGAATGGTTTTTCTTCATAGGCTTGCGCAGACATTTTTTCAGGCTTATGGTAAAATGGCTGTATTAGCGGATTTTCTTTACAAATATTAGGTTCATAAGTTGCCACGCCGGAAGAACTACCATCATCTAAATTATAATCATATTCTTGCCCATATTTTTTTAAATAACGCTGTATATCAATATTAGGGTCATTTTCATCTACACCTACCATATCATTCCACCCATCAAACATTTCAACTGTTTTGATTCGGGAGCCTCCTCCAAATTTTGTTCCTGAAGGTTCTTGTAAACGTACCCAAGATTTAACCGGTTCAAAATTTTGTGCACAATTCAGGTCTCTGAGTCTCCCATTTGGTCCTCTAAAGATTTCAACCATTGCCCCTAAATTATTAATCAAACTCTGTCCGATACTAAAAATATTTGTAGGGCTTAAATCGGATGGATTATTGGTATATATATAGTCCTGAAGATATTTACGTCCAAAAAACCATCCTGCTAACGAAATGGGATTAACCAAACTACTTTGTGAATCTTTCCCTTCTTTGTTCAAATGCTTCATAGGCACCAATAAATAGGTATCGGCTGACACTGATCGAACAACTGCCTCCTGATCCATCTCAAAATATCCGGTAACAAAATCTTTTACAGTTCCACTTTTCTTTATCTTCATGAAGAAATTAAAATATATTGGCTTTCCTTCTAACTCACCTATGTATTTTTCTAAAATAGTACTGTCAGGCAGTTGCACATCTTCATCATTTACTTTAACCACTACATACTTGGCTTCACCATTTGTTCCGTAAAGTTCATTTGTTATTGAACTAGCTGAAAAATTATCTTTTGCAGCAGCTGTACAAACCCCTTCCACTTTAAACATTTGTAGAGCCCTTTTATCCTGAACAAACTGATAGTCATCACTCTCATAAGTCAATTTTATTTTACCTCCTGAAGGAAGCTCTATTGATGTTAATGACCAAGCACTTGAATATTCATTCTGTTGTTGTTGATCTCCTTGCTCTACATAAGGAAATTCCTGTGCTGTTAAACCAGAGGATGCATCTAACAAAGGTTTATAATTCCCCCATATATCATAAGCCTTCGGATTATAATTTGGGTTTAAACCTTCATAGTTAAATATATAAGGTGTATATTTCCCCATATTGGAATTACCATAAGTAAAATATACTTTCTTTAAAGTTAATTTTCCTCCCTGATTATTAATTTCACTTGTTGAACTCGATATTACTCCTGAATTATTATCTATACCTTGACATAGACTATAATCATAAACAAAATGAGCTGCTTTTATTGGTCTTACACTTGCGTTATTTATGCCCGGGTCTTGTTCATTCTGAAGCTGAGATTTAGAATACAACCTGATACTTGTTATTTTTTTCATATACTTACTCCCGTTTCCTCCATTCTCTCCTAATGTTCCTCTGCCATCTTTCCTGTCCTCTAAGTCTATAAAAGCAACATGAGTTTTTGAAATTATTTTTGTCGCATATTTTATCTCTTTCTCTCCGTAAATATAACTTGCTTTCTGATCTTTCGGATCGGATTTGAACCCTTCATTAAACGAAGCTGAATTTTTCTTATAAGGAATTCTCCAGTTATAATTGTATGGGCTACTATATATTATTTTTGTATATGTCCCTAAGTCATCATCAGTTGGTCCGTCAGCACTTAAATCTTCATAGTCACCGGACAAAACAGATGAAAGTAAATATGTGTGAGCATATTCCGGTGTTGTTATCCTATTAAAGTAATGATCTATCCCTCTATGATTGTTTGGGGAATTATCAGAACCCGGGCTATACAATACAATACCGTCATTATCCGGGTCTGAAACGGTATTTACAGCGAATGTTACCTCTTTTTTACTTTCATTATAAGCTGTTTCACCAAAAATATGTCGATTCCCTTTTTCATCTGTTATAACATAACCTGCTGTATGATGAGGTTTTGCATGTACATTACTTTTTATAAAAGAATTCATTCCGAAATCTTCAACTTCTTTTTTAGTAAACTTTTGTATTACTTGATTCCTGTCTTCTCTTTTATTTCTTTTTAATTGTGAATTGAATGTAAGAGTCGAACTAAATGGAGAACTGTTTCCATAAGACAATGAAGGTGCTTTCACTAAATATTTATTAGTTGCCTGCTTATTACCGTCTAATTGTAGTGTAATAGCTGCAGCAGCACCTATTTTTGTATCAAAAAGGGATTGATATTCTTGGTCTATTCTATTCTCTCCTATATTTTTCAAATAAACAGTCTCGTATGAAATATCATTATTTGAAATCTTTTCTTTGAAAAAAGGCACTACTGTGGTGTTCCACCCTCTGGTCATAGAATTAGAATAAGACCGTTTGATATTTCCGCCGATATGCCCTCCGGCACCTCCCTCATATTCTGCTCCCATACTCATACTTGCAGAAATATCGCTTACTTTGGGTTCATGTACATATCCGATTTGTCCTCTGAAAGGTCTGAAAGTTCCTCCTACACCCTGCCCTTGAATACTGTAAATATCATACGTATAATTAGTTACCGGCAATACTAATGTGTTTTTAGACATTAAAGATTGTTCCTTTTCTCTATTAAAATCCATAATATCATTCTCTCCTGAGAAATGAGTATTTTCATAACCAAAAGCTTTTTCCGATTTTGTTTTTTGAATTAAAGTTTGAAGTGATCCATAACCTGCAAAACTTCCTTCTAAATGAAACCCCAAATATCCACACCTCCGGAATATGAAAATGTAGCCCCGTTATTTTTTAATCCTACTCTCTTTGAAGGAGTGAAAGTGTTATTTAGAAAAGAAATCGATCCTCCTATACTTTTATCTTTTTTTCCGAAATCATTTTTATAAGTTATTCCGGAATTAATGTTAAATGATGACAATCCTTCTCTGGAGTTATATGAAATAGATGGTGATAAACTAAAACCAAAAGAATTTGACAGATCACCTGTCTCTTTTGAAAAATAACTTAGAGAGACATTAGGAGTCAATGTCGCTCCTGACTCATTCGAACTCGATAATTGCATTCCGACAGAAACCTGATCAGACAATCTAAAGGATAGCCCATACGAAGGAACTGCTGAATATCCTTTGTAATTATTAAACTGCATGTTTAACCCTCCTCCTAAACTTATCGGTATGTTATCTAATGACCCTATTATTTGAGGGTTAATATAGAAAGAAGACCCAACTGTAAGATTATCTCTCATGTTATTCTCATAAGTCATCAGATCCCCTTTAAAATCATCCGGAAGTCCTCTTACATCTCTATTGATCTGTCCTATATTAAGATTCCATCCTAAGCCTACCCATGAAGCTTCCTGATCCATACTTACACCGGAGTTATAAGCCAGGTTAATAGGATAGCCACCTACATCCATTATCGGAATGTTATAGTTAAAATCCCCGCTAGCTAAATCCACCATATCGGATGTACCTATAGGTGTAAAAGCATTGAATTCCGGCTGTGTCGGACCACTGGTCAATGCATACATTCTTACAGGCTGGGTAACTTGTAAAAACATCATAATAGCTAAATAATAGGCTATTAACTTAGAAAACTTACTGGTTCTAATCTGCTTCATAATAGTATTTCTGTATAAGTATCTTTAATATTGGAATATTTCTCTTTTCTTTATTACTACAGACTAATGTATCTTCTCCGATTTTAGTCTGAGAATCCGCATTAAGTCTTAAAAAATTATACTTTGAAATTTTGTTTGCGACAAACAATAATAACTTAAAAGATAGCGCCCTAAACTTTAAAGCTCTGTCATTAGCTAAAAGGCAACTATTATTCATTTTTGCCTTTTTTAATAAGAAAGTGATGTGAATTTTCTTTTAATAAACCTCCATCTTCTTATGTAAAAACAATTTCAACAGTACAGTCTGCTCTTGTTTTTTCCGATAAAGAGAATCTATTAAAAAACAAATCTTACGTTTTTTCAAACTATTCATATTGAAAAAACTAACAATAGAAAAATCAGGGGGATTGATCTTTCTGAATAAATTTCGGTTCCTACCTCTTTTTAATCTTTTACACAATAGAAAATCCAATACTATTTTTCAAGTATTTTCATTCCTTTTCTTCTTTTACTAGAAAAGATTAAAAAATGGTTAGTTAGCAGATAAGTTTTTAGCAGCACTCTATCTTATTAACAAAAACATTATTTTTTAAACTATTTCAATACTTTACTATTTCCTGATGACCTTATTCAATTACACTTTGAATAGTTTTTAAGATATCAGGCTATAAATTAACAAACGTTAACATTTACTTTTTATTTTTTAGCAAAGCAAAAATTGTTAAAAAAAATTTTAACAAAAATATTTAGACCTATTGTAATCACCAAATTTTTGTTCTGTTAAATTATTCTTATCTTTTAAGAAAAAGTTAAATTATTTGTACCCAAACAGGAATATGGTCAGAAATTTCTCTTGATTTAGAAAAAAAACGAAATTGTTTATAAAACAAAACAACTCCTGAGCCTATTACAGAGAAACGATTTTTGTTATAAAAAACATTATCATATTCAGAAGCTAAACAGTCATCATCAATACATTTTTGACGGAGTGATGTTTTTTGATTCCGGAAAGTGGACTCGTACCCCATTTTTTTAAGCGGATTAAAAACGGTGTGTTTTTGCGGACAATTGAAATCTCCAAGAAAGATAAGATTTAAATTGGGGTACAAATCCGGAAAAAACTTAAAATATTTGATTTCAGTTTCGGGCTGTTGCCTTTTAGTTTTAGCATGGAAATTAACTAAGGTAAATTCTTTTTCCCCAAATTGAAAGGTGCAAAAAAAGGGCTCCCGTTGAATCTCTTCTACAAAATTCTGATCCAGCCATGGTTCTCCCAGTTTGGTTACTTTAGAAGGCTTCCATAAAAAAGCATAGCGTTCCGATTTATAAGCACTTCCTTGTGTTGCTTCACTGACTACATAATCCCACTTTGCTCCTTTTCTATTAAGGTTATCGGCTAATTGAGCGACAGCTCTTGCTCCAGATCCGTTAACAACAACTTCCTGTAGAGCCACAACATCAAAATCTTTTAATACCTCAGCCATAAATTGAATGGCGGAATCTGATTTTGAGGAGCCAAAGTTTTCAATGTTCCATGAACATATCTTTACTTGCGAAAACGCAATTACGACATAAAAAGAAAACAAAAAAGTAAACCAAATTCTCATCACTACTCTACTACAAATTCATATTCATTGCCGTCTATATCTTTTCCGGCAAGTTTTTCGTTCTCAACCCAATGAACATACAGGTCTTTTTCATGCCCGTCTTTGTCTTCTACCATACCTGCTCCGTATTTTCCTCGTATATTGATGTTTCCTCTTACTTTATTACTGTCTTTATCGTAACCGATGATATCGTAATTGTACTCATAATGTCCGCTAATTCCGGTGCGATACTCGTAGCGGTACTTTTTATCGACGTGATAGGTTTTTTTTTCTTTTTCCGTGATCTCTTTCCGATCTTCCGGCGTTATGGTATCTAACTCTAAATAAAAAGATTGCGGACTTGGTGGTGGAGGTGTATCTGTATCTTTACAGGACAACAGATTAAAAATAATAATAGGTAATAGTAGTTTTTTTATCATGATTCTTTAAAATTTTATTTCAATAACAAATATAAATAATAAGGAGGTTTTCCGTTTGGACCGCCGCCTCCGCCAATTTCATTTTGTAATAAATCTGAGAAATTATCTATCAGTAGCTTTTCCATTTCATTTATATAACTAACCGATGATGTTTCGTACTTCACTATCATCTTCTTCCACCCTTTTCCACTATTACTATGTTGGGAAAAGCGATTCAAAGGATTAGATGTGATTCCTACTTTTACTTTATTGTAATGTCTAAGATACTGAGCAATACTTCTTATTAATGATTCTTTCACATCATTAAAAGTACCTGTCTGGTATTCGTAAAATTCTAATTCCATTTTTTTTCTGATTTTATTCTTCACTATTATATCTCCATGCTGTTTCTAACAACTCATCCTCATACTGATAAATATCCTCAAGGCTTTCTAATGCATGTCGGGTTTCATTTTTAGCATCATCAAACAATCCGATGTACTTCTTAACACCGTTAAAATGCAATCGGCAAAGTGGTTTTCGGTTATTATCATCCAATAAAATTCCGAAATAAGATTGCGTATCACGATGTACAATTCGATGCACTTCTAATTTTCTTCTTAAAATGGCTACTACAATACGAAAGCCTTCCAATTCTTCTTCTGTTGTATTTATTTTACTTTCTTCTATTTCCTCTACCTGATCGCCAACCTGCTTTTCCGCTTCTTTATTTAAAGCGGCATTTAAGCGATCATTGATTCTTTCGTTAATAAATTGATTAAAACCTTTTAAAACCAATTCTTTAAACTCATCCATTACTTTTTCAGTCAATCTTCCGGAATATACTTTACCGGCAAACAAACGAATAAACTCAGTTGAAGGATTTTGTAATTCATCATTGATTAATTTTTTAATCTCTTTTGTGTACTTCAATGAACTGGCATTATTAACAATCTTATTGACATCAAAATTAGATTTATGAAATTTTGCAATTTCATGGATAGTATTTTCTTTCAGACTAGTGATCTCAAACTCGAGAAATGGTTTTTCATCCATTTTATTTTTTTCTTCCAGATCGGTAAAGAATTGATACTGAATTCCATTGGTCAACAAAGCAAATCGGGCTTTTGTTACATGAAAATAACGCAACAATTGCGAATTATGAATTGATAAATCTTCCCGCCAGTTTTTACACTCTATGATTAAAATAGGTTCTCCTTCCTGAAAAATAGCATAATCTACTTTCTCTCCTTTCTTTAAACCTATATCAGCTGTAAACTCAGGTACCACCTCTGTCGGATTAAATGTGTCATAACCTAAACTATTAATAAAAGGAAGCACAAAAGCATGCTTGGTAGATTCTTCTGTTTCTATTTTATCTTTGAGCTGATTGATCTTATCTGCTAAAGCTTTAAATTGTACTTGTAGTTCCATTTTTTTATCTTTTAATTGATTAAACTAAAAAGCAGCCTTATTATATTTAAAATTAAATCGCTCTTCTGACATAAATAAAAAAGCTATAAAATCAAAAAGAGCAATTATTGTTGGAATAAATGTCCAGCAAAACAACAAATACAATATCCCAACAAAAGTCTGCCCTAAATAAAATCTATGTATTCCGACTCCTCCTAAGAAAAACGCCAGTAAAACAGTTGTTAATTTACTTTTCATAATTTTACATTCTTGATAATATTTGTTCTTTTTTTGATTCAAAATCTTCTTTAGAAATGATCTCATTTTCTAATAATCCTTTTAACTTTTGTAAAACGATAAGAGGATCTTCTTCTTTATCTTTCTCATTAGCTGCATTTGTTGCTGTATTAGCGTTCACTACAATACCACCTCCTGCAGCGGCTCTTTTGTCTTCTAAATCTCTTTGCCTTCTATATTCCGCCATCTCTTCTTCTTTTTCCTGTGCAAACTGGTATAATTTTCTTGCCTGAACTTTAGGTAAATAATCTAAAGTATTTAATTGTCCCTTAATTGTTTTTACTGAAAAAACAGCTCCCAGAATAGCTTCTTTCATATGACAGTCTGCTATTTCTTTCCATAAATAGTCTTGAAAATTCATAGACAGACCTAAATTACTAGGTCGGCAAAAAATCACTCTTTTATTTGTCAATGTAATACAATCAGGAGATAAATTAACAATGGGTTTATTCTGTACTGCAATATATTCGACTTCTTCCCCTGCAGTAAGCAATCCTTTCACCTTGTGCATTAATTTTTCTACAACCTTTGGGTTTTGTTCCTCATTTAAGAACTTTTTAATATCATTAATCATTTTTTATTATTTAAGGTTAAACACCCCAAACATAAAACCAATACCATAGTTTTCCTTACGGCTTTCCGTAAAGACTATTTTTTAATTTTGAAGAAAATAAATTAAAAGGTGATTATTGTTCTTTTGAATTTTTGTAGCAAAATATATTTTCTGAAAAAAGTGCTGCAATAGCTGTAGCAAAAGTTAATTTTTAAAAAAAATGCCACAACTGTTGTAGCAAAAAAATTATCTTGAAAATTGTGATACACAATAAAGGCGGAATATTTCAGATCACGCCCATATCTTTTGCAATAGCAATTAAATGCACATTATTGTTGGCTCTGAAATACGTTCTCAGCCTGTTGATCCGCTTTTCTATGGTGCTTTTACTGTTAGGAGTGATTCCTTTCTCCTTAAACGTTAGTTCTATTTCATCCTGAGTAATTCCGGAGGCTAAATGTCTTATGATCTGTAAATCATAACTGTCTATTTCACTCACGGTTTTATCCTGCAAAGCTGAAGCATGATCCGGAGAAACATACCGCTCTCCTTTTTCAGCTTTCAAAATGGCTTCCTTGAGTTCCGGAATACTTTTGCGGTCTTTAACCACATAACCGTCCACCTCAAAATTGTCAAAAAGCGATTTTATCTTGAAAGACTTATCTTCCATAGAATACACTATCGTTTTTAATTCCGGCTGCACTTCTTTTGCTTTTTCTATCAATGCTTCGCCCGACTTTAAGGTTACAGCTCTGAAATCTTCTTTAAAACACAGATCAGAGATCAATAATTGATAAGGATCCCCGTCTAAAAGTGCTCTTTTGATCTTTAACAAGGCATCATCACAATATTTAGCAAAATCAACCTGCTCAACCTCTAATTCTTTTAAAAGTTGCGTAACCGCTACATTAGTCGTGTCAAAATCTTCTGCTATCAATACTTTTGTAAACATACGTGCTTAATTTTTAGGTATTACGATTGAAACTTTTAAGCCTTTCCCCGGCATAGTGTCAAAAGTAATCGTTCCGTTTACACTGTGAATACGGTTTTCCGCACTTTGGATTCCGCCTTTTACATTTTTCTTTTCAAACCCTATTCCGTTATCCGAATAGTTTACTTTCAGTTCTTTGTCCGAACTGAAATTCAGCACCACTAAAGATGCCTGACTGTATTTTTTCATATTCACCAGCAATTCCCGGAGTACTCGATATACTGCGATCTGTTTTTCCGGCGAAATCTGGTCCAAATTCACTTCTTCTTTTTTAATGATAATTCGTACTTCCTTGTCCTGAAAATCAGATATCATTGCTACAAGGTCGGCTTCAAAATCTTTTCCGGTAACTATATCATTATTCTCTCTGGAAATATTACGGGTCTTCTTGTATATCTCATCCAAATCATTGACCAGAGACGCCCTGTTTTTGTCCAGATCCTGCGTTTGCACAAACGACAAGGTTTGAAAAACATCATTAGCCAACTCATCGTGCAACTTTCTGGAAATACGGGTCTCTGTTTCGTAAGCTGTTTTTTGATTTTCTAATTGAAGTTTTATCTTATTTTTCCTTTTGATGTGGAAAAAGATATACAATGACGATAAGAGTACGATAAAAACTAATAGTAAATAGATTATTTTTTGCGTTTTTTGGATTTCTGCATCTTTTGAAATTAAAGAATAATCGTATTTTATTTTGGCAAATTGGTTTTTATCCATTTGTCGAACCAAATCAATACTATCTTTTGTAGTCATAAATTTTTGAAAATATTCTTTAGATTGTGTCCCTGTAGTATTTGAAATTAAAATCCCTAAAGCTTCTATTTGATCATCCGGACTTTTTACATTCGAAGCTGCCTGATATGCTTTCTCTGCATAATCAACTGTAAGCTCTGTTAAAGAATCCTGATAAAATCGGGCTAAATGCATTAATGAAGCTATTTTTTCATGACTTTCTCCCAAACTATCTCTTATTTGTAATGATTCGACCAAATAATGATACGCTTTATTTGTATTTCCTTCTTTAAAATAAGCAAAACCTAAATTATCAATTACTTTAGCATACTGTTTAGATCCATACACTAAAGCATTATTATTTCTAATAGAATCTAATATTTCTCTCGCTATATCATATTTTTCCTGCTCTAAATAATTATAAGCTATATTATTTTTAATAATACACTTAGACAACTCATTAGTGGTTATTGCAAAAGACTTATTATAATATTTCAAAGCTTCTTCAAAATTCTTTTGCTCTAAATAATCAAGCCCCAAACTATTATATATAAAAGTTCTATATTTTTCAAGAGTTTTGCCAGTAACATAAGGCAAAGCTTCTGTTAAGGTTGTTTCACTACCTGAAAAATCGCAATAAATCATCTGAATTTCAGACATCATTAGCAAAGGATATATAATACTATCCGATGCAACCTCTTTACAATGAAACTGAGCTTTATTATAATAATAGAATGCAGAATCATACTTTTCTTCATCAAAAAAAGCTTCTCCTTTTTCTTTTGCTCTTTCGTATTCTTCAAGTCCAAACGTCTTATTATCACAAGAATTTAAACTTAATCCTAGTATAATAAAAAAAATCGGGGAAAATATTTTTCTAAATATCATTCCCCGAAATTATAAAATCTTTCTTAAATTAAAAATTTCTTACAAGAAAGTTACGGTCTTATAGGAGTTGTTCCTCCTTGTCCTCCCGTTGAATCTAAATCTTTCTGATTCAGATAAACTTCATTTTGAGTTTCTGTTGCCACTGTTTCGGGATAGTAAATGTTTCATCATTTGTACAAGACACTAGTCCGATCCCGGCTATTACTAAAAGAATTATTTTTTTCATGATCTTTTAAAAATTAAAAATGAGACATAGGCAGGGCTGTTCGAGATTGTTCGAATGTTTTTTCTACAGCCTTATTGCCGTTCGTTAATACTTTGCGGGAAGTGAAGTGTGCTGAAACAGAAAAGTCAATTTATACTTCCCGGATAAAAATCCTGATCTGTTTAGCGACACTTTTTTAGAAGTAGTTTTGTACATTTGTTCTTATCGCGAGTAGAACAAGAACTAAATCCGAAGACAAAGTAAAGCCTGATTTTCAATAGTTTTGCTACGGAATTCCGATAGTTCTAAGAGTTCTTGAAAAGTCCGACAGAATCCGACAGAATCCGAAAAATCCGAAATAATACATGGAAAAAAATTACTTAGAAGAGTATAAAAAAGCGATTCGAAAAAAGTATGAAACCGAAAAAAATGGTGTTCACAGTAACTTTCTTTTAAATCCTTCTCCGGCAAAACTCAGAGATTTATGCGTTATTATACTTACTGATTCCAAAAACCAAAATGACTCTATTAATTTTCGAAATTTTTTAAGTTTTGAATTTAATCGAGAAAAAGTCCGTGAACTCAATGATCAAAAGATCGTCAACAAATTCAAACCTATTGGAAAGTTCTTTAAAAGAGAATCTGAGCTCTCAACTCATTTTGCCTTAGATATGGCCGCTCTACTGGTAAACTATGAAAGTAGACCTTATCCTAAATTCACGCGATTGGTTGCTGGGAATACTATGCCTGATGAACAAATTGAAAAAACGCTTCCGGAAGAAGAAGCCTCCAAAACTCTTCCATCTACTCTTATCAATTTTGTAGACACAAACCAGAGTCCGGAAAAAAAACGGTGGAATCCGAAAATAGTATTTGGTCTTTTTTCTTTGTTAATTCTATTTTCTTTAGGGGGTTACTATTTAACCAAAGAAAAAGCATACATGGTGTGGACCGAAGATCATTTTGTAAAATATTCGGAAAAAGAAATTCGCGACAATCCCGATCTTCCGTTTGAGAAAATAGATGAAAACAGATTCAGGAACTTTAAAAAGATAATTCCTTGTGACACTACTACTTTTTTTAAGAACGGAATGGAAAATGTCTGGTACGGCAAATCTTTAAAAGGTAATGAGATCGAATGTTTTACAGCTCCGGGATTGCATCCGGAAACCGGAGTTACTCTAAAAAAGATCACGACTTATATCATTGGTGAATATCATTTAAGGAGACCTTGCCGTTAACTTTTTCCGTTCGTCACACAAAAGGTTTCCGTCATAATATTTTGTATCTTTGTACAAATTAAGACGGATGGGTTTATCGTACTTCAGTGAATCACCTTTTAAAACACTCATTTCCTTTCATAAGCTTACGGAAATGCTGGAGCATATTGCCCAAAACGATATTCCGTTCCGCTCGGCTTATGCCCGATCATTACTGGATGAAGTACAAAAAGTTCCGGAATTGATCACCGGAATTGAAAATATCGATACGATACGCCAGAACAGTCAGTTGATCAGCTACCTGCTTTCAGACCTGTTTCCCACCGCTTTAACGCATAATGAAATAAAGGCCGCAGCTATCCCTTTTCACAATTTTACGTTCAATTATACCAAACGGTTTGAAAACATCTTGCAGAATGCCGGTGTCAATTTTGAGGTCAACATCCGTGATCTTGACGAACATCGATTTTATGTCATGAATTGTTGCCTCATTATCAATCACTATTTCAATAGTACGGTTGATTTTGCCATGCCTTTGTTTTACGATATCCCTGATAAAAAAGGATTTATGCGTCATTATCGCATTTTATACAATGCTGATTTTATGGATGTAATACCAACGGACAAAGCGATCATGTTGACCGAAGCGGATATCAATTTGTTACTGGACAATTATGATGATCTGGAGTTGTGGAAAAAATATTTTCCGCATGAAAGTTGGATCTTAAAAGGATTCGGAATTGTTAGTTTATTCGACAGTACAACGGAAAATTCACTTTCCAACTTAAAAACGAACTTACTGAAAACTAAAAGCGAACCGACTATTTTTGAAAACAGTTTTGAATCGATTTTCAGGTCTTTTTTTAAAATCCCTGATTTAAGGATCGGTTTTATGATCTTCAATCAAACTGAAAAAAAATTAGTGAAACCTCCTATCAGTAAAGGTTTTATTTCGAGTTTCCTTTTAGATGAAAAAGATTGCGATTGCGAAACGCTCTTATGTGGCGGTTCCTATGATAATCTGATAAAGAAACAGACTTATTTTACCATATCTGACGTTCAGAATTACATTCAGAATTCCGGAAATGAGACTTTCGGTTATAATTTATTATTAAAAAATATTTCGAGTTGTATTTTAGCTCCTATTGTAAAAGACAATCAATTACTAGGCATCATAGAATTTGTTTCGGCTACACCAAGAGCACTGAACAGTATCGAAGCTCAGAAAATTGAATTGATCACTCCGTTTTTGGTTGACACCATTGAACGCTTCAATAACGAAAGAGACAATCAGATAGAGGCTATCATCCAGCGGGAATATACCACGATACATCCAAGTGTTTATTGGAAATTCACTCAGGAAGCTCAAAAATTTTACGACAGCTTGATCAATCAGGAATCGTATACTTTGAAAGAAATTGTTTTTAAAGATGTCCATCCGCTTTACGGACAAATCGACATCAAAGGCTCTTCGGAACACCGAAACGAAACCGTAAAAAAAGACCTCAACGTTCAGTTAAAATGGCTGCTTGATATTTTCAGCACACTTAATAAGAACCATAAACTTGCTATTGTAGAGCAACGCATCTTTGAATTACAGGATTGGCAACTGGAGATCAGCGGGAATCTGAAAGCTGATATCGAACAGCAGATCCAACGGTATATCGGCACGGAAATACACCCACTGCTACAAACCATTCAGCTTGACGATGATGTCATTCAGAAAGAGATCAATCACTATTTTGACTCTTTGGATGTCAAAAACGGTTTGTTGTATACCGAACGTAAAAAATTTGATGAAGCTATGGCTATTATCAATAAAAAGCTGGCTAAGATCATTGATGAAAAACAAAATGAGGCTCAAAAGATTTATCCGCATTATTACGAACGTTTCCGAACAGACGGTGTTGAACATAATTTATACATCGGTGCGTCCATAACACCGCAACGAAAATTTGATTTGCTTTATCTTCAGAACCTGAGACTTTGGCAATTTCAAACCCTGTGTGAAATGGAAATTGAACACCATAAGATCAAATCGCAATTGCCATTTCCGCTAGAAGTCACTTCTCTGATCTTGGTTTTTAACAGTCCGATCTCTATTCGGTTCCGAATGGATGAAAAACGCTTTGATGTCGACGGTACGTATAATGCACGCTATGAAGTGGTCAAAAAGCGCATCGATAAAGCATTCATAAAAAATAAAAAAGAGCGCATTACCGCTCAGGGAAAAATCACTATTGTGTACTCCGGAAAACATGAGGAAGAAGAATACCTGAAATATGTTCGCTACCTGCAACACAAAAACATTATTGCTCCGGAAGTCGAGCAATTTGAAGTACAGGATCTACAAGGAGTTTCCGGATTAAATGCAATTCGTGTTACCATACTTCACGAAAACGCTAAACCGGAAAAGAGTAAGGTTACTATTGACGAATTCCTGAAGATCAACCCTTAATTTCCGGCCATTTTAAAAGCAACGACAAACGCAATAACTGAAACAATAATTCCGATCATAAAAATATTGTATGTTATGCGTAACAATCGGTATTTCTTTTCTAATACTAGCCCCAGATAATACAGATCAGAGATCATTGTATTGTATAAATAATCTTTATCATTGATCATTTCAGTAACGGCATCCTGATATTCTTTTAACGGCATCTTATAAAAATTACCGAAAAACAACAAATTGACTTTTCGTTCTTCTAAATCCCGTTGTGTGAACTTACCGGAAGTGACTTTTGGTCGGGTCGAAAGAATGGCAAAAATAATTGAGACCACGCTAAACATGACCATAGTAAAAGTAGGACCGATCAAATGAGCATTATTAGGGTTATCTAATTTCGGCACAATGGTTGACAAAGCTACCGAAATGATAATAGCATTTACCGACAGCAAGATATTTGCCTTACTATCAGCAATACCACTCAATCGGGTATGGTTATTTAAAGTTACCCGAAACATGGTATCAATGCCTCTGCTCGGTTTTTCTTTCTTTGCTTTTTTAGTTTCTTTCTTTTCCTCCATCTTTTGGATTGTATTCAAAACTTGTTTGATATTCTTTTCTTTAACCGGTTGTAAAAACTTTTTACAATATTCTGTATAAAAATGATGCTTTTGCTTTAAAAAAAGTAAGTTTTCTTTATTCCAGTCCAAATCTGAAAAACGCTTTTCACAAGTCAGCTCCCACTCTTTCCGGAGAGACTCTGATGATGTCAGATAGTCGATACTCCCTAAGTGACAATGATCTGCATCCTTCATGATCCGTTCCCGTTCGTCCTCAGGTTCATGATTGTACCGGGTTGCCAAAATTATTCTTTTTACGTCTTTAATAAAAGTACTTTCTTTTCCGTTCTCTGTTAAAAATCCGGAAGCAATCTCTGCACTGACCTGTTCGTGATTTATGATGCTTTCTGTATAACCTGTATCATGGAACCATCCGGCAACCAATAAAATTTCCTTTGTTTCAGCATCTAATTTTTCATACGCAACAATCGCTTCAATTGTCCGTACTACATTTTGTGTATGCGTAAAATTATGATACAAATATGCAGAAGATAACTTATCTTTGAATAATTGCTCCACAAACGAAGCTGATTTTGTAATTATAGACATCATAATCTTTTAATGATATAAATTTATGAAAATCATTGCGTTTTCAAATAATAAAACCTTTTTAAAACACGTTTTTTACGTCCTTACGTCATGTTTCCTCTTAAGTTCTTGTGCTACAATGGGCGTTTCCGAAGGTAAGAACGTTAAAAACTATGATTTTAGTCTATCGGAAGACACATTAACTGTCGCCCATACCTTTTTTTTAATTGGTGATGCCGGAAATGCCGACGAGCCGGAAGGCGCAATAACTTTGCGTTTGTTAAAAAACCAATTGGAAACGGCTTCCAAGAACAGCACTCTTATTTTTCTGGGTGACAATATTTATCCTAAAGGTTTGCCTGATAAGAAAGATAAAGCCAGGGCATTGGCTGAAGAAAAATTACAACGCCAACTAGACATTACCCAAAACTTTAAGGGAAAAACTATCTTTATTCCCGGAAATCACGATTGGTATAGCGGCTTAGAAGGGCTTCATGACGAAGCTAAAATGGTTCAACGATACTTTGACTCCAAAAAGGCTTTTCTTCCCAAAGACGGCTGCCCTATAGCAACTGTTTCCGTTACTGATAATCTAGCCTTAATCGTTGTTGACAGTGAATGGTATTTAGAAGACTGGAACCAACATCCGAAAATGAATGACGATTGTGAGATTAAAAACCGAGAAGAATTCTTTGACGAGTTACACAGCCAGATCAACAAAAATCAGAATAAAACGATCATTCTGGCTATCCATCATCCGCTGTTTAGCAACGGTGCTCATGGCGGACAATATTCCTTTCGTAAGCACTTTTTCCCGATAAGCAACGCGATTCCTTTGCCTGTTATAGGTTCTTTTATTAATCTATTGCGAAAAACCACAGGAGCCAGTCCGCAGGATCTTCAAAACAAACAATATGCTGCCTTTATTAAAAGGCTTAAACCTATGATCCAAAACTTAGACAATATTATAGTCGTTTCCGGTCACGATCATAACCTGCAATACATTGAGAAGGAAGGTATCAAACAAATCATCAGCGGTGCCGGTTCAAAAAAAGAAGCGGCAAAGGCAACAGGAAAAGATGATTTTACGTATGGCGGAAATGGTTTTGCCATCATGAAGGTTTATCAGGACGGTACTGTGATTAATCGCTTTTACGGAACGGATAATACCGATCTGCAAGAATTGATCGCTCTGAAAATTATGGAACCAAACAGTAAAGATGAAACCGCTTTTACAGATTCAAATCCTTTACCACCAACCGTTTCTGCCTCAATTTACCCTAAAGAATGGACCGAAAAAAGTAAGTTCTACTCTTTCTTATGGGGACATCATTTCAGGGAATATTACGGATTAGCCGTTGAAGCTCCTGTTGCTTCTCTGGACACATTATACGGCGGACTGGAAACGGATATTGCCGGAGGGGGACACCAATCAATGTCACTCCGGTTAAAAGATACAACTACCGGCAAAGAATATGTTATGAGAGCACTGCAAAAAAGTGCTACTCGCTTTTTACAGACTGTTGCTTTTAAGGATCAGAATGTGGAACAGGAATTCAAAAACACGATTACCGAACGTTTTATTTTTGACTTTTATACTACAGCACATCCTTTTACCCCTTTTATTATCGGTGATCTGGCAGATGCTGTAGGTGTATTTCACACCAATCCGAGACTGTTCTATATTCCGAAACAAAAAGCACTAAAACAGTACAATGAAACCTATGGCAATACCTTGTATCTGGTTGAGGAACGCCCGACAGAGGAGCATCGTGACGAAAAGAGCTTTGGTAAACCGGATGACATTATCAGTACGACTGATGTATTAGAAAAGATCCGAAAAGATGAAAAATATCAGGTAGATGAATCTTCTTTTATAAGAGCCCGTCTATTTGATATGTTGATCGGTGATTGGGACAGACATGCCGATCAATGGCGCTGGTCTGTTTATAAAACCGAAGATCAGGTACTCTTTAAACCTATTCCCAGAGACAGGGACCAGGCTTTTGTAAAGGTCGACGGTAACTTGCTAAGCCTGATTCTCAAGATTCCGGCTGCCCGGCATATCAGTGATTTTAAGAGCCGTTTCCCAGATGAAAAATGGTTTAACTTTGCAGGACACAATCTGGACATAGCCTTTATCCGAAAAGCAGATGCAGAAGACTGGAAAAAGGAAGCTCAATTTATTGCCGATCACCTTACTGATAAGGTAATTGATAGTACTTTTGAACAACTGCCAAAAGAAATTAATCATGACGGCACTACTCAGGAAATTATTGCAAAACTGAAGTTGAGACGCGATAAACTAGCAGCTTATGCCGAAAAATATTATCACTTCTTGCACAAACGGATCATTTTAACCGGAACCGATAAAAAAGATGAATTCATTATTGAACGTTTACCTAATGAACAAACGAAGGTAACGATCAACCGTATCAAAAAAACAGGAATAGAAAAAGAGTTCAGCAGAACTTATTCTGCCTCAGAAACCTGTGAAATCTGGATTTACGGTTTAGATGATGACGATATTTTTAAAGTAAACGGAACGGAAAAACATCCGATAAAGATTCGCCTGATCGGCGGACAGAATAATGACACTTATGATATTGAGAACGGTAAAAAAGTAGTGATCTATGATTACAGATCAAAGAACAACACTTTACTTAATTCCGGGAATGCCACCGTTCATTTTAAAGATGATTATGACCTAAATGAATACCATTATAAAAAAACTTCAAAATATAGTGCTTTTATGGGCTTGCCTTCTATAGGATACAACCCTGATGACGGTATTAAACTGGGAGTAGGGTTATCTTACACGTATCAAGGATTCAAAACAGATCCTTTCACTTCAAAACACTCATTCAAAGGAAACTACTATTTTGCAACAGAAGGATTTGAGCTATTCTATAACAGCATCTTTACTCAGCTTTTAGGAAACTGGAACGTTGAAATTAATGCCCATTATACGACACCAAATTTCAGCATTAATTATTTCGGTTACGGAAACGAAACCAAAAACTTTGACGACATCTTTGGTATGAACTATAATCGCGTTAAGATCCAAACCTTCAAAATAGCTCCAAGCTTTAAACGGATAGAAAAGACAGGAAACGAAATAAGTTTTACGCCATTCATAGAAAACATTGAAGTAGAAGGTATAACCGATCGTTTCATCAATGTTTCTACAGAGATAAACCCGAGGGTTTTTGAATACCAACAATTTGCCGGAGCAGGCTTTAAATATGCCTTTGAAAATTATGATAGTAAAGCGAACCCAGGATTAGGCATTACGTTTGCCTTTTCAACGGAATGGAAAACTAATTTGTCAGACATCAAACGAAACTTCACGTACCTTGAAAGTCATCTTGGATTCAGCCATAAACTAACCGCTGATAAAAAAGTAGTTTTGGCGACTTTATTAAAGGTTAAAAAAATATTCAACAATACCTATGAATTTTATCAAGGAGCTACTTTGGGCGGTGATTATGATCTGAGAGGTTTCAGGAATCAACGTTTTCTGGGTGATGCTGCTTATTTCCAGAGTTCAGATCTCCGCTGGAACATTGGTCGCATTAAAAGTATCGTCCCGATGCAATATGGTATCTTAGCCGGATATGATTACGGAAGGGTTTGGCTAGACGGCGAAGATTCAGATAAATGGCATCAATCGTTGGGAGGTGGTGTTTGGTTGAGCGGATTAGATGCTGTTACAGCCCGATTGACCTTTTTCAATAGTGAAGACGGCAACAGAATTGCCTTTGGTTTAGGGTTCGGCTTTTAGTTTTAACCGATACAAATTCCCGCCTTTCTTTTTCACACGTTCATCAACCATAAAAAGGGTTTCGTTGCTTCCGAAACAAATGCCTTCTTTTTGTGAAGTATTTAGTTTTACAGTCGAAGTAACAGCTTCAGACGGAAATCGGTCTGTTTTTAACTGCATTGTAAAAAGCACTGAATGCCCTAATAGAACCAATGTCTGTGTTCTTGTATTGAATGCCGCATCTGTAACCATAACCGGTTTGTCTTTCACCGATAGTGCCAATGTATCCGTTAAGATAGCCTTAAAATTTCCCGGTCGGTTAGGAATTTGATAGACATGAGAAATGCCATTCTTGTTTTTAGTAAAAAGCCAGAAAACATCTCCTTTTACGATAAATGCTTCTGCATCAAAGCTTTTCTTCTTTTTTTTTGGAGGAAAATGTTTTTGTTCCGGGTAGTTGAATGTTGTGACCTGACTTGGTACTACTTCATTCCGGTTCAACTCTTTTTTATTGATCTTTAAAATCCGGAGGTCTTTCCGATCACTGTCATTGTTACCAAAATCGCCAATGTAAAGATTTCCTTCCTCATCTCTTGTTAAAGCTTCCCAGTCTCTGTTCTCAAATCCTTTCACTTCTATCTTTCCGGAGAGCGTTCCGTCAGTATGAAATACCCAGATAACGGCTTCATTATTGCTATCTTCTACCAAATAGAGCTTATTTTCTATCTCTATTATTCCGGATAATTCTTTTAATTCTTTAGGAAATGAAGCCACTGTTTCCAAAGTTGTCGGTTCTTTTTGACATGATCCTAAAAAACAACAGCCAAAACTCAGAAAAAGAAAAAAAATATATGTTTTATTAATCATCAGATATCATCTAACTGAATTAAATTTCGCTTTAACGCATAAATAACGGCTCCTACAATATTTTTAGAATTGGTTTTCCCGATAATATGTTTGCGGTGTGTATCAACTGTAGTTGAGGCTATATTCAATATTTTTCCCATCTCTTTACTGCTCAATTCCCGGGATGCTAATTTTATGATTTCTATTTCTCTGGATGTAAGCTGTATCGCATCTTCATAATGTGTCGTAGATTGGTTGGCTTTCTTTTCCCATAAAAGAGCCTCACGCAAAACAGTTCCCAGCTCATTTCCGAAATAATATCCTTTTTCCTTTATACTATTTATAGCCTGTTCCAACTGATTAGGATCTGAATTTTTAGTAAAAAATCCGTGGGCGCCCAGTTCCATAACTTTGTGAACACTTTCCTTAGTTGTTAATTGGGATATGATCAGAATGAACATATCCGGATATTCTTTCCGTAGCACTTTACAAGTCTGAAAGCCATCGAGCTCCGGCATTTGTATATCCAGTAGAACCAAATCGATCGGTACGGAATCTATTTGTTCTAAAAATTCCTTTCCATTGCCTGCTTGCAAAACAACATCCACATCCTGAAAGGAATCTACCAGATAGGCTAAGCTTTTTCGAAATAGTTGATGATCGTCAACAATAGCAATACGCATTTCTTATTTTTTTACCGAAATTACAAATTTATTCCCCTTTTCTACGGGAATTTGTTCAAAATCTGCTTCAATAACTTTAATTCGTGAGCTGATATTTTTCAATCCGGCTCCTTTAGATATAGCATATTGCTCTTTGAAATTAAAAGGAATACCATTGTCCTGTATCTCGATTTGATAGTGTTCCGGCGAATCGCTGAAAATAAAAGAACAAGACGTTACCTTTCCGTATTTCATCATATTAGAAGTAAACTCCTGAAGTATTCTGAACAATTCATACGCTTGCTCTGCAGGTATCTGATATCCTGAACCGTTATCGGTTAAAGTAAAAATGGCTTCTGCACTGGTATTAATACGATCGAGATAATCTTTAAATGCAGGCTGAAAGCCGGCTTTTTCCAGTAAAGGCGGCATCAATTTATAAGAGACCAAACGTGTATTCTCTAATGCAGCTTCTACTCCTCCTTTAATCTCAGAGAACATTTGCTTTTTTCCATCATCTGTTTCTGTTCGGAGTAAAATAGCAATAAAGTTCCGTACTGCGTTTAAATCACCGGAAACTCCATCATGAATATCCGCAGCTATACGTTGGCGCTCTTTTTTTTCACTTTCCAAAGAGGTTTTCAAAAGCAACTCAGCTTCTTTTCTCTTTATCTTTAGTAAATTCGTCTGGTAAAAAACGGCCAAAAACAATAGAACAAAAACCAGAATTACAATTAGTCCGGTTCCTATTATGATTAAACTCCCAACTTGACTTGAATAATCCACCTATACATCTTTTAATCAGAACAATGCTCATATTAGCCGCTATTCGGGCAAATATTGTATCATTTGACTCTTATTTAGGCATCAAAATTACAAAAGTTGCTAAATTTTCAACTCACTTTAGTGTTTTTTTCGAGCGCGATTTTAAAATAACCACAAGTAAGACAATTTTTGTTATAACATTCAATAACGCAATAATCACCCAAAAACTGGTGATACCTAATTTTTCCTGTCGTAAATAATCAGCCATTAAGAGGACCAAAAAAGTTCCGCAATAGAAAACCAGAAAGACTGAAATATAATAAAATACCGGGCGATCATACAAAGGAGATTCGTCCATTTTCTTAAAGACCTCTACAAACCATTGAACGCTCAATGTTACCACCATCAATACCATTATCATATTAATTGGCATATCGTCATATACCTTTTGATCAAAAGAAAAGTCTTTGAGCAGATAAGCATAAACCAAAAAATACAAAATACCGAAAAAATACGCTATCTTTTTATTATCCAATAATTTATAATAAAAATATAAAACAGTAAAAAATTCAATAAGACAATAAAAACGATACCATATAGTTGTAGAAATCCTGAAATATTTTTGATTCAGAGGGTCAAAAATACTAACTGCAAATGTTAATACTAAAAACGGTAAAAGGTAAACCGTTTCCCGGTTTACCTTTTTATGATTATACATATAAGTGAGTAATAAAGATACTCCAAATACATAAGAGATATTAGCTAGAATATTTAATGGCGACAAAACGAAACTCTAATTATTTAATAAACTATTAGTATCACAATCCGGTGGACATGGTGCTGTTCTATCAATAATTACAGCCGTCATATCATTACCTTCTGCGTCCACTCCGATTAAAACGGGAGAAAATCGTTCCAGATCTTCATCATAACCATTATAAAGACGAATTCCCATACATCCTTCCTGATTTAATATCAAATTTACCTTTTCAATTCCTACGAACGAACATTGAATTTCATTCGGATACTTCACTTTGAATGCATTAATTAATTTCTTTGCTGCATCAATGGAGATAACTTCCCCACAATTTGGATTAATAGCCATAGTTTAATTATTTAAGATTTGTTATTAGTAATTTTAAATTTTCCTTTTAGCACATTCCACACGATTTTTAGCGCCAAAAAAGAATAAGCCAAAACAACAAAATGTTTAAACCCTAACCCCATAAAATAGTTAAGAACCAAAGAAATTGTCAAATATGCTATAGAATAAAACATGGTATTAATAAAAATAGCAGAACCATCTTCGTACTTTTTGTCGTGAGATAAAAATAACAGCACTGTCGTTAAACTAATATTCATTAAAAACCATGTTATAGAAAATAAAACGCTTAACAATAATATGAAATAAAAATCGAAATCCAAAAGAAGCGGACTATCTAATTCATCTATCAGATCGTGCTTAAAAAGAAAAATAGCAATTAAAAAGTAATGAGCCTGCCCGAAAATCGATAATACAATTTTCGGATAGCTTAACCTGAATCGTAAGAGTTTCACTATGTTGCTCATCACTTTTTTAACTTGCTTTCAAAATGAAAAATTTAATTAACTAAATACCCCTACCAAATTAACCTCATTATTCCATTTTGTCTTTTCCAAAGTTACCTGCTCCCACTAATACGGACAATACTTAGTTTTGGGTATTTTTATACCTAATATTCGGTATTTCTTCGTCAAAAAGCACTATTTGCCACTTTGTCATTCATTTTCTTTTTTTCATTACCTTTGGTTTACTAACCAAAAACTAAACGCTTATGTTATTCAATCCTATTGCTGTAATTGTAGCAGCACTTTCTACCTTTGTAGTGGGTTTTATTTGGTATAATCCTAAAGTTTTCGGAACTATCTGGATGCAGGAATCCGGTATAACGGAAGAAAAAGCGAAACAAGGCAACATGATCAAGATCTTCGGACTTACATTGCTTTTTTCGATCATGATCGCTTTCATGTTACCCACATTTGTCATCCACCAGATCGGTGCTTTGCAAGCTTCAGGAGGAAATGTTACTGATGAAGCTTACCTTGCCTTCATGCAAGTTCACGGAGAACGTTTTCTTTCCTTCAAACACGGTGCATTACATGGCTTTATTTTAGGCTTATTTTTTGTACTCCCGATTACGGCAGTTAACAGCTTGTTTGAACAAAAATCATGGAAATACATCTTAATTACAAGTGGTTATTGGATCGTTTCTCTTACTATAATGGGAGCCATTATCTGCGGCTGGCACTAATTGGTTCACTTATCAGTACATTTCAATTTGAAAAATATCACTTTTACTATATTTCAGAATGTAAACGATCTACCAGAAAATTGGGATCAAGTTTCGCATTATAATCATTTTTTACAAACTCCTTATTTACAGGTCCTGCAAGAATCAGCACCTGTAAATATGGAGTGTTTCTTTATTGGTATTTTTGAAAAAGAAACACTAATAGGAACGGCATTAGCCCAGTATTTAGACCTAAATAAACTGGAGTCTTTCGGAGAACGGGATCATTGCTTAAAAACCAGTATTCGGAATTTTGTTTTTAAAAATTTCGCCTCTCATGTCCTTTTCTTAGGCAACAATATGATTACCGGACAAAACGGATATACCTTTAACAAAACAATCGGTTTTCAAGAAATCAGCCGTTTAATGGTTGAATGTGCTGAAGCCTTAATCACCTATTTTAAAGAAAAAGGGATTAAGATACATCTGGTCAGTTTTAAAGATTTTTACAATGACTGTTCGTCAGAGTTAAAAAAACACGATTTTAGATCCATCTATGAATTTTCAGCGCAACCCAATATGGTTCTCATGATACATCCAAACTGGAAAAGCATGAATGATTACACCAGTGCCCTTATCAAAAAATACCGGGATCAATATAAAAGAGCCCGAAAGAAATTTGAAGGAATCACTATAAAAGAGCTTTCTTTAGAAGATGTTTTAGCAGAAGAAGACCGACTGTATGAATTGTATCATTACGTTGCTTTAAATGCACCGTTCAATACGTTCTTTTTAGCTGAGAATCATTTTTCCACTTTTAAAAAACAATGCGGCAACCGCTTCAGAATCTGTGGCTATTATAAAGACGGAGTTCTGATTGGTTTTCATTCATTATTGCTGAATGATGAAACTTTAGAAACGTACTTTCTGGGGTATGACGAAAAAATCCAGAAAGAGAAACTTTTATACTTGAACATGCTTTATAACATGACCGAATTCGGAATTGAAAACGGCTTTAAGAAAATCATTTTCGGACGAACGGCATTAGAGATCAAAAGTTCCATAGGAGCTCAAGCCATTAAAATGTCCGGATTTATTTTTCACACCAATTCACTAATCAATCGTTTTATTGAACCCTTGTTTACTCGACTTGAACCAGACGTTTCGTGGCAAGAACGACATCCTTTTAAATAACCCGTTTTAGATAGCATCGATCTCCATTTGAACCATTTCCCAGTTTTCCATCAATTGGTCTAAATCTTTCTTTTTCTGTTCGTATGCAGCAAAAAAGGAACTATCCTGCATCAATTTTTCATAGTTCACGGCTAGCTCTTCATCATCTTTTTGAATTGCTTTTTCAAGCTGATTGATCTGGCTTTCAATTTTGCTCAATTTGTTCTGCAATGATTTTTGTTTCTTTTGCTCTTCATAAGAAAGACTTTTCTTTTCTTGTTGCACTGTCTGTTTTGCGGAAGAAACAGCTTCATCACTTTTTTCAATTTCACGCATATTCTGGGCGTTTCGCTGCTCTAAAAAGAAATTGATATCTCCCAAATATTCTTTTATTTTCTGGTCTTTAAATTCATAAACTGTATTGGTCAATCCTTGTAAAAAATCACGATCGTGCGAAACAATTAACAATGTACCTTCAAAATCGCGTAAAGCTGCTTTCAAAACATTCTTAGACTTAATATCTAAATGGTTGGTAGGCTCATCCATCAACAACACATTAATAGGCCGTAAAAGCAATTTACAAAGTGCTAAACGATTGCGTTCTCCTCCCGACAGTACTTTTACCTTTTTCTCAACATCGTCTCCTCTGAACAAAAAAGCACCTAACATATCTCTGACTTTAGAACGATTTGCATCATTTGCAGCATCCAACATCGTGTCCAATAGTGTTTTTTCGCCATCTAAATATTCTGCCTGATTTTGAGCAAAATACCCCAATTGTACATTGTGCCCCAACTTTATCGTTCCTTCATAAGGAAATTCATCAACAATAGCTTTTATAAAAGTTGATTTTCCCTGACCGTTTTGACCGACAAAAGCAATTTTATTTCCGCGTTCTACTAAGAGAGAAATATCCGAAAGCACTTTTTTATCACCGAAAGCTTTAGAAACATGTTCCGCTTCTACTACTACCTTACCGGGAGTAACCGAGATCGGAAAAGTGATCGACATCACTGAATTATCGTCTTCATCCACTTCAATTCGCTCAACCTTTTCCAGTTTTTTGATCAATGATTGCGCCATGGATGCCTTAGAAGCTTTGTATCTGAACTTTTCTATCAGTTTTTCTGTTTCTTCAATTTTCTTTGCTTGATTTTTAGATGCTGCCAATTGGATTTCCCGTTGTTCTTTTCGGGCTATCAGATATTTTGAATACGGCTTATTATAATCATAAATTTTACCCAATGATATCTCTATCGTTCTGTTGGTCACATTATCCAGAAACATCTTATCATGGGAAACAATAACAACCACTCCCGGAAAATTCTTTAAGAAACTCTCCAACCAGATGATACTTTCAATATCCAGGTGGTTGGTCGGCTCATCCAGCAGTAAAACATCATTACTTTGCAACAAGAGCTTTGCCAGTTCAATACGCATTCGCCATCCGCCGGAAAAAGACTCGGTAGGATTATTGAATTCTTCTCTTTTGAACCCTAAGCCCAATAGTACTTTCTCGGTTTCACCTTTGTAATGATACCCTCCTAATATTTCGTATTGATGCGTTACTTCACTTAACTCATCAATCAAATTATGATATATTTCGCTTTCATAGTCCGTTCTGTTAGCCAACTGATGGTTGATGTCATCAATGCGTAATTCTGCCCTTATAATCTCTTCAAATGCCTGATAAGCCTCTTGAAGAACCGTGCGCCCTCTTTCAAAATCTATATCCTGACGTAAGAAACCTATCTTGACTTCTTTTTCAGTGGCAATTGTTCCGGAATCGGGTTTCATATCACCGGATAAAATCTTCAACATGGTTGATTTTCCTGCACCGTTCTTCCCTACGAGTCCCACCCGGTCTCCTGAACCTAAACGAAAAGTCACTTCTTCAAAAAGGTAAGTACCTCCAAATGAAACCGATAAATTATGTATATTCAGCATTGTTATTTTTTGTTACAATTGTTACAGATATGCATACAAGTTGTAGTATCTTTGTATAAATTTTTTGCAAATGTTAAAAAAAGGATCGAAACTCTATAGCATTTTAACAGGAACTTGTCCTAAATGCAACGAAGAGAGTATGTATGAGGATCCCAATCCTTATCATATCAGCAAGATATATAAAATGCATGAAACTTGCAGTCACTGCCATACAAAATATCAAATTGAGCCTTCATTTTTTTATGGTGCCATGTATGTGAGTTATGCTTTGGGAATTGCTTTTAGTGTGGCTGCATTCATTATTTCTTATGTTTTTATCGGAACAAACCTGAAAACAGCTTTTATCGCCATCATAGGAACATTGGTTGTTTTTATGCCGGTAATCATGAGGCTTTCAAGAAGTATATGGATCAACTTTTTTATCAATTATGATAAAGACTGGAAAAAACATCTAAACGAAAAAAGAGCTAAGATTTAGCTCTTTTTTTATAATACCTTTCAATGTTAATTTCCTTATCCAAAGGGAGTCCTTCTTCAATATGTCGGAGTAAACTCTGAGCTAAGAAAGGTCCTAGCATTACTCCTCGTGTACCAAGACCATTCAACAGATGCACGTTATTATATTGGTAATGTGTTCCCACCAGCGGTCTTCTATCTTTAACCGTCGGGCGAACCCCAGCTAAATGTTCCACTACTTCATATTCACAGGTAATCAGTTCATTTAACTTTTCCAACAGCTCTTCTTTGCCTTCTTTTGTCGGTAAATTCGTTTTATCACTCCAGTTGTAGGTTGCTCCCACTTTATAGATTTCATTCCCAACAGGCAAAATAAAGACGCCCGATTTAATAATTTCTTTTAGTTGTAACTCCGGCGCTTTTATATGTAGCAACTCACCTTTTGTACCATCTAATGGCAAATCATTAAAATAAGGGTTCTGATGTAAACCGAAACCTTCAGCAAAAACAATATGTTTAGCTTTATACTCTTTATAAGAAACAAATTCATTATTTATTTCTAGGCTGTCGTATGCAAAGGAATCGTTTACCAAAAATTCTCTTTCCTTTAAATATTCTCTGTAGCTCAACACCATTTTCTGAATATCTAAATAACCCGAATGCAATACCTCTCCGAAGCCATAAGGTGCCGGACAATAATTATAATCATAATGCAATACCTTAGGATTCAAAAAGGCTGACAATTTAGGTTTATCGGCAGCTACAAACCAATTATTTTGCTCTTCAATAGAAGCGAATTTCCTTAAAATAGGCATCGGAAAATCAAAAGTAACACCCAGTTTTTGCTCTAATCTCGGGTAAAATACTGAAGCTATATCCAATTGTTCCTGAGCCTTCCATATCTCGCTAAAACGCTTCAAAACAACAGGATTATACAAGCCTCCGGCTACCATTGAAGAAGGCTGCGAATCATTCTCAAAAACTAAAATAGTTTTACCGTTTTGCAACGCAAATTCAGCAAAACAAACACCGGCTAATCCCGAACCTACAATTAAATAATCTACCATACTACAAAAATAAAAAACTCCCATCATAGATAGGAGTTTTAAAATTAAATTGGAGAAAAATTATATTAATAATTCCACATATCTTGTTCGAAATCTCGGATCTTTTCTTTGATTCTGTCCGCTTCTAACAATTGCATCTGAGCATTTTCCTGCATGTAATCTTTAATTTCACGATCACCATAAACGTTCTCTTCTAAGTAAATAACCGAACTAAAACGTCTTGCATTCAACAAGTGATCAAAAGAGAAAGGCATTGCAGAGTTTCTGTCATTAAATGCTTTTGCTTCATGCAAAATATCTCTTACTGCCGGGAAATAAACCCAGAATAATTCGATATAATCTTTTTCGTCGTTATTCATTGTATAAACATCAGGAACAACCGGACAAATACCTAACATACGGTATTTTAATTCTCCTTGACGTTTATCAAAATACCAGTAACCAACAACTTTATAAGAGTCTACGTGGTAAGCTTCGATCTGAGTTTTTGTAATGAACTCTTCAGGAATAGCTTCACCGGCATTAAAATATTCACGACCGGCATCAGTAGTATCTATATATACTAAAGAAGCCTCAATATCTTTTAATGATTTTTTATCCGTAAAATAACTTGAGTCATAGACTTCAGTGATTTTACCGTCTTTAATAGCATTAATCAAGACATTGTACAAAGGTTGTCTTTCCTTTGTTTTCATGATTTCACCTTCAACAGGAAAGTAATAAGGAAAATTCACTCTTTCATCAAGGTCAATAATCTCCCAAATTCTCTTACCCATCAATACATCTCTATCCATTACGTATCCGTAAGGTAGTGGCTTATCATTATCAGCTACTAATTCAGCTTCTGTTTTCTTCCCGATTTGGTCAGGAGTCTTTGCATTTAATAAATTAGATTGCGCAAATGTTAAAGTAGAACTTAAACCTAATGCTGCAACTAAAATAACTTTTCTCCAATTCATTTTATTTCCTTTTAGAGTTTAAACTATAAACTTAAAATTATTGTATTTCAAATGTACAAGGTGCAGTTTTCTTCAACATGATTGAACTTCCTTGTAATTTTGTTTTAATTTCAGAAATGATAATTACATCACCTCTACTAGCTTTTGAAATAGCCGCTTTTGCTCTTCCGTCCATTTTGTTTCCTGAAACAACGATTGTAGGTTGTCCCGGAACTTTAATATTGAACCCAACAACATTAACATTCAATTCAAAATCAAAGTCATCCAATTCAGCTGTAACAGTTGATACCTCTAAACTTGATTTAGGACCTTTAGCTGCAACTTCTCTTCTGATTTTACCTTGAGGAGCAGGAATATCTTTAATTCTGAATGTTTTCTTATCAGAAACCCCTTGTCCGTCAGGTAATTTACCAGTAACATTGATTGTAACTTCTCTACCTTGTCCTGGACTCATATTATATTGCCCAACTTTAGAACCTTTAGATAAACCAGGTGCACTAGCTGAAACTTTATCGTCAGAGATACCTGCAAATGAAATAGTCATCGGGTTAACAACACCACGGTAAACAACATTCATTTTGTCAGCAGAAATTGTAGCTGAATTCGGTTTAGGAACTACTACATAGTTTCCTTTAATATCGATATCAACCGGTTTTCCTTCTTCCATGAATGTGAATTTACCAGTAATATCATGCTCACCAACATTTCCTGCATTGAACCCTAACATAACCTGACCGTCTTGTAATGAATTAGCCAAGTCAACTTCTCCACCGTTAACTACAACTTTAGTAGGAACAGTTGATTTGTCGTAACGACCTAAAACAACTTTACCTTTAAATTGCTCACCAGCGAAAAAAGCAGATTTTTCAGGAATTACAATTGCATTATAGTTTTTAAAAGAAGCTGCTTCTTTTAAAGTATTACCCATAAATACATTATAAACACCTGCTTCTAATGTTTTAACATCATTTTGTAAAGCACTTAATTTAGCGATTGTTGCAATTGCAGGGAATCCTTTGAAGTGATAATCCAAATATTTTTTGTTTACTCCTTCACCATCTTTAACATCACTTGTGTTAAATTTAGTTTCCAATTCTTTAACAATAGGCTGATAAGTAGCGCCTTCACCTAAAACAGATTTAATTCCGTTTCTATATTTGTCAAAAGCATCAATAATTTTCTTACCTTCAGCTGAATATCCGTCACCAGAGAACCATAGTTCATCAATTGTAGACTTATCCATAGCTTCATAAGGTAATTTTCCATCTTCTTCTTTTTCAAAACCAGCTTCGATTGAAGCTTTAGTTTTTCCTAAGAAATCATAAAATTCATTTGAAACTTTAGCAATTTGATCTGCTTTTCTTTTTGATTCACCGAAACGAGTAGGGTCATCACTCGCTTTAGTATCTAAAGCTCCTAATAACTTAGAGTTATAATCTTTTTGGTTAACGTTAGCTGTATCAAATTTTTCATTCATCAAACCGAAAGCGGTCAAAACCTCTTTCGACATATTTAAAGCTAGCATCGCGATGAAAACCAAGTACATCAGGTTAATCATCTTCTGTCTAGGGGTTAATTTTCCTCCTGCCATTTCTTAATAATTTTGTCTTTTTGATTGTTATAAATTAAGTTGAATAAATGATAATCTTAAAAAATTATCTATTACTCATAGCAGAAAGCATACCTCCGTAAACAGCATTCAATGAAGCAATATTAGAAGTCATTGATTGCATTTGCTCTTTTAATTTAGCAGCATTTTCAGCGATTTCTTCATTAGCAGCAGCATTTTTCTGTGCACTGTCTAATTGAGATTGATATAAACTATTTAAAGTTTCTAAGTTTTTAGCAGCACTTACCATCTCATCAGCATATTTCTTTTGAGAAGCGATTGCATCAACAGTAGGAGCAATATTTTTAGCTGCACCTTCAAAGTTTTTGATACTGTTTCCTAAGCTTTCCATTAAAGCTCCGTCAATTTTAGCATCTTTTAATAAGCTGTCTAATTTTTGAGACAATAATCCTTGTGCTTCAGCTGGATTTTCAGCTTTTTTCCCTTTTTCTTTTGGTTGTCCACCTGCCAATTCAGGATAAACTAAAGACCAGTCTAATTCTTTTTCTACAGGCTCGAAAGCTGATAAAGCGAAGATGAACGCCTCAGTTAACAACCCTACAATAAGCATAGGTCCAGCACCAGGCCAGTGCATCAATTTGAACAACGCTCCAACGATTACTACTGCCGCTCCCATTCCGTAAAGGAATCCCATTGCTTTTTTACTTAAAATTGCCATAATAAATAATTTTTAGTTAGTTAAGTTAATTATAATTAAAATTGGTTAAATATTAGTGTTTATTATTTTGGTCTTGTTCCCGTTGCTGCCGTACCCATGTAATCCTGAACCGTTCTGAAACCGATGTAACTACGAGCAGAATCTGCATATTCAAAGTCACGAGTACCTACTTGCAAGAAGTATCCAACATCTTTCCAAGAACCTCCTCTAACAACTTTTCTCTGATTTTTTTGATCCGGAACATTCGGATTCATTGTAGATACAAACTCATAAGATCCCGGGTCGTAAGAAGATTGCGTCCATTCTGCAACGTTACCTGCCATATTGTACAAGTTGAAGTCGTTTGGCTCGTAAGATTTAGCCTCAACAGTATACAATGCACCGTCAGCAGCATAATCCCTCTATTCGGCTTGAAGTTAGCCATAAAACAACCTCTGTCATTTTTAGCATAAGGACCACCCCAAGGGAAAGTTCCTGACTCTACACCACCTCTGGCAGCATATTCCCATTCTGCCTCTGTTGGCAAACGGAAAGAGTTAACCTGATCTCTTCCTTTTTTCTTTTTGATGTATGAATTTTTATATAAAGTTCTCCATGCACAAAATGCTTTTGCCTGATTCCATGACACTCCTACTACAGGATATTCATCGTAAGCAGCATGCCAGAAATAATCATTATGCATAGGCTCATTATAAGAATAAGCAAAATCTTTAATCCAAACTGTAGTATCAGGATAAATCTCGATCGGAGGATTTTCGCTATACAAACCTTTTCTTCCTTTCTTTTTAACCGCTTTATTCCAATCTACTTCTTTATATCTGAACTGTAATTTAGAAACATCAATTGTTTTTAATCCGTTATACGATTCTGATTCTGGTAAGTACATAGAATCCATAACTTCAACATAATACTCATCCGGATATTTTTGAGGATCGTCGATCAATTTCGCTTTATGATTCAATTTTCTACCCGCATACATATCATCGTCTGTTCCTAAGCTATAGTAATTCTCATACATATACTTATCGTAAGGCGACATTTCTTCCACATTCGCATCGGCAAAAGCATAGTCTCCGATACTACCTGTCGCTTTTCCGTTTCCTCCGTCACCAGAACCACCACCTACTTCGTCTGCAAGAATAGCAAGTCTTGTTCTAATAATAGAGTCTTTTACCCAACTAACAAATTGACGATACTCTGCATTTGTAATCTCAGTTTCATCCATGTAAAACGAACGAACAGTTACAGTCTTTGTCGGAGCGTCTTGTATATTGGCTAAATCATCGTCTGATTTACCCATAATAAAAGCTCCGCCAGGAACTAAAGTCATTCCGTATGGTTTTTCAGGATGCCATTTTTTACTTTTTGCACCAACTAATTCACCTCTATCGCCCTTACCACAGCTGATAAACAATGACAAGATTGCTGAAAATGCAACTAACTTCTTCATATAAATTTGGGTTAAAAATATTTTTACTTTTTAAGGGCGTAAACCTATTCAATAATTTTGAAAAAAACAATATTTTTCGAAAAAAACCTTAAAAAAATCTTAAATGCCATGAATTCCTTGCATAAAATATTCATTTCAAGGGTAGTTTATAACAAATTACGCCGTTGTGCTTTCCACCACCGTTCCGGTATTTCCTGCTCACAAGCCGCTAAATAATCTTCATGCGAGCAAGGTAATAACGTATTTTTCTTTATTTTATTATCTACATCTGAAATAAATGGTATTTCTATCCACCATCTACCCGTTCTGTCACTCTTGTAAAAAATCAATTCTTCATCATCAATCGGAACAATATATTTAAAATAATTCTCTTTTGTTCCGAAAGGATATTCTCCCGACCTCAATGCGAAGCCCTCCAAGAAGTACCACAGGATTTGTGCCACCAAAGATACTTCTTTTGTTGAATTATTAAAATTAAAAATACCTAAAGTTGAAACTTTATCACTAATTCCCGCATACCTTATTAAAGCACATATTTCCTTTCCGTCAAAACCATTCGGATTAAAATGGTTGAAATTACCCGAAAAAGAAGACTGAACAGAGAACATATCCACACTTACTAAATCCGCATCTCTGAAAACCGGTTCAGCGATACTGATCGTATTGGATACCTGTCCTAACCTGTAAGCTTCAAAATACAACTTCTCAATTAAATCGATCTCCTCCTGCGAATTGAGATAAGTCTGATATCCTACATTAGCATAATTAAACAAATTATTAGGCTCTTCAACTATAATTCGTGAAAGATACGAATTAGCAACCGGATTATTCTCTTTCGCAAAATCAAACTTACTATCCACTGTAACCAAATTTACCATTTGCTCTAAAGCATCGAATGAACGGTAAACCGCATAGGTTAAATCCTGCGAACCTCCTATCACTATAGGAATTATTCTCTGCCGTAAAAGATCTTCACAAACCGATCGTACTAAAAAATAAGTATCTTCAATAGAATCTCCGGGAGAAATTGTTCCCAGATCAGCCAATACCAGAGACCAATTCCCCGGAAAAAGACCATAAAAATACTTTCTGAATGTCGTAAAATCTATATCCGTATTTGCTTCTACCATCCCCCTGTACTCGTTCACCGTAACCAAAGCTACTTGAACCCCCTCTAAATCCGGAAACTCTGCTTCTGTATTAAAAAGAGTCTTTTTCCCTAATGTTTGAGGCGATAAGGTTTCTACAAAATTTAAAAACTCATCACTTACAGGTCGCAAAAAATCAAACACCATACCTATTTCTTTTTAGCTGTTGCTTTTTTAGATGCTGTTTTTTTAGCCGGTGCTTTCTTTTCAATCAATTCTTTTACCTCCTCTAAGGTTAACTTTTCCGCATCCACTTCTTTCCCTAATTCTACCTTTGTTTTCCCCTTTAAAATAACCGAACGTCCCCAACGTGCTTTTTCTACACGGATTCCTTCTTCCGGCCAATCGTGAATTAATTTATCTTTTTCTTTTTGTATTTTATCTTGAATAAGCTCTATTATATCTTCCTGACTCAACTTGTCGAAATTATATTTTTTACTGACATTGATAAACATTCCGTCCCACTTAATGAACGGTCCGAAACGACCAACTCCTTTTTGAACCGGTTTTCCTTCGTAAGTAGCAATAGGAGCGTCTGCCTGCTTTTTTTCTTCTATCAGCTCAGCAGCTCTTTCTAATGTTACATCCAACGGTTCTTCCCCTTCGGCAAAGAAATAAATGTTTTCCCGAATCGGACATAAGGCCCGAAACGACCATTATTCACTTCTACTTCCTCCCCGTCATACGTTCCTAATGATTTCGGCAACAAAAACAACGTAAGCGCCTCATCCAAAGTAATAGTTCCGATATTCTGCTCCGGTAACAAACTTGCAAATTGTTTGTTTTCATCTTCAGCATCTCCTATCTGAGCCATTGGTCCGAATTTACCTAATCGAACCGAAACTTGTTTGCCGCTTTCCGGATGAACCCCTAAAATACGCTCTCCGGTCTCTCTGTCAGCATTTTTCTCCACATCCACTACATTCGGATGGAAATGACTGTAAAAATCTTTCATCATCTGCACCCAATCTTCTTTTCCTTCAGCAATCTCATCAAAGTCCTGTTCCACTTTTGCTGTAAAGTTATAATCTAATATCGTTTCAAAATTGGCCACCAAAAAATCATTTACGATCATCCCGATATCTGTCGGCACCAATTTTCCTTTATCAGATCCCGTCGTTTCCGTCAAGACCTTAGAAACCATATCTGTACCTATCAATGTTAACTGGTTATATTTTCGCTCCACTCCTTCATTAGAACCTTTTTCTACATAATTACGCGCAATAATTGTTGAAATTGTCGGCGCATAGGTCGACGGTCGCCCAATCCCTAATTCCTCTAATTTCTTAACCAATGACGCTTCTGTATATCGACTTGGCGGACGTGAAAAGCGCTCTGTTGCGACAATAGTATGATTCGCCAGTTTCTCTCCTACTTTTAAAGCCGGAAGCATTCCTTCCTGTTCTTCTTCATCGTCATCATGCCCTTCTAAATACACTTTTAAGAACCCTTCAAATTTGATCACCTCTCCACTGGCAGCAAAATATTCTTTATGACCGGTTGCTTCTATTTTTACATTTGTTCTTTCCAATTGCGCATCGCTCATTTGAGAAGCCAATGTTCTTTTCCATATCAAATCATATAATCGAGCCTGATCTCTGTCTAAATTTACTGTATGACGACTCATATCTGTAGGACGAATGGCCTCGTGCGCTTCCTGCGCTCCTTTTGACTTCGTCGCAAAATTGCGCGGTTGGGAAAATTCCTTACCATAGTAACTTTCTATTTCCGCTTTTGCTGCTTCCATAGCCTCCTGAGAAAGATTTACACTATCTGTTCTCATATAAGTAATCAACCCTGCTTCATACAACCTTTGAGCAATTTGCATGGTAATCCCTACCGGCAAATACAACTTACGCGCAGCCTCCTGTTGTAAAGTAGACGTTGTAAACGGGGCTGCCGGAGATTTTTTGGTTGGTTTAGTTTCCAGATCGCTTACCTTATAAGCAGAGCCAATATTTTGTTTTAAGAAAGTTTCTGCTTCTGCTTTTGATCTGAAGTTCTTCGGTAAACGCGCTTTAAAGGTTTTCCCGGCTTCATTTGCAAATTCTGCCACAACACTATAAGAAGCTTCTGCATTGAAATTTTGGATTTCACGTTCACGCTCTACTATCAAACGAACAGAAACCGACTGTACCCGTCCGGCAGAAAGTCCTCCCTTGACTTTTTTCCACAATACAGGCGACAATTCATACCCTACTAAACGGTCTAAAACTCTTCGGGCCTGTTGCGCATTTACTAAATTATAATCGATCCCTCTCGGGTTTTCAATTGCTTTTTGAATGGCAGACTTAGTAATCTCATGAAATACAATACGTTTAGTCTTTTCCGGCTTCAATTTCAATTCTTCTGCCAAATGCCAAGAAATAGCTTCTCCCTCGCGATCTTCATCGGAAGCTAACCAAACAATCTCTGCTGATTTAGCTAAATCCTTAAGCTTTTTTACTAACGACTTTTTATCGCCGGAAACTTCATATTTAGGTTTAAAATCATGCGCTACGTCCACGCCGATCTCCTTTGAAGGCAGATCTGCTATATGACCAAAACTCGATTCTACCTGAAACTCTTTTCCTAGAAATTTTTCGATAGTTTTTGCTTTAGCGGGTGACTCTACTATTACTAAATTCTTTGCCATGTCCAATTTTTGTTTGAGGCAAAAGTATAAGTTTTTTTTAAATTTTTCGGCTATTGTCGTTTTTATAACAAATAAATCGTTAAAGATAATATGACAAGATGTCATATTATAGAATTTAGTATTATCTTTGCCCATTAAACGTTTTGGGATTTTTATAAATGGAAAAGATTATTGAAGAAAACAAACAAGGAACAAGCCTTGTTAAAGAACAAAAGGAAGGCAATGCTAAAAAACTTTTCATAGAAAGTTATGGTTGTCAAATGAATTTTTCGGATAGTGAAATCGTTGCCTCTATCTTGGCTAACGAAGGCTATAATACTACTCAAAACCTTGAAGAAGCCGATTTAGTTTTAGTAAACACTTGTTCGATCAGAGATAAAGCAGAACAAACCGTTCGTAAACGTCTGGAACAATATAATGCCGTTAAAAAGATCAACCCATCCATGAAAGTAGGGGTTCTCGGTTGTATGGCAGAACGTTTAAAAGACAAATTCCTTGAAGAAGAAAAGATCGTGGACATGGTGGTAGGTCCCGATGCCTACAAAGATATTCCGAACCTTCTAAAAGAAGTGGAAGAAGGTCGTGACGCCATCAATGTAATCCTTTCAAAAGAAGAAACTTACGGAGACGTTCAACCGGTACGTTTAAGCAGCAACGGAGTATCTGCCTTTGTATCTATTACCCGCGGATGCGACAACATGTGTACTTTTTGTGTGGTTCCGTTCACACGAGGAAGAGAACGTAGCCGAGATCCGCAAAGTATAGTAGAGGAAATTCAGGATCTTTGGAACAGAGGATTCAAAGAGATCACACTGCTAGGGCAAAATGTCGACAGCTATTTATGGTATGGCGGAGGTCTAAAAAAAGATTTTGACAAAGCAAGCGAAATACAAAAAGCTACGGCAGTTGATTTTGCGCAATTATTAGACCAATGCGCCTCTCAGTTTCCTAAAATGCGTTTCCGTTTTTCAACATCTAATCCGCAGGATATGCACGTGGAAGTTATTGAAGTGATGGCGAAACACCATAATATATGTAAATACATCCACTTACCGGTTCAATCAGGAAGCACTCGTATCTTAAAAGAAATGAACCGCCAGCATACTCGTGAAGAATATATGGCTTTGGTTGATAAAATTTATGAATTGATCCCGGATATTTCTTTATCTCAGGATATGATCGCCGGATTCCCGACCGAAACTGAAGAAGATCATCAAGATACCTTGTCTTTAATGGAACACGTAAGATACGATTTCGGATTTATGTTTGCCTACTCAGAACGACCGGGAACTTTAGCCGCAAGAAAAATGGAAGATGATGTACCTGAAGAAGTTAAAAAACGTCGTTTAAATGAGATTATAGATTTACAACAACGCATTGCTTTAGAAAGAACTCAGCGATTTGTAGGGCAAACCGTTGAAGTTTTAGTTGAAAAAGACTCCAAACGTTCCGACAAACATTGGAGCGGCAGGAACTCTCAAAATACAGTCGTGGTTTTCCCAAAAGAAGAGTATAAACCGGGTGATTTTGTAATGGTTAAAATTTCAGATTGTACAACCGCTACATTAATCGGTGAAGCCATCGGGTATTCTGAAAAAATGCAATAATATTTAGTTGAAAGATTAAAGTTTTAAAGTCGAAAGAAATTCTTTTTTGAGTTTAAAACTTTTGACTTTTGACTTTCAGACTTAAAAAAATGGAGAGCATTCAAAATATAAAACAACGCTTCGAAATCATTGGTAACGATCCGAAATTAAATCGTGCACTTGAAAAAGCCATTCAAGTAGCACCAACAGATATTTCTGTTTTGGTTACCGGTGAAAGTGGTGTTGGTAAAGAAAGTATTCCCAAAATAATTCATGCACTTTCGCACCGAAAACACGGCAAATACATTGCTGTAAACTGTGGCGCTATTCCGGAAGGAACTATTGACAGTGAGCTTTTCGGTCATGAAAAAGGTTCATTTACCGGAGCTACTTCCACTCGTGAAGGTTATTTTGAAGTCGCAGACGGCGGAACTATTTTCTTAGATGAAGTGGGAGAATTACCCTTAACCACTCAGGTTCGTTTGCTGCGCGTTTTAGAAAACGGCGAATTTATCAAAGTGGGATCTTCACAAGTACAGAAAACCAATGTTCGTATTGTGGCTGCCACTAATGTAAATATGCAAGAAGCTATTTCCAAAGGCAAATTCCGCGAAGACTTATATTATCGTTTAAGTACCGTGGAAATCCACTTACCTCCCTTGCGTGAGCGCAAAGATGATATTCACATCCTGTTTCGGAAATTTGCCGCTGATTTTGCTCAAAAATATAAAATGCCAACTATTCGGCTTTCGGAAGAAGCTATACAATACCTGATCCGCTACCGCTGGAGCGGAAACATTCGTCAACTGAGAAATATTGCCGAACAGATTTCCGTTTTGGAAACCAACCGCGATATTTCCGCAGCTACTTTACAAGCGTATCTCCCTGCTGAAGGAAACAATCTTCCTTCAATTGTAAACAATACCAAATCGGAAAGTGACTTCAGTAACGAAAGGGAAATTTTGTACAAAGTACTTTTTGATATGAAAGCCGACCTGAATGACCTGAAAAAATTAACTTTGGAACTCATGCAGAACGGAAGTGCTAAAGTTCAGGAAAACAATAAAAACCTGATCCAACGCATTTACGGTCAAAAAGAAGAGGACATTATTTTTGAACAACAGCCGGAAACGGAAATTATTCCTGTAAAAGAGAACAATGTCCTTGCTCCGGAAGGATACCGCCACGAAGACTTTGATGATGACCAATATATTTTTGAAGATGCCATTGAGGAAGAAACCTTAAGTTTAGAGGCCAAAGAGATCGAATTGATCAAAAAAGCTCTGGAACGGAACAAAGGCAAACGAAAAGCAGCCGCTGACGAACTCGGAATCTCTGAAAGGACATTATACCGAAAAATTAAACAATACGATTTATAAAATGATCTCAAAGCTAAAATACAGTTTTTTAATCCTTAGTATCACCCTGCTGTTTACAGGATGTAGTGTAAACTATAATCTTACCGGAACAGGTAAAATCGACGCCGAAACATTTCAGGTCAATTATTTTCAGAATTCAGCTGATCTGATCGAACCCGGAATTGAAAGAACATTCACACTTCGTCTGCAGGATCTGATCCAGAACCAGACGAACCTGAATTTAGTAAATCACGACGGAGATTTAGTATATGAAGGAGAAATTGTAGAATACCGCATTTCCCCTATGTCAGCAACGGCAGACCAGCTTGCTGCTCAAAACCGTTTAACTATAAGTGTTTTGGTTCGTTTTACCAATAAAAAACACGAAGATGATGATTTTGAAAAACGGTTTTCATTCTATCATGATTACCCGGCTTCCGAACAAATGGTAGGAAGTAGGTTAACAACGGCTTTAGACGAAATTTACGAACGGATCACACAAGATATTTTCAACGCTTCCTTAGCAAAATGGTAAAATCAAATTCTATTGAACACTAACGATTTAACATATCTATTAAACAAGCCAGAAGCTATTAATGATGTACAAACCGCATCATTAGAATCCGTTTTACAACAATTTCCGTACTTTCAGGCAGCCAGAGCCTTATATATAAAAGGGCTTTACAACAATCAGAGCTTCAGATACAATTATGAACTGAAAAAAGCAGCCGCTTATACAACGGATAGAAGTATCTTATTTCATTTCATTACTTCTGACGGTTTTCATACACTTCAAAAACAACATATCGAAGAACAACAAACGGCTCTTGAAGAGATTGATGTTACGGAAAGTGAATGGATAGCTCCCGAAAACCTTTCGGAAACCCGAAAAGTCAGACCGACATTCCACAAGCAGAAGAAATAGAAACCCCGATTACTGAGCATGCTTTAAAAACGGATGTTGCACCGAATGAAAATACAGAAGCTTCTCCGGAAGAGCTATTAGAAATAGGCAAACCTTTCAACTTCAATTCAAGTGAAAAACACTCTTTTAACGAATGGCTCCAGCTTACCAGAATTGCTCCTATTGAAAGAAATGAAACTGAAAAAGAGCCTGAAATTGACAGTGAACGAAACAAAAAATTCGATTTGATCGATAAATTTATTGAAACAAACCCTAAAATAGTTCCTTCAAAAGAAAGCCAGTCCAACGCCGTAAATATCAGCAAAAGCCTTGAAGAACCTACACATTTGATGACCGAAACATTGGCGCAGATATACTTAGAACAAAAAAAATATCAACGTGCCATACAAGCTTATGAAATTTTAATTTTGAAATATCCAGAAAAAAGTAGTTTCTTTGCAGACCGAATTAATAGTATAAAAAAATTACAACAAAATAATAATAACTAATTATGTTTACAGGATTTTTAATTGCAATCACAATTGTTTGTTTTTTATTGATTTTAGCCATTATGGTTCAAAACCCTAAAGGAGGCGGATTATCTTCTACATTCGGAGGTTCTCAACAATTAGGTGGTGTTCAGAAAACAACTGACTTTTTAGACAAAAGTACCTGGACCTTAGGAGGGATCTTAATTGCATTGATCTTATTATCTTCAATAGCATTTAACAACAGTGCTTCAGGTTCAAAAGTATTAGGAGATGACGAAGTGACTATTCCTCAAACTGAAATCCCGGCTACTCCGGAAGCTCAACAACAAGCTATTGAACAAGCTCCTGCTGCAACAGAGGACGCTGCAAAATAATTGCTGTAAAAAATACTATCATTAAAATGCCAGCCTGTCAGTGCTGGCATTTTTATTTTCAGCAAAAATGTCAGGAAAAGCATTTGGCATAATTTCTGAAAAGATTTTGACCGTAAAATTTAACATTAAAAAACTAGATAAATTATGTCATTAAACATTAAACCTATTTCAGATCGCGTAGTAATTGAGCCAATGGCTGCAGAAACTACAACGGCTTCAGGGATCATTATTCCTGACACTGCAAAAGAAAAACCTCAAAAAGGAACTGTAGTTGCCGTAGGTAACGGTAAAAAAGACCACACGATGACCGTTAAAGTAGGCGACACTGTACTTTATGGCAAATATTCAGGTACCGAGTTCAAGTACGAAGGTAAAGATTACCTGATCATGCGTGAAGATGAAATTTACGCTATCTTATAAAAAAACAAACAACTTTTAAACCTTAAAATTTAAATAAAAAGAAAATGGCAAAAGATATTAAATTCGACATTGAAGCTCGCGACGGTTTAAAACGCGGTGTAGATGCTTTAGCAAATGCTGTTAAAGTAACTTTAGGACCAAAAGGTAGAAATGTTATTATCTCTAAATCATTCGGAGGCCCTACAGTAACCAAAGATGGTGTTTCCGTAGCAAAAGAAATCGAATTACAAGACCCATTAGAGAACATGGGAGCTCAAATGGTTAAAGAAGTAGCATCAAAAACTAATGATTTAGCCGGAGATGGTACTACAACTGCAACAGTTTTAGCACAAGCAATTGTTAAAGAAGGACTTAAAAACGTTGCTGCCGGAGCAAATCCGATGGATCTAAAACGGGGTATTGACAAAGCGGTTGAGGCCTTAGTAGCAGACTTAGGTAAACAGGCTCAGGAAGTAGGTGATTCTTCTGAAAAGATCAAACAAGTAGCTTCTATTTCTGCCAATAATGACGATACTATCGGCGAATTGATCGCAACTGCTTTTACAAAAGTAGGTAAGGAAGGGGTTATTACCGTTGAAGAAGCTAAAGGTACGGATACTTACGTAGACGTTGTTGAAGGGATGCAGTTTGACAGAGGTTACCTTTCTCCTTATTTCGTAACTAATGCTGATAAGATGGTTGCCGAACTAGACAATCCTTATATTTTACTATACGATAAAAAGATCTCTAACTTACAGGAATTACTTCCTATTTTAGAACCTGTTGCTCAATCAAGCCGTCCGCTATTGATCATTGCTGAAGATGTAGACGGACAAGCTTTAGCTACTTTAGTAGTTAATAAATTAAGAGGCGGATTAAAAATTGCTGCTGTTAAAGCTCCGGGGTTCGGTGACAGAAGAAAAGCAATGTTAGAAGATATTGCCATCTTAACCGGAGGTACTGTAATTGCTGAAGAAAGCGGATTCACTCTTGAAAATGCTACTTTAGCTATGTTAGGAACGGCTGAAACGGTTACTATCGATAAAGACAACACAACTATTGTAAACGGTAACGGCGATGCTGAAAACATTAAAGCTCGTGTAAACCAGATCAAAGCTCAGATCGAAACTACGACTTCTGACTATGATAGAGAAAAACTTCAGGAACGTTTGGCTAAATTAGCCGGAGGTGTAGCTGTATTATATGTTGGTGCAGCCTCTGAAGTAGAAATGAAAGAGAAAAAAGATCGTGTTGATGATGCTTTACACGCTACAAGAGCTGCTGTTGAAGAAGGAATTGTTGCCGGAGGTGGTGTAGCTTTAGTAAGGGCTAAAAATGTATTAACCGATGTGCAAGCTGTTAATGCTGATGAAACAACAGGTATCCAAATCGTAAACAGAGCTATCGAATCTCCTTTGAGAACAATTGTTGAAAACGCCGGTGGTGAAGGTTCTGTTGTTATTTCAAAAGTATTGGAAGGTAAAGCTGATTTTGGTTTCAATGCTAAAACCGGAGAATATGTTGAAATGTTGAAAGCAGGGATCATTGACCCTAAAAAAGTAACTCGTGTAGCTCTTGAAAATGCGGCTTCTGTTGCCGGAATGATCTTAACTACTGAGTGTGCTTTGATCGATATTAAAGAAGAAGCTCCTGCAATGCCTCCTATGGGTGGCGGAATGCCGGGAATGATGTAATAACATCCTTCTTCTTACCAGAACAAATTAAAAGCTGCCTGTCAATTCGGGCAGCTTTTTTTGCATTTGACTAAAAAAGAATTTAACCTGTTTGTATTTTTCCTACATTTGAAAAAAACAGGAATATGTTTCGAAAATTTTTTCTATTAACCCTCTTACTATCAATAGCTTTAAAGGCCCAGAATATCAACGAAGTTGACCGTAAATTTCAGAACTATTTCAAACTTGACAGAGAAAATATTTATTTACACCTCAACAAGAACACTTATTTTTCTAATGAAACTGTATGGTTTAAAGGCTATATTTTAGACAAAAAGACTAACAAATTGAATCCTTTAACCACCAATGTTTATATCTCTCTTTATAATCAAGATAAAAACGAAATAAAAAACCAACTTTTCTATGCTTCAAACGGGATTACTTCAGGGCAAATTAAATTAGATAAAAGCCTCCCTTCAGGAAAATACTTTCTGCATATTTATACCAATTACATGAACAACTTCATTGAAGATGAATCTACCATTGAAGAGTTTGAAATAATCAACATTGAAGACACACCTCTCGATCTTCATTCTGAACCGGAACATCTTAATTTTGAAATAACTCCCGAAGGAGGAAAACTATTATTTGAAAGTGATAATACAGTTGTTGTCAAAATAACAGACTGCCAAAACAAAGGAGTCAAACTTTCCGCCGATGTTACAGACGATTCCGGCAATACCATTACAAGCTTTTATACAAATCAAGAAGGATACGGGAAATTTGATTTACTCAATACTAAAAACACAACTTACTCCATAAAAACAAGTGTTGCTAACCAAACTTTTTCACATGATTTACCTCCTGTGACTATTGAAGGCGTTAATTTATCGGCACTCACCTTTATCAAACAAGATAATGTATTGCTTACTTTAAAAACCAATGCCAATACCTTAACTAAAATAAAAGAAGAAAATTTAAAACTTATCATAGAAAAATATGATTCTATAAAGTTCTTAGACATCCGTTTTGACAACCTGACCAAAAAAGATTTTTTCCTCGAACAAAAAGAATTCTTTAACGGGTTAAATACTTTAAGATTATTAAACTCAAAAAATGAATCCATCGCTGAAAGATTGATCTTTATAAAAAAAGATCCAAACAAAATTGAAATCCGAAATGCTGTTAAAAACAACGACAGTATAAGAGTAAAAGGATTGTTGAAGAATAATATCGGGATTATGAGCATCAGTATTCTTCCTAACTCCAATATAAGCCAAAATTCTATCATTAATCATTTAGCCTTTGAGAATGTAACTAAAGAAAAATTAAATAATACACATTATTATTTCGAAAATTTTGATCGAAAAAAACAATACGAACTCGACCTCTATTTGATGGGCTGTAAATCGAAATACAATTGGAATTCAATACTGAACGACACTATTGTACAGAAATACGATTATGAATTCGGTATTGATATTACCGGAAAAATAAACCAAAATATCCCGAATAAAGAAAAACTACAATTAAAACTATACACTCAAGGAAGTCTTAATTTAGGAACCAACATAGAAACCGACAACTCGTTCTATTTTAAAAACTTACTATTAGAAGATTCCGTTTATTGTCATTTTTCTCTTTTAAAGAACAATACTAATTTAAAAAAGCTCAGCGTAGTTACTACTTTAAAGAATAACAACAGTAAGTTTTTAAAACCTGTTCTTATAAAGAAAAACTCCTGTCAAAGTACTTTCTATGAGAAAAAGCAGGATGAATATGTTAATCTATTTCCTAAAACAGGAAAAATAATTGAACTGGATAGTATACAATTAGTTTCAGAAAAAAAAGAGAAGCTTATCTACGGAAATACAAGATACCAGAATAATTATGCCCGAGCATTCAAAATAAATGAAACAGACAGGCAAACATACAATGATGTCTTATCTTTTATATCATTTAACGGATTCGATGTCAGTGTATCAGGAATAAATGTTATTATCAATGCCAGAGCGTCCAAATCAGTTTTAGGATCCCGAACCCCAATTGTTTATTTAGACAATACTCCTATAACTGATTTCAGTTTACTTTTAGGCATGTCATTAAGACAGGTAGATGAGATTTATATTAACAGAACAGGATTTGGTGAAGGCATGAACGGCTCTAATGGAAGCATACGCATTTACACCCGAATAACTTATGACAAAGACTCAAACCCAACAATTAAATCAAGTAAAATTCAGATCAAAAAAGGGTTTCAAAAAGATATTCCCTTCAAAAACATTGAGTACCAAGATTACGACCATGATTCATTTAAAAAATACGGTGTAGTTGATTGGAAAAATAACATTTACACCAATGAAACAGGTGAATTTGAATTTTCTTTTCCTCATTTTGATCTAAAAGAATTCTATCTCGACATACAAGGTCTTGACGGTTCCGGTAATTTTTTCCATGAAGTACTTCCTGTTAAGCTCTAAAATAAAAAACCGATTAGAAATCTAATCGGTTTTATTTTTTTACAATCGTTCGTATTGACAACAAGAATGCAAACGCTCGTAATCTTCATTACTAGCTTTAAAGTTTTCAGTATCGTGACCGGCTTTAGCAATTGCTTGTTGTACTTCTTCAACTGAACATTTATTTTCATCAATAATCAGATGAATATCGTGATGATCAACATGCCACTGTGCACTTTTTACTCCTTTAACAGAAAAAGCAGCCTTTTCTATACGTTTTTTACACATTTCACAATTCCCGTTAACTTTAAATTCAACTTGTTTATTCTTACTTTTCTTTTCTTGCCCCATCATTCCTGTAGATGCCAAAAAACTTAAAAAGAATACTAACATTACTTTTTTCATATCTACTATAATTTTGAAATTTATTTAATTTTAAATCGCAATCCTGCATAATACATTTGCCCGAAAACAGGCCCGTAGATCATACTACTGTCAAAATATGACCCAAAAGGATCATTTGCCGCCACTATGGCATTATTTTGTTTGTAATTTCCAATATTTTCACCTCCCACATACATTTCAAAAGTACTTGAAAAAGTTCGGGTAATCTGAGCATTTATAACTGCAAAATCCGGAGCATACACTCCTAAACGATATTCTTGCGGATTAGATACTGTAGCAGGCAAACGTTGCTTTCCAAGCCAGTTATAGGTCACATCGAACTTCCACTGTTTTCCTTTTTCCTTAATATGCGTCTCATAAGCTACATTAGCAAAAAAACGATGCTTGGCCTGTAGTGGCTTTTGTTTTTGTCCTGTCAGATATTGACTTTGTACATCATAATATTTATAGGCCATTTTAATATTGAAATGAGTGAACGGAGTTACACTCCATTCCGCCTGAAAAGAATTAGCAAAGCTTTTTCCTTCTAAATTATGAAACAGAACGTATTGCGGACTATAATCCACATCTACCACGACCTGATTTTCAAAATCAGTCCGGTAGTAATCCACAACCAGTTCAGAATCCATACCTAAAAAGGTAAAGGACTGGATAATGCTTAAACCATAGTTCCATGCAATTTCAGGATCTAAACCATATAATTTACCATTGGCGTTTAAAATACCGAAAGCTCTTGAAGAAGCAAAAAGTTGTTGGTTCTCTGCAAAAATATTAGCTGCTCTTTTACCTCTTCCTGCAGAAACTCTTATTACTGCATCTTTCCATGGGTTATAACGGATGTGCAAACGCGGTGTTATGAAAGTCCCCAACCGATTGTGATTATCGACCCGAATTCCGGCAACTGCGCTGAAATTATCTAAATTATCGAATGTATATTCAAAGAATACTCCCGCTGAATTGTCAATTCTGGAAAAATCTTCAGTAAAATTAACAGCTACACCCTCTTTATAAGCATCATACGTAAAATTAACTCCGGTAGTAAACTTATTTTTAGTATTGTTTATAATGGAACTGAACAATAGATTAGAATAATAACTTTGCTGATGAATATTATATCGGTTTAAACCAAAATAAGAATCTTGTTTATGGGATTGAAATGAATTCTGAAAACCAAAACTTTGATACGGCATCTCTTTAAAAACATAACCTGTTTTGTTAGCTATCTCTATTTTTTCAGTATTTACCTCACTTCCCCATGCACTAACCGTTAATCTGTCAATATCCGGATCAAATGTGAGCTGACCGGCTTGTTTTTCATCTTTCATATAACGAACATTCAGAAAACTAACCCATCCTTTTTCAGTATCGTGGAATTGCCACCGATTTAAAATATTAATCTGTTTCCCAATCGGGTTGTCTAAAAATCCGTCATTATTTTTATCATTTTTGATTTGGCGGGTATTACCATGAATAAACAAACTGGAACTTAACTTTTCTGAATACTTTTGATTGAAATGAGTATTCAATTCAAAGCGTCCGCCCATTGCTCCATAGGCATTTAAGAAAAAAGGAATGTCGGTTGCAGGTTTAAGCAGTTCATAATTAATCTGACCGGAAATACTTTCATAACCATTACTAACGCTACCCGCTCCTTTGGTAATCTGGATACTTTCCACCCAGGTTCCCGGAATAAAAGACAATCCGTACGCCTGTGATGCACCACGAACAGAAGGTATGTTTTCTTCCGCTATTACAATATACGGACTGGTTAATCCCAACATCCTGATCTGTCTGTTTCCGGTTACTGCATCAGAAAAATTAACATCGATTGACGGATTAGTGCTAAAACTCTCCGACAAATTACAACAAGCCGCTTTCAGCAGTTCCTTATGCCCCATAGTTTGCATATTGACTGCTTGAAGATATGAATGTTCTGTTGTCTTTTTAATTTTGGAAACCGTTACTTCCTCTAAATTGGTCATTTCTTTTAAAACGACAGTTACAAAGTCAGTTGTAACCGCAACTTTTTGAGTTTGAAACCCGATATAGCTCACTACCAGATCTTGTGTTTCACTTACTCTTTTAAGCGTAAAGCTCCCTTCTGTATCAGTAGTAACACCTACCGACGTATTAAACCAAAATACATTGGCTCCTAAAAGGGGTTGGTTATTTTCGTCTACTACTTTTCCTTTAATTTCAGTCTGTGACCAACCGGATACTGAAATAAGCAGTAACAAAAACAAGATATTTTTGTACATAAAGAATCATGTTTTAATGTTAGTTAAGAATTTTTAAAAACGAATAACATTAAAACTCAGACATAAAAAAGGTATTGACAATACAACTTATAAAGCGGTGGTGCATGGAATCACAGTAAAAACAGAACCACTTTTGTTGAACAATCGTTTCTGCAACAGAGAAAAAATCGGGAATACAAACAGTTGAAAGAACAAAAAACGATAATTCCGATTGATGAGACCGGGCTAAAACAGTAGCTGTTTCATTCTCTGCTTTTACAACTGAATCTGAACAACAGTCTTCATGATCTTTTTGAGCTGCACAACAGTCTTTTTCCTCTATCACACAAGCTTCTTCAACCTGATACCCCAAAGAGACCGAAGCCATTTTATTATGGCAATAATGTACATTTACAGCTAACCCTAAATTAGAGAACAGGATCAGAAACAATAAAACTGCACTTATTACTTTTTTTAGCCTCATCCGGCAAAAGTACTTATTTTTTTATTGCTACTTTACAAAAAATCAAATTTCAATCACTTGCCCTCTACTCGGAACAACTACATGAAAACCATAATGCTCTTCTACTTTTACCCTTAATTCATCAGCAGCTTCATTTTCGCCATGAACCAAAAAAAGCGTTTCCGGTTTTTCTTCCAGATCAGAAAGCCAATTCAACAGATCTGCCTGATCTCCATGAGCCGACAAACCTTCAACAGAAAGAACTGTTGCCTCAACCGGATAATATTTACCATACATTTTTATTTCCTTAGCTCCTTCCAGTAATTTTCGGCCTCTGGTTCCCTCTGCCTGATACCCCACTAAAGCAACTGTAGTTTCCGGTCTTTTTATATAGCGTTCCAGGTAAGACAACACTCTGCCGCCGGTAACCATTCCGCTGGCAGCAATAACCACTTTAGAACGATCATCATATATTGTTTCAATCGTATCTTTGTAATCAGAGATCAATGTAAACATTCTGCACATTTCCACACATTCTTCCTGATTCAGTTTGTGCCATTTTCTATTATCAATGAACAGTTGCAATACGTCAATCCCCATCGGAGTATCAATAATGTACGGAATATCAGGAATTCTTCCTTGTTTTTTCAATTGCCAGAGCAAATACATCATTGTTTGTACCCGTTCGACTGCAAAACTCGGAATAACAACATTTCCTTTCTTATGATACGTATTATTGATAATCAATTCCAGATCAAACATAGGATCTGTTTTAGGATGCAAACGATTTCCGTAAGTGCTTTCCAGAAAAACATAATCAGCCTTTTTAGGTTTTACAGGTGGAAATAGCAGCACATCATCGTCTTGTCCTACATCCCCGGAAAAGACAAATGTTTTCCCTTCAGCAGTCAGAGAAACTGAACAAGCTCCTAAAATGTGTGATGCATAGAAAAATTCAAAATATACGGAATCTGACAAGTAAACTTCTTCATTCGGATCTACAACCTTTAGCATCGGAAATACCTTTTCGGCCTCTTCTACCGTATAAAGCGGTTTAGCGGGATCATGCTTTGAATAATGTTCCTTATTCGCCTTTTCAGCTTCTTCTTCCTGAATCTTGGCACTATCCCACAAGATCAGTTTCGTAATTCCTTTTGTAGGTAATGTACAATAGATCTTTCCTTTAAACCCTTGTCTGACTAATAGCGGTAACCAACCACAATGATCTAAATGCCCATGTGTTAAAATAACACAATCAATAGTTTCCGGCAAAAAAGGCAAAGGCTCCCAATTGAGCTCCCTTAGATTCTTCAATCCCTGAAACAAACCACAATCAATCAACACATTGAGTTCTTCTGTTTCCAATACTGTTTTGGATCCGGTAACCGATCCGGCTCCGCCTAAAAAATGAATCTTCATCTGCTAACGATTTAAAAGTTGAGTACATTCTTGTTTGACATTTTTCATTCGGCTTTGACTTAACTTCAAAACAGAAAAAGCCTTCCCGAAATGCATCAGATCATACACCGTCAACACATCCTGCATGAGCAGGATCTCTTTTTCCGCCATCGTCAATGTAGTCAAACATGTTATAGGGTATACATTAAATTTATTGATCCTGTCCCGAAGGCTTTCCCCTTCCGGATAATCCCAACTCATTAAGGACAAACCGACACAATTTGCAAAGTCGAGTGCATCTGTTGTGAACTTATTATTGGTCACCAACCAGCATTTTGAGATCATATCACTTCCTCCCGAAAAAAAATCATACCTCTTTTGGTTCACATCATTGAATCTCGACAAAATATACATCGGCACCTTAACATCGGTCTTTATCTCCTGATTGCTATGGAATTTACATTCCGCCATAGCTACATGGTTGCCATTCTTTATCACCACATCCAATTCATGCGAAATACAACGCCCTTCCACAAAAACATTGGTTCGTGCCTGATATCCTTCTAATTCGAATATACGGGCAATGAACTTTTCAAAATAAAACCCTGCAGGTCCCAAAGCCTTTATTCCCGATTTTAAATTGTAACGGGCTGCAGTAGCTTTTGATCTGTTCTTTAATCGTTGAAAGGCCAATCTGAAAATTTTTCGGGACGAAATGCCCTCATACAATTTAGGCGTGATCTCGTTGATCACTTCTAAAGCTATCTCTCTGGTTGTTCCGGATGCCATTAAGGAACGGATCAGTTTTTCCTGATCAAACTGGACTTCCTCTCCGGAATATTTTTTGATTTTCATTACGTGCGAATAGAAATCCTAATGTACAAATTATTTTGCAAATTTCTGATAATAAAACGCCGGAATGAACAAAACAAGAAATAAAGGTTGGATCAAAAACCTTCTTACGTAAAACAACATCATATAATCCGGATCATATCGAAGAAGCCAGAAGAAAGCTATACTCAACAAAATAAAAAATAAAACATACATCCAGAAAGAAACCACAAGGATTTGTTTTTGTCTGAACAAAAGACACAGGATACCTAAAGAAAGGACAGTGTTTACTGAATAGCGGAACAACAGCCCTAAAAACAACTGCACCGCATCAAAATCAGGTAAACGCTGATGCTGAAATTCGGTTTTAAAGAAGTTAATGAATGGATCATAGAAAAGGGCATCTTCAAACACCCTTACTCCTACTAAGAGTAAAAGAAGACCTGTAATACCTGCTATATTTTTCTTACTCAGTAATATTTCTTTTGGCATACCCCGAAACTTTTGTCACCCAAAACACCCATAACAGAAAAACCGCTCCGTAAATAAACAACGGAAAAACAGTTCCGTGCAATATGCGTTCATATTCGGGTTTATAATACAAGGCTAACGTCAAAAGTACTATTCTGATTATATTGAGTATATAAATTAATACGGCCCCTGAAACAATAAACAAAAAAGTACGTTTGAAACCACTTGAAAAAGCAAAAACAAATGCAGCAAATAAAATAATTATACTTATTGCATTACACCCTTCTATAATCCTGGAAACATAGACACCTTTATATAGTATTTTTACAGAAGGTTCGTTTTCATGTTTCACAATTTCGGCATTATGCCCGAATAGGTTCAAAACATGACCTGTTTGTTCTGCAACGACCTGAGAAATACCATCTACTTCATTCAAATCCGGATTATATTGATTAAGATACATTTTGTACACGAAGGTACAGACAAAGTAAAAAACTAAAAACCTGATTAAAAAAAGAAAGAAGGGTTTGTATTGGACTAAAAGTGTCTTCACCGATTTTTTTAACAAAAATATATATTTTCCTTACTTCATTATAAATAATTTTGCAAAAAAATTGTTTACATGGATTTTGAAACTTTAAAACCGGAAATAACAAAGATCATTACCGAAGAAGGAAACAAGGATAAAAAACTATTGAAAATTTGTCAGTACTTACACGATACTATTCCTTACTACAATTGGGTCGGTTTTTACTTTGCACAACAAGAGACTAAAACATTGCACTTAGGTCCTTATGTGGGCGCTCCTACCGATCATACTGTAATCCCGTTCGGAAAAGGGATCTGCGGACAAGTTGCCGAATCGAACCGGAATTTTGTAGTTCCTGATGTTAAAGCACAAGACAACTATATAGCTTGTAGCCTAACGGTAAAGTCTGAAATTGTAGTACCTCTTTTTGTAAACGGCGTTAACATCGGACAAATAGACATTGATTCTCATGTTATTGATCCTTTTACGGATCAGGACGAAAGATTCTTAGAATTTGTAAATGAACAAGTTGCCCAATTATTTGAGTAAGTATTTGTTTTATAGAAAAATAAGTTTATCTTTGCACCCGAATTGAGATCATCTCAATTGTACATAAAAATCATTAACTAATATTGGCATGTATTTAACTAAAGAAGTAAAAGCTGATATCTTCGCAAAACACGGAGGAAAAGCTGAAAACACAGGTTCTGCTGAAGGGCAAATCGCTTTATTCACTTTCAGAATCAACCACTTAACAGAACACTTAAAGAAAAATCGTCACGATTACAACACTGAGCGTTCGCTAGTAAAATTAGTAGGTAAAAGAAGAAGTCTTTTAGACTACTTAAAGAAAAAAGATATCAACAGATATCGTGAGATTATCAAAGAATTAAAAATCAGAAAATAATCAACATAAGGGGCTCTGCGCCCCTTTTTGTTTACAAATAAAGACAGAAAAAAGTTTGGTTTTTCATTGGGTTTCAAACAACTAACAACAACACGCAACAACACAACTAAACCCTTTGTTTAATTAAGAATTACAATTTATGATTCCTAAAGTAACCCAAGAAATTATCGATTTGGGTGATGGAAGAACCATCACTATCGAAACAGGTAAACTAGCCAAACAAGCAGACGGTTCTGTCGTGGTTCGTATGGGCGATGCCATGCTACTTGCAACTGCAGTTTCTGCCCGTACGGCCAATCCGGGAGTAGATTTTCTACCGTTGACTGTAGACTACAGAGAAAAATTTGCCGCAGCAGGTCGTTTCCCAGGCGGTTTCTTCAAAAGAGAAGCACGCCCAAGCGACCAGGAGATCCTAACCATGCGTTTAGTAGACCGTGTATTACGTCCGTTATTTCCGGATGATTACCATGCCGAAACACAAGTTATGATCCAATTGATGTCTCATGACGAAAATGTGATGCCGGATGCTTTAGCCGGTTTAGCTGCATCAGCCGCATTAGCTGTTTCAGACATTCCTTTCTACAATCTTATTTCAGAAGTTCGTGTAGGTAGAGTTAACGGTCAATTGATCATTAATCCTAATCGCGAAGAATTAGAGCAATCAGACATCGATATGATGATCGGTGCTTCTAAAGATTCTGTATGTATGGTAGAAGGCGAAATGAAAGAGATCTCTGAAGCCGAAATGATCGAAGCGATCAAATTTGCACACGAAGCGATCAAAGGTCAGATCGAAGCTCAGGAAAAATTAAGAGCAGCGATAGGTACTCCTGCTTACAGAGAGTATGAAGGCGAAGCGGAAGATGAAGCTGTAAAAGCAAAAGTGAAAGCAGCTGCTTATGACAAATACTATGCAATTGCTCAGGAAGCCTCTTCAAAACAAGAACGCGGTGAAAAATTTGCTGCTGTAAAAGAAGAAGTTGTTGTTTTGTATACGGAAGAAGAATACGCCGAAAATGAAAACTTAGCAGAATTGGTTGCTAAATATAACTACAAAGTTCAGAAAGAAGCCGTACGTAATGTGATCCTTGAAAAAGGAATTCGTTTAGACGGAAGAAAAACTACTGAGATACGCCCGATCTGGTGCGAAGTAGATTATTTGCCTTCTGCACACGGTTCGGCAATCTTTACACGTGGAGAAACTCAGGCTTTAGCTACTGTAACATTAGGTACTTCAAGAGAAGCTAATGTTATTGACCTGCCATCTGAACAAGGTGAAGAAAAATTCTATTTACACTATAATTTCCCTCCGTTCTCAACCGGTGAAGCAAAACCTTTGAGAGGAACTTCCCGTAGAGAAGTAGGTCACGGAAATTTAGCACAACGTGCTCTTAAGAACATGATCCCTGCTGATTGTCCTTATACGATCCGTGTGGTTTCTGAAGTATTGGAATCAAACGGTTCCTCGTCAATGGCAACGGTTTGTTCCGGAACATTAGCTTTAATGGATGCCGGAGTACAGATCGCAAAACCGGTTTCAGGTATTGCTATGGGCTTAATTACTGACGGTGATAAATTTGCCGTATTGTCTGACATCTTAGGAGATGAAGATCACTTAGGAGACATGGACTTTAAAGTAACAGGAACTGCTGACGGTATCACGGCATGTCAGATGGATATTAAGATCGAAGGATTGCGATATGACATTATGGAGCAAGCCTTAGCTCAGGCTAAAGACGGACGTATGCATATCTTAGGTAAGATCACTGATACTCTTGCACAACCTAACACTACGGTTAAGCCTAAAGCTCCTAAAATCATCAAATTTGATATTCCGAAAGACTATATCGGTGCAGTTATCGGTCCGGGTGGTAAAAACATTCAGGCATTACAAGCCGATACTAAAACCACTATCGTTATTAACGAAGAAGGAGATTTCGGTATTATTGAGATCTTAGGTACTGATCAGGACGGAATGGATAAAGCTATAAAATCGATCCAGAATCAGATCTTTGCTCCTGTTGAAGGAGAGATTTACAAAGTAAAAGTTACTAAGATCTTAGATTTCGGTGCTGTCGTTGAATTCGTTCCGGGAAAAGACAGTTTACTTCACGTATCTGAGCTGGACTGGAAACGCGTTGAAAAAGTTAGCGATATCTTAAAAGAAGGTGATGAACTGGAAGTTAAATATTTAGGTTTGGATCCGAAAACGAAAAAACCTAAAGTTTCAAGAAAAGTACTTTTACCTCGTCCTCCAAGAGAAGACAAAAAACCAATTGAAAAGAAAAAAGAAGATCCTAAAGGTTAATTTAATCCGTTAATTCAAATACCCGAGAGGCTGTTTCAAAAGTAAAATATCTGTCATTTTAAGTATTTCAGAATCTAAAAAGACCGATATTCAATTTGTAGAATCTGAAACCAGTTCAGATTGATAACAAAATACTTTTGAAACAGCCTCTTTTTTTATTTCTCCGGCAACAGATTTTCGTCTTCATAGCGCTTCAAAGCACTTTCCAGTTTCTGACGGATGGTCTTTCGCAAGCGTTCCGGTTTCAGTACCTCTACCCCATCCCCGAAGCCTAACAGTACTCGTTCTAATTCATAATTCTCGATCAAGAACAGGTTAACAATAATGCTGCCGTCTTCATTTTGCTGTAATACCCGCTGTGTATGGTGCAAAGGTTTAGTCAACACATAAGGCGCATTATATGCGTCAATCCACAAGCGGATCGCCTTAGGTTGTAATCCCGTATTGACCGTAACCCCAATTACGTTCCTGTAAAAAGCCTCCGCATCAAAATCGACTTGGATGAACTCGGCCTGAAAATCATAATCGATCGCTATGATCCTGTCCAAAGCTAAATTGACCACCGGTTGCTTCATGGTCCGCTTCCCTATCAGGAACCAACGGTTGTTGTATTCTTTCAGCACCAACGGATAAAAGCGAAATGTTCTTTCTTCTCTTGATTTGAACGACTTATAGGTGATCACCAAAACAACCTTTTTAACAATCGCCTGATAGATCGTATCTAAAAAATGTAAGCCTTTCAGTTTCTCATTCTTTTCCAGATGAATTATCGGCTTACTATCGGACTTTTCCGCATAGATTTTATCCTCCAAACGTTGTAAAATATCCGAAACATCTGCAAAAAGCGAAAAATCCTTAAACTGTTTCAACATCGAAACCGTTTCCGTCAGCACATTGATATCCGTTTCCGTCAACGGAATATCGGTTATCGTATATTCTTCATCAGCATAGCGGTAGAATTTTTTATCATACACTTCAATAGGAGCGTTATAGCCCAGTTTCTCGCTACGCATCATCTGGATATCCAATTGTACGGTACGCTTACTCACCGGATTTTGTTTGCCCTCATATTCGTATAGAGCCTCATTACAAGCCTCGATCAAATCCTCCAATGTCCATTGACGGTATTGGTTCTGCAAACATTTGTCAATGGTTTTATAGCGAATCAATGCGTTTTTATTTTGAGCCATGTTTACAATAGATTAATTTCTTTTTGAATGTTTGTTCTCGCTTGTTGTTCGTATCGATTTCGGAAAGTTTCCGTTTGGTAAATGAATTCATGCTCCAGAAAATGTTCCAAAGCTTTTTTGCGTCCCGGTTTATACAAAATATCAGGATATATTTTATATTCTTTTCGAATTTGACCGCAATACACTTGATAATCTTCCCAACTTTTCGACAGTATTTTCAGATCGAAATCAATCAGCCAGTTAATATCCTCTTCTTCGTTATGTTGGTGATGTTGCGTAGCAACAATCATATCAAAAACCAGTGTTTTGTTCATATGATGCTGCGGTTGCAATAGAGAAACGGCATACTCCGCACTTTGCAATTCGTTGTCCTTACGAGTGGTTTTATAGATGAAATCATGAAAAAAAATAGCAAACAACACTTCGTCAGGATGTTGCAAGTGCGCCCGATCATTTTCAAACGCCTCGATCATTTCTTCTAAATGGGTCAGGTTATGATACTGCCTGGATTTAGCTGTATATGCTTTTTCTAAATCATTCCACAAGCCCTTTATTTCCACAGAAGTAAAACCTATCCTTACAGCTAATTGCGTAAATATTTCCCGAAGATCCATACCCGTTATTTTTTCAAAAATACAATTCTTTTAGTACTGCGCAAAATAATTGCGCAGTATGTTTTGAATCTTTGCCTTGTTGAAATCAAACAACTATCAGTGTTTAATTTTTAAAACCGAAAAAAGATGAAATTTAATTTTTTAACAAGACAGAAAAACAAAACCGTTAATTACGAACACTCAACGGCTTTTCAGTTGAATCCTGAATATGAATTGTATTCTGCTGTAGTAACTACGAGTCTAAGCACTTCATTTTATGAAAAAGACTCTGAGCGTTTGAAAAGAATTAAAGGTTTGATTCAAAAGTGTAATCCGTTTTTTGTTGCTAAACTTGCAATATATGCCCGTAATGAAATGCATCTGCGTTCTGTTCCGTTAGTATTGGTTGTAGAATTAGCTAAAATTTATTCGGGAGATTCTTTAATCAGCAAAATGATCGTCCAAGTTATTCAACGTGCTGATGAGATCACCGAGTTACTGGCTTATTATCAGATGGCTAATGCAAGAACCGGAACAAAAAGACTAAATCGTTTGTCTAAACAGCTCCAGAAAGGTGTGGCTACTTCATTCAATCGATTTGATGAATATCAATTTGCAAAGTACAACCGTAAAGGGCGGGTTTCGTTGAAAGACGCTTTGTTTTTAACACATCCTAAAGCTAAAGATGAGGCACAGCAGTTGATCTTTAACAAGATCGCTTCGGATACGTTACCAACGCCTTATACTTGGGAAACAGAATTGTCGCAATTAGGGCAACAACGTTTCCGTACTGAAGCCGAAAGATTAAGAGCAGTTACTCAAAAATGGGAAGAACTGATCGATAGCAATAAAGTAGGCTATATGGCTCTGCTACGCAATCTGAGAAATATTTTAGAAGCTAAAGTTTCGGGTGCTCATATCGAAAAAGTGTGTCATTACCTTGCAAATGAAAAAGCTGTTGCCGCTTCAAAACAATTGCCGTTCCGTTTTTTAGCTGCTTATCGAGAAGTTAAAACAATCTACTCGGGTCATACCTCTGTTGTTTTAGAAGCTTTAGAACAAGCGGTTAAGGTTAGTGCGGCTAATATTAAAGGGTTTGACAGTAATACCTCGGTAGTGATCGCTTGCGACGTTTCCGGTTCTATGCAATATCCGATCTCTTCAAAAAGTAAAGTATTGCTTTATGACATAGGTCTGATGTTAGGAATGTTAATGCAGAGTCGATGTAAAAATGTAATCAGCGGTATGTTCGGAGATACTTGGAAATCCATCAGTATGCCTAAAGCCGGCATCTTGTCTAACATTGATATTTTTTACAGACGAGAAGGTGAGGTAGGTTATTCCACTAATGGTTATTTAGTGATAGAAGACCTAATCCGAAGAAATGAAATAGTAGATAAAGTAATGTTATTTACAGATGTACAGCTATGGAACAGCAATGCAACGCATCATTCATTTGCAGATTCATGGAATCGTTATAAAAAGATAGCTCCAAGTGCTAAACTGTATTTGTTTGATCTGGCAGGTCATGGAAATACACCACTTGATATTCGACGAAATGATGTGCATCTGATCGCAGGTTGGTCAGATAAAGTATTTGATATCTTGCATGCTTTGGAAAACCAAAACAATGCTCTGGAATATATCAATCAGATTAAGCTATAAAAACTACTGCGTAAAATAATTACGCAGTAGTTTAAAACCTTTGCAAAACAATTCGTTCATTGATAAATTAAAAATACAAACAAGTGTCGTAGATAAGTGCTACTTCGCTTTTAACGACGAGGTCGCGGGTTCGAATCCCGTCTCTTCCACAAATCCATATCAATTTATACGGGAGAGTAGCTCAGTGGTAGAGCACGATTAGTCACTTATTGCCTTTTACCTTGTTTAGAATTATAAAAGAATGTCGTAGATAAAAGTTCCTTCGTCTCATTTTAGGGGAGGAATAGCGAAGTCGTAAAACCGGCAAGGCTATCCAGTTCGACTCTGGCAAAGACAAGCCCCGCTTATTATATACACTTTTATCGCCTTTACTTCTTTTAACAATAATGGAAAATGTCGTGTGCAAGAGCTACTTCGACTTAAAATCTAACGCTACTCTTGCCATTTATTACTTTTTCATATATAAGATGCCGTTTATAAGTGTTACTTCGTTGGTTGATGTAATTAGGTTCGAGTCCTAAAAGATCACTTATAGATAATTGCTCTTAAAAAAAGAGTGTCGTCAGGAAATGGTTCCTTCGTCCAAAGAATTTTAAACCATTCCTAAATATTACCTCTTTTAAAATAAAAAATGACCTTGTAGCTTAAAAGGAAAAGCCGGTGGCAAAATATTACTTACCATTGAGTTTACGGATATTCCGATTAGACCTGCGCGGACTAATGGGTAGAGTTTACAGATGCACCGAAATTGTAAGGAAAAGTAGGGAAGCGTATTTACAGCCGTAATGCCCGAGAGGGAATATGAGTTCGAGTCTCATTAAGGTCACAAAATAATAAAAAAAACAGTCTAACGTAAAATAATTGCGTACTTAGGTAAAACCTTTGTTGCATCAAACAAAGGGCAGTATGCCCAATGTGTCGGGGGAATACATTGGGCTTGCAAAAAAAACGAATTAAATTTAGGATTATGAACACAGCAATCAACGGAAACGATTTATTAGCATTAGGATATGCAGAAGGAAGTTTAATAGGAATCGCTTTAAAATGCAACCGTAAGAGAACCGGTTTTACCAAAGAACAAATGTTGGAGAACTATGAAAAGGTTTTGGCGCAACCGGATGATTTTTTAGATCATGCATTATTTGGAGCTTTAGCGCAAGCCATTATTGAAAAAGCTAATGAAAAACCGGAAGATTATATTGCATTAAATGAAAATCCATCATCTTTTGTGATGTATGGTGAAGACCATATTGAAGAAGGAGCAAGAAAACAAATGGAAATAGCCATGCAATTACCGGTTACCATTGCCGGAGCTTTAATGCCCGATGCGCATCAAGGCTATGGATTGCCAATAGGCGGTGTTTTAGCCACTAAAAATGCGGTCATTCCTTATGGAGTTGGGGTAGATATCGGGTGTAGAATGGCGTTGTCGGTGTATGATATTCCGGAGTTCTTTTATTTCGAGAACGAAGCCAAATTCAAAAGAGAATTGGTCGCACATACTAAATTCGGAGCCGGACATGGATTTCACGGACAATACAAAGCCGATCATGAGGTATTGGAACGTAAAGACTTTGCGAACAGCAAATTCATACAAGAGTTAAAAGACAAAGCCTGGTCGCAATTGGGAAGTTCCGGTGGCGGAAATCACTTTGTAGAGTTTGGCATCATTGAATTTGAAAAAGAAGATACCGTGTTAAACATCCCGAAAGGAAAATATGTCGCTTTGTTGACACACTCGGGTTCCAGAGGTTTTGGTGCTACAATTGCCGGACATTATACCAAATTGGCCAAAGCAAACTGTAAACTTCCGGAAAAGGCAAAAAACTTAGCCTATTTAGGTTTGGATACCGAATTAGGTCAGGAATATTGGATGGCTATGAACTTAGCAGGCGATTATGCCTCGGCTTGTCATGAAGTGATTCATAACAAAATAGCCAAAGCGTTAGGAGCAACCGTTTTAGCCAAAGTAGAGAACCACCATAACTTTGCGTGGAAAGAGATCCATAACGGCGAAGAAGTGATCGTACACCGAAAAGGAGCAACACCAGCCGCAGAAGGTGTGATGGGAATCATTCCGGGAAGTATGACCGCTCCGGGATTTTTGGTTCGTGGAAAAGGGGAAACCGAAGCCTTACATTCCGCATCACATGGTGCAGGAAGACAAATGAGCAGAACACAAGCCATTAAGAACATTACCCGAAATGAGATGAAAGCCATTTTAAAAGATCATGGCGTAACTTTAATTGGTGCCGGACTGGACGAAGCGCCTATGGCGTATAAAGACATCAACCAAGTGATGGCAAACCAAGAAGCTTTAGTAGAGGTAGTCGCTACATTTACGCCTAAAATGGTGCGAATGGCAGATGATGGTAGTAGAGAGGATTAAATTAAAAAGCTTTAAATAGCGACTATGACTATTTATTAGGGTTTTACTCGGGTTTTGTTCGGTACTTGTTCGGTAATTAGTAGGTTTTTCGCATGCTTTTCCGAACAAATACCGAACAAAACCCCTATTTGCTAAAAAAACTCATTTAAAAAGGGTGTTTTTACCTGTTTTTTGGAAATGTTTTTTGTTAAATTTGAAAGGAAAATATTACAAATGTTTTTTTTCAAAAGAAGAAAACTTATTTCATAAAAGTTTAAATATAAAGTTTATGGATAGTTTTAGTAGTGGAATGGGAAGAAAATGATTTTTTTCTAAATTAATTAAATTTGATATATTAGCTAAAAGTATATAATGCAAGCAAAACCTTTTTTGAAATGGGCAGGAGGAAAAAGTAGATTGTTACCTGAAATTAAGAAGCTCTTACCTATAAATTTTGAGAATAAAAATATAACTTACATTGAGCCTTTTGTAGGAGGTGGCTCCGTTTTATTTTGGATGTTAAACAACTATTCAAACATAGAAAGGATTATAATTAACGACATTAACTCAGATTTAATCAATACTTATAAAGTAATTAAAAAATTTCCAAATGAATTAATAGAAATTTTAAAAGTTTATCAAGAGAAATTTTATTCGTTTGAAAAAGATAAAGATAGTAGAAAAGAATTCTATATGAATCAACGTTCTTTGTTTAATTTGAGAAGCTCAGACAATCTTACTCAAGCTGCACTTTTTATATTCCTTAATAGAACTTGTTTTAATGGATTGTATCGGGTTAATAAAAATAATAATTTTAATGTTCCTATAGGAAGTTATATTACACCATTAATATGTGATGAAGTAAATATACTAAATGTAAGTAAAATGCTGAAAAAAGTGAAGATACTATGTGGTGATTATAATAAATGTTTAAAATATGTAGATGATCAAACTTTATTTTATTTAGATCCTCCATATAAACCAATTAATAAAGTTTCTAGTTTTAATTACACACACACAACCTTTAATGATAATGAGCAAATTCGCTTAAGAGATTTTTGCAAAGAATTAGATTTAAAAAAATGTAATTGGATTTTGAGTAACTCTGATGTTAGGACTAAAGAAAATGAAGACCATTTTTTCGACGAATTATATTCAGATTATGAAATTAATAGGGTTGTAGTGAAAAGATTTATTAATAATAATTCAAACAAAAAACAATTAAATGAACTTTTAATAGCAAATAAGGTTGTTGAAGAAGTTGTCTTAGTACATAATTAATTAAATTTTAATGATTGAAAGAAAATTAAGAGTTGCTGTAGTTAGTGATTTACATTGTCACCCTAAAGAATTTAAGTTAGATAATAATTTAATAATGGATGACACGTATTTATATACGGATTCTTTGAGAGAAAATGACCACCCAATTGAGAGTCTAGCTAGTGTTTTAAAAGACGAAAAGGTAGATCTTATAATTTGTCCAGGTGACTTTACTAATAAATCTAATTTACAAGGTTTTATTTCTGGATGGAATTATGTACTAGAAATTCAAAGTATTTTTAATTCTGAGGAAGTAATTGCAACTCTTGGAAATCATGATATAGATTCATATAATAATTATTCTAGTTATAGTCTTAAAAATGCTAGAGGAATAAAAAAAAATTTCCCTTTAAGAGATGAAAATAGTAGAAGAGATTTTTGGGCAAATGGTTGTGCTTTTGTTGAACGAGAAAATTTTAGAGTTCTAGTAATTAATAGTTGTCATTTTCATTATAATAAAGTTTCTGCTAAAAGTGGTGAGATAGATGAGAATATGATAAATTTTATTGATGAGCATATGGCTAAAATAAGTGATAATAAAATTCAAATTGTTTTGACTCATCATCATCCTATAGATCATTCTGTTTTAGATTTGGGAGAAGAAGATAAGATAATAAATTCCGAAAAGTTATTAGAAGTTTTAGGTAAGTTTAAATTTGATTTAATAATTCATGGACACAAGCATCATCCTTTATTGAGATACCATCCTTTATCAAAGATTGATTATAGAATACCAATTTTTGCATCTGGAAGTTTTTCTTCTGTTACAAATTTGAAATGGACATCTTCAAGAAATTATTTTCATATTATTGAAATTGAAAAAAAAGATGAAGTAAAAGGTGAAATTTTTTCATGGACATATTTTTCAAAACAAGGATGGATTCAAAATTTTGATCAAACTGGTTTTGCACCACATGCAGGTTTTGGAAATAAATTGACAATAGATTGTTTGGTAAAAAAAATTAAAATTTTAATAGGGGAAAAATTATATATTAAATGGGAAGAAATTGAAAATAGTGTTCCTGAAATCAAATATTTAATACCTAATGAAATTGAAAATTTAACAAGCAAATTGTTAGACGAAAGCCTTAAACCGGATTCGCATATTTCTAATTTTCCAAAAATGTTATTTAAAATACAATGAGTAATTTTTACAATACATATAATGCTAGATATCTTGAACCTAAGCAGGTTGCAGAAAAATTTATTTTTTCTGAGAGTTTTGAAGCTTTAATTAAAAACAGACATTCTATTATTTTAGGAGCTAGAGGTTGCGGGAAAACAACTTTAATGAAAATGTTAACTTTACCTGCTTTACATAATTGGAAACATGAAAAAGCAAATGACATAAAAAGTAATATTCCTTTTTATGCGGTTTACATTTCAACTGATGTCTATTGGGATGTAAAAGAACAAGCTTACGATGAACAACTTAAAAAGTTTGGGAATTTTGCTGATAAAATTTCAAAATTTTCTGTAAATAGTAATGTTTTTATTTCACTATGCAATACATTTTTAAACATAATACAATATGAATTAAATGAAGAAAATCTAGATAAAGAGATTGAATTATCAAATTTTTTAATTGATAATTGGAAATTAGAAAAGACTATACCAAAGTTAGAATTTGTAAAAGAATCTATATTAAAAAGAATAGACTTTGTTAATCAATTAGTTCAAGATGTAATTTTTAATTATGATAATGAACAGGATATACCAAACTATGATTTTTTTAATCTAAATTTTGACAGTTCCTTATCTTTAGTTATAGATAAATTTATTAGAGTTTATAATATATCTAGTGAAAAAAAGTGGGCATTATGTTTTGATGAATTAGAATTTGCACCGTCTTGGTTACAAGATAAATTATACAAATCATTAAGAAGTAGAAATAATCAAAAGATTTTATATAAAATTAGTTCTAGTCCAATCTTACCAAAAGAAATTGAAAAAATTTTTAAAGATGAATATTCTCCAAGTGTGGGTAATGATTTTGATTGTATAAAAATGTGGAACTTGAGATCAAATGAGAAATTTTCAAAAGAATTAATTGAATCCTTGTTATTTGAAAAGCATAATACAAGAGATTCGAAAAAATTTTTTGGAGGAAATTATATGTACTTAGATGATAAAGTAAATGAAAGCTATAATCTTGATAGTCCTTACATACAAGAAATTAAAGAACTTATATCTAAAGATCAGTCTTTTAAAAATTATTTAATTTCTAAAGACATAGATCCTAAAAATCCAATTCCAAAAGCAACATTACAAAAAGATTCGGTCTTTAGAAAAATTAAACCCTATGTTTATTTTAGGAATTTTTTTATTGAATCAAATATTTTAACTTCAGATAAACCAAAGTTAAGAACTAGAAAAAAAGCAGTCGAATTATTCAGTGGTATTGAAGTTTTAACAAAAATATGTGAAGGAAACCCTAGATGGTTAATTGGTTTGACCAATTCAATTTTGCAAAAAACTACAATCGAAAAAACAGATTTATCAATTCAGTATGATGAAATTATTAATATTTCAAAACGCTTTATTAATTCTATAAATAACATTCCAGTAAAACTTGAAGACTCTTCGTTAACAATTAATGAATTTATTAGTAAAATTGGTAATTATTTTCAAGATCAAGTATTAGGGAGAAAATTCTATCCAGAACCAAGTACAACATTTAAATTTGATTTAGAGAATTCAAATGATTACATAATTCTTTTAGAAAAAGGCATTTTTCAAGGAGCATTTGTTTTAATTGATTCTGATGATGAAAGTTTTGATTTTGAAGTTAAGAATAAAAAATTTAAGTTGTCATATTTATACTATCCTGAGTATAGACTGCCTATTAGAAAAAGTTCTTCTATTGGCTTAAAGACGATAATAAATGCAAGTGAAATAGATAATTCACCAAACCTATTTAATCAAAAAGTATGAAAGTTAAATTTGGAAAACAAATTGACATAAATGAAATATCAGACATTGTTATAGATGTTTTTTTATTTGCAAATAATATTGAGAGGAGAAAGCTTTCTGCATATAATCAAATTAAAGAAAACAATGACATAGTTAAAGCATATTCTTTTTATTATCCAAACTCAAAAATTGAAAATATTGAAGGAGTTGAGGAATTAATAATTAATAACCATAACGAAGTTGTTGGTTTTTTAAAAGAAAAAATAAGTTCAATTAAAAAAGATGAAATAAACATCTTTATTGATTATTCGTGTATGACTAAATCTTGGTATTATTCAATAATTCTATATTTATCTGAAGTTAATATTGATTTCAAAAAAGTTAGGACTTTTTTTAGTTATACACCTTCTGTTTATTCAGAGCCATTACCTCCAAAGCCAAATACAGATATTCAGCCTTTACCAGGAAAATATAGAATTCCTAATAACAAACCAAAAGCACTTATTGTATGTTTGGGTTATGAACAAAATAAGGCACAAGGTATAATTGATCAATTAGATCCAAAATTAACTTATATTTTTTATACAAACCCAGCTTTAGACAATAGATTTGTTCAAACTATTAAAGATAATAATTCAAATATCTTAGAGCAAGATAAAAATATTATTACTTATCCTTTTGATAATCTCTTATATTTGGAAAGGAAATTAACTTCATTATATTATTTATTGAAAGATGATTATAACATTATTATTGCTCCGTTAGGTCCAAAGCCTTTTACTTTCATTGCAATGATGATGTCAATAGTTTATCCTGAAATTGATATTTGGAGAGTTGGTTCTGGTTTTGATATTAATAAATATGAAAGAGAACCTTTTGATCCTCCTCAATTTATTGTAAATGAAGTCATTTTTGAAAAATAATAAACTCAACTACTATGAATCAATAGAATCCAAAAGTTTGCATTCTCAAATTTAAAAATCTCATACTCTTTAAAACTATTTTGGTCAAAAACAAAAAGAAACACTTGTAAAAAGACTTTTCAGGTTCTCATTCAAACAACTTGTAATCTATTTTTCTTTTATAGCAAAACAATCACAATAATGTGATTAAAAAATCGTTTTATAAATAAAGATCACAATTGATTCCTTTATCAGATCATGAAAGAAGCACGCCAATTTCGGGAAGCGCTCGGACTCACACAAGAAGAAGCCGCACAGTTGCTAAAGATCCCTAAAAGCAGAATAGGAATGTTTGAAATAGGACAGCGGGAACTTCCTGTAAAAGCCAAACTTCGGTTGGTTACGCTCTACCATGACCTCCAAAAACAGGAAGCGCTTTTGCAATCGGCAACCAACGAAACTTTTGAAAAAGAGGCTTATGTTGCTTTCTTGGAGCTAGAACTATTGGAAAACCAATTCAACCGACAAGTACTGGAACGAAAACTGGAACAGTCCAAGGAAAAATATCAAAAAAGTTTGAAACTATCCCGTTTAACAACACTTCTGGAACAGGATACTAAGGAAACCGAGAAACCTTCTCCCGCTTTTATGGAATTCTTAAAGCGAAAAGCCCGAAACGGAATGCAAAAACACGGCTTGCCGGAACAGGCCAAACTGGCATTAAAACTAAAAAGCTACCACAGCTTTCAACAAGAATTGGAAAAAGAATTGAAACAATACCGGAGTTAAGTCATGCTTCATTTCCATAGAAAAAAACCTGCCCGATGAAAGTTAACCAACATTCCGGACAGGTTTCGCGAATTAAATTACTTAACAAGGTCTATACATTACACTGAAACTATTCACAAGATGAAGCCGCGACTGTACTACTCACCTCACGGTTCGTAGTTACCTTAACCTGATAAGGTGCCGTGATCGTTGTACCGTCCGGAACTAATCCGATGTAACTGAACTGACCGCCAGTTGACTGAACCGTATCAATCTGAACTGTTTCGTTCTTCGGTCCGTAGATCAGGTAAACCGAATAAGCCGTTATCGGCACTCCTTTTCGTCCGCTTAATGTTCCGCTGACATAAACAGCATTAACTGAATTACAAGTAACCACATTAGCATCGGAAAGTGTTACCGTTTGCGCTTTTAGAGTAGTGTTGAAACAGCTGAACAACGAACAGGCTGCAAGAGCTAAAAAATATTTTTTCATAATTGATGTTTTTGGTCCCTACTCATCTGGCTTTTCGGTTACGCCCCGTTTTAAAATGGTTTCCGGTCTCCATTCGAAAAATTTTGTTTCACTTCAAAATTCATATTCCAAAACTACTACACTACTCAATTGCAATCCTTTAAAAAGGAATGAGTACTCTTTTTTTATCCACCAATACGGCAACAAACAGCATTTGTAAGTTTTTATCCGCACAACTAACTCCCGATTTAAACAGCCTTACATTTCCGTTCAGAAAAAATACGGTTTCATACCCCAAAAACCCTGCTTTCATTCCATTTTTTCAGAATTTCCCTCTGCCCTCTTCTACATTTGTATACGTGATTTTCTTTAGAAATCACCCGATTAAGAAATATTTATTAACCGTTTATCATTTTAAAATCAGTAGAATTATGAAGCAAAAAAACTACTTTCTTTTATTAATCCTAACCTTTTTTCAACTGGTTAGTAATGCACAAACACTGGATCAATCCAATGCACCTGCCGGCTCCGGAGGCGGAGGTTTTCAGGTAAACAATTCCGGACAAACTGTAGGTCAGTCATTTGTTGCCGGCTTAACAGGAACTTTAGCTCAGGTAAATGTATACTTAGGCAACTATAATTTTGCAGCCGGTGATTTCCGATTATCAATCATTAACGGCGACGGATACGGAGGAGTTGTAGCAGGTACTCAGGACTTTACACTTTCAAGCTATCCGGAGACGGAGAATATGTTATTTCAGTCTCTAATACGATCAATATCACAGCCGGCAATACCTATACTTTAAAATTTGAAGGAATTACCGGAAGTGTTAACATGCTGGCACCATCAGGAGATATTTTTACCGGCGGAACATTATATTATGGCAGCGGCTCTTCTTTCAGTTCGTATGATCTATGGTTTAAAACCTATGTTAGTGTCCCAACGCCAGCTACTCACTTAAATTTTGACGGAGTTAATGATTATGTAAACTTAGGAACTTCAATCTCTACTGCTTTAAATGGAGCAACTGCTTTAACATTTGAAGCATGGATTAATCCATCAGTTTTAAATGGGTGGAATAATATTATTACAGATTATGATGGAGCTTATCATAAAGTATTATTACGTGTAAGAAATAACAACAACATTCAATTTGTTTTAAATGGTACTTTTTTAAATTCTCCTTTTAGTGTTCCCTTAAATACATGGACTCATATTGCTGCAGTTTATGATGGAGCAAATATGTATGTTTATGCAAATGGAACTTTAATCGCTTCTCAAGCTGCTTCTGTAAGTTTACCAACCACTTCAAATCAATTTAACATTGGTAATAGAATTAGTGGTTCAGAGCTTTTCACAGGAAATATTGATGAAGTTCGCGTTTGGACTACTGCAAGAACAGTTGAACAAATTAATGGCTCTATGAACTGTGAATTACAAGGAACAGAATCAGGCTTAGTAGCTTATTACCAATTCAATCAAGGAATAGATCAGGCAGACAATACAAGTGTTACTACTCTAACGGATGCCACTTCAAATGGATATGACGGAACATTGACTAATTTTGCTTTAACAGGTTCAACTTCAAATTGGTTAGCAGGTTCTGCGGTAACAACCGGATCTACAGTTCCTGTTGCTCCTACAGTTGCAACGCCTGTGGTCTATAATCAAAACGCTACAGCTACAGCTTTAACTGCTACAACAGGAGGAACCGGATTATTATGGTATACAAGTGCTACAGGAGGAACAGGAAGTGCTACTGCTCCGATACCGGATACTTCAACTCTAGGAACTACTTCTTATTGGGTCTCTTCCACTAATGCCAACGGTTGTGAGAGTGAAAGAATGGAATTAGTGGTAAATGTATTATCTCCCGCTACTCATCTGAATTTTGATGGTGCTGATGATTATATAGCTATAGGAGCAAATCCTATCTTTGATTTTGCCAATAATGATTTTACTCTTGAAGCTTATATTTACAGAGCGATCTCCGGTACTGATGATTGTATTATCGGAAAAGATAACTGGGCAAGCAATAACGGATACTCATTCTGGATTCTTTCAAGTGACAAACTGGTCTTAAGATTCGGTTCAACGACTTATTCCAGTACTATGAGTGTTCCTTCTTCAACTTTTACTCATGTAGCAGCTACATATGATTCCGTAAATAATGAAGTAAGTCTTTACATCAATGGGGTTTTAGATTCAACACATCCTTCCGGCGATCCTATCTTGAATACCGGCAGTTTATATATCGGAACTCCTCAGGATGCAGTAGCCAATTCAACGTACGGATTTTCCGGCTCCATAGACGATTTAAGAATCTGGAACACACTTCGCTCTGAAACTGAATTAAATGGTTTCATGAACTGTGAACTACAAGGAACTGAAAACGGCTTATTAGCATACTATAAATTCAATCAGGGTTCTGATCAGGCAGATAATACTACTGTTACAACAGTAACTGATGCTACAGCAAACGCAAACAACGGAACCTTGGTCAACTTTGCTTTAACAGGAGCCACCTCTAACTGGTTGGCAGGCTCTCCTTTAGGAATTGCTCCTCAGGTTACAACGCAACCACAGGATCAGACTATCACGGAAACCGATAGCTTAACTTTTACCGTTGCAGCGACCGGCGCAACTTCTTATCAATGGGAAGTCAGCACAGATGGAGGTAGTACATGGATGGCTTTAAACGATAACTTTGCCAATCCTGATGTTTCCGGTTCTACAACAAATACCTTAACGGTTTCCGGAAATAACATGATAATGGTTAACGGCTATTTATTCAGGGTTCTTATCGGTGGAACAGCGATCTGTACAATACCTTCTGATAGTGCATTAGCCACTGTAACCTTAGGAACCGAAACATTCTCTGCTAACGGTAAAGAGGTTACTATTTATCCTAATCCGTTCCGTAATGAGATTATAGTTGATCTGTTACATATAACAACTACTGGCACTTCATTGGAAATATACGATAGTAACGGACGTTTATTAAAAGATCAAAAGTTGAGTACAACTCAAAACAGAATTGACATGCATGATCTGCCGTCAGGTTTGTATCTGTTCCGTATTATTTCCGATGAAAGAACATGGACCCAAAAAGTGATAAAACAATAAAAACAAGCTATCTTAGCATTCGTTTAACCTAAACGAAAAATGTTTTTGTATTTTTTAAATTACGTATTAATCAATTAAAACACCATGGAAACAAATCAAAACTTTACTGCGCTAAAAGGAGAAGACACTAAGATCATCCCTTCTACAGCCAAACCGGCAATTGTCCCTAAACAAGAAGTGCAATCGGTTATTACTTTTACAAACAAAAGACCGGCAACACCACTTCCTCCTTTAGTTCAGGCCTATTATACTGCCGCAGAAAACACGTTACAAGTCAGTGCCGTTATCTTTATTGCACAAGAGAACATTGAGCCTTCCTCAATCACAGTCGGATATGACAATCCAACGGGGGATCAGCCAGCATTTTATATTTACTATTATGGTCCTGAAGTTGAGACCGACACCTTTTACGGGTTTCAGATCAATTTTGAAATCAAATTAGAAAAACAACCGGAGTTGATAGAAACATTTGTATGTGACAAAGATCCGGTAACATCCAGAGGAACATTAACTACAGTACAACCTTAATAATAGAAGGGAGTTTATTTTGCTTAAACAGGCGGTCCGTTTTGACCGCCTGTTTTTTTATCACAAAATTTAGCTAACTTGCCGATTCGTTTTGTAAAGCACCAAATCTGATCCGGCATGCGAATGAATCTTACGTTTTTCAGGATTTTTATTCTCTTTTTTCTGGTTGTCCATCCTTTGGCTAAAGGGCAAGCTCAAAAACAACTGCATCTGCTCTTTGAAAAAGAGATTGAGAAAAAATGCAAGGCTTTATCTGATGCTCCTTACTTTAAAAAAACATATACTTTCTTTTTAGAAAAGAAATGGGATTCTACTCTGGTCTATTCCATAAGACAGCTCAATTCTAACCGCTCAGACAAAACGATCAACGATTACTGTCACTTTTTCAGAGGCTTCAGTTTCAAAGAAAAAAAACTATTCAAAGAAAGTCAAAAAGAATTATCCGATATCACAAACCGTTTCTTTTTTTACCAACGGGTAACCATGCTTTTAGGTGAATTAGCTTTAGAGAACAACGAATCGGAAAAAGCCATCCCTTATTTTAAAAAACTGGAAGCATTAAGCAATCCTGAACTCTACGGTATTAAAGCCAGTACTATAAAACACAATCTGGGGATCTGTTACCTTCATTTAGGTCAGTTTTCTAATGCCGAGTCTTATTTGCTTAACAGCACCGAACTACAGGAACAAGAACAGGACACTATTATGCTGATAGGATCCTACGGCGATATCGCGAATCTTTATTACGAACAATACAAAGACGATCAGGCAATTCCTTATTTTATAAAGGCCTATGAACTCGCTCAAAAGACAAAAGATTTCAGACTAAAATATACTACAGCCTATAATATGGCTATAGTGGAAGAAAACCGAAAAGATTTTCTCCAATCGCTTCAGTACAGAAAAGAATTTGAAAAATGGAAAGATTCTTTGAACGACCAAAATAAGATCTGGGAAGTTGCCCAACTGGAAAAACAATTTGCCGTTAAACAGAAGCAAAAAGAAGTGAGTCTTTTGCAGGCAGAGAACAAAATTAAAATTGCTGAAAGGAACGGGCTTCTGTATTCGGCTATTGTTCTCTTAGTCTTATTGATCACCGGAGTTTATTTTTATCTTGAAAAAATAAAATCAAATAAGATCATACTGGCTCAGAAGCAAAAATTAGACGAATTAAATGCTACTAAAGACAAGCTTTTCTCTATCGTTAGCCACGATCTGCGTTCGTCTGTCAATGCTTTAAAAACAAGTAACAGCAAACTTTTAAAGAACTTAGAGACTAAAAATCTGGATGAATTAGACTTTCTACTGCATCAGAACAGCGCTATAGCCAATTCTACCTATAATTTACTGGACAACCTGTTGCACTGGGCATTATTACAAAGTCAGCAATCATTCTTTGAAATTACCGCTATGCGTTTGTTCTTTATAGTGGAACAGATCAGCTTCAATTACAAATCCCTGTTACAGGAAAAAGAGATTCAGTTTGAAAATAATGTTGCCCGAAGCGAAGTGGTCTATGCCGATCAGGAATCGTTAAAGATCATTTTGAGGAACTTGATGGACAATGCCATTAAATTTTCAAAAGAAGGAGGGTACATTCACATCTATACCCGGAGTCGAAACGATATGTACTGTGACCTCATCATTGAAGACAACGGTTTAGGCATGGATGCCACCACCCGTGAAAACCTTCTTAAAGAAGATATCTCATTAATAAAGAAGCAAAACAATGACAAAATAGGTAGCGGATTAGGGCTGCAACTTTGCAAATCGATGATCAAAAAGAACAAAGGAAAATTCACAATAGAAAGTGAATTGGGAAAAGGAACGAAAATGATTGTATCTTTGCCTAAAACCGTGTCTGATGGATAACATAAATATTCTGGTTGTTGAAGATACTCCTTCTGAAAGTGAAGCCTTAATCACTGTATTAAAGGAGAATGGTTACAATGTTGTAGGCCTGGCTACTAACCATAAAGATGCTTTAGCTTTATTTTATGCCAACAAAGTCGACATCGTTATTATTGACATTTACTTAAACGGTATCCCGGAGGGGATCACCTTTGCCGAAACGATTAACGTTATTCCTAATTCGGCCAAGCCTTTTGTCTTTTTGACCAGTTCTACAGACCGACATACATTTGAACGCGCCAAACTGACAAACCCGTTCAGTTACCTGCTCAAACCATTCAACGAACTGGAACTTTTGTATGCGCTAGAACTTGCCATTGAAAAGTTCTATGCTCAGAGCGATGTTTTTTTGGGTGAAGAGGAAGACACAGTGATCAGTACCGAATACTTATTCATTAAAAAAGGTAAATCGTTAAAAAAAGTATTGATCGCTGATATCATTTATATTGAGGTCGAAGAGAAATACTGCAACATTATCACTGAAAAAGAAAAATTCGTTATCCTGATCTCTTTAACCAAGATCCTCGATATGCTGGACAATACTCTTTTTTGCCGGACACATCGAAACTATATTGTAAATACAGAGAAGATCATTGAGATTGTTCCTTCTGATAACTTGGTTATCTTAGCCGGAAACCATAAAGTGACCTTAGGTGAAAAATATAAAAACCTGACAAAAAGAATACGAACTTTAAAATAACCGCGACTACAACCTATAAACACAACCCCTGTAAACAACCTGTTTATAAAGCAGTTATACCTGTATCTCAAAACAAGCTTTTCTCCTCTGCTCCCTGTTCTTTTTCTGTTGTAATATTGTTATAGAATTACTTCATGCGGAAACCGAAAAGCAAAAAGAGTAGGTCTATTTTAAATTTTAAGTTATGTCTGAAAAAAACGGCACTGCAGAAATGCAGCAAGTAACCCCGGAAATGATTGCACATGATTTTCATGTGGCAACAGCAGGAAAAATGGACGATGCAGCAATAGCATCTGTAAAAAAAGGCTTAACAGCTACTACTTCTTCATACGGAGCAAATGGTAGTGTAGCCAGCATGATCTTTTATCTGAAGTTTCAGGTCAACATCAAAAACGGGAAATCCTTTAACGGAAATGCAGGAGGAGTATCTTCACCCGGAGGAGGAGCTTTGTTCGGAGATGTTTATACTGACGATATTAATAAATTATATTCGGATACAGTTAGTTTTCAATTTAATTGTACTCCTGTATATACTAGTTTATTGTTTTTTGACAAGCATTCTAACTTATTAGGACATTTCCAATCCGGATCTGTTTCAACTGTTTTAGGTACCGGCGGTGGTAGCGGTCATTGGTCATAAAGTAAACAGATAAAAAATTGAGAGTGCTCTATACAGAGCACTTTTTTATGCTGTATAACTAATATTTCATTACTTTTTCAGGTCGTAAAGCATAAATTTTTGATACTTATATGCTTTTTTTTAACAAAAATCTTACCTTTGCCTGCGAAATGAGAACACAAAACCTACATATACAAGCTATTTCAAGTGATAGCAACTATCGTTTAGAGGTAAAATTCCCTTCTAAACCTACCGGATGTTTTGTGAAGATCTATAAAAAATAAATCAAGATTTAAAATACTATAGCTATTTCAAAGCGTCCTTTTAGTCAAAAGGGCGCTTTTTTTTATACCAAAAAAACAAAAAATCGTATGAAAATGACACTTAAACAAACCTAGTGTGAAAAAAAAATTAAAAAATGTCAGATGATCAGTAAACATAAATTGAAATAAAACTTGAAAGGTAATCAAATGAGAGACAGCCATTTGAATTCTTCAGAAAAATCTGCCGAAAGCGGATCGGACACCTATTGCCTAAAAACAACATAAACAATTGATAATCAATGAAATAATTTTAAAAAATATTTGGAAGTTACTTTTTTTTGACCTTATCTTTGCCTCAGAAATTTGAAACAACAAATAGTTAGATCATTACGTACAACGAATACTTTATAACCTGAAGCTTATACTGATAAAAATGAAACGAGATTTAAAACAACATATAACACTTATAGCAATTGAAGCAAAAAATACTTCTTTAGGATCTTACCGTCCGGTGTTTTATAGTGATTATAAATTGGTGCCTCCATATAGGGAATAGATTGTTATATACAATTGTATCGTTATGGAGCACCTTCAAAAAGAGGTGCTTTTTTTATGCCTAAAATTAAGATTCTGTAGCTCAACAGGATAGAGCATTCGCCTACGAAGCGAAAGGTTACAGGTTCGACCCCTGTCAGGATCACATGAGTCTTTAGAAAGGGACTGGCTTATTAAGGGACTAACTAACCTACCTGACTGTCTCTCAGGAAACACGGGTTCCATTCCCGTATAAGCCGCAAATGGTGTTTTTAGCTTATTTGGTAAAGCATTGAACTGTGAATTCAAAGAACAGGGTTCGATTCCCGAAAACACCCTAAATAACTGGGAAGATAACGATTGGTTGCTTGTCTTCTTTGGATGTAGAAGATTGCAGATTCGAAATGCGAAGCATTCGTGAACACCTAAAAAAATAATAAAATTAGGTAAACAATCCTGCTTCTCAGACAATTTGGAAGTACGTCGGAGTCAGAGAGCCGAGCTTGTCTGTAAAACAAGTGCTTTTATGCTGAATAAGTGCAAATCTTATTACTTCCACAAAATTGCAGGAATGGCAGAACAGGCAGACGCATCAGATTTAGGATCTGAATTTTGAGCATTCAATTCTCTCTTCCTGTACAAAAGGAACAGTGGTGTACTTGGTGTTGCACACTTGTTTGAAGCACAAGGGGTATTCGTTCGATTCGAATCTGTTCCACTAAAAGAAGTTGAAGTTTAATTAAAAACAAAAGAAGATGAGACCAGACATTGTAAAACGCTTTTTGACCAACACAGATGAAACAGGAAGATTTTTGATGAAGTCAAGAATTACCGGAATCATCTATTTTGTAGAACCGCTCTATAACGGTAAAACACCACAATGGGGCGACGTTGATCCGGCAACGAAAAAAATAACTGGGCAATATGGTTCTAAATATACTGGAGCCGTAACCAAAAAAGAATCCTTAATAACAGAAGAAAACGGATTTGTCAACATCGGCTATTTTAAAGGAAGTCCCTTCGGAGCTATAGAGGTACGAGATAAAGAACATCAAAAACGAATGGGATTATAATTATTTTTTGCTACGCAAAATAACTGCGTACTTCGTTTTGAATCTTTGTTCAGTAATAAAGAAAACGTTCTTTGAATACAAAAGATTATGAGATTTCTCCTAACGTCGAAATAACAATATTAGGGTAAAAATATCAAGCAAGTCCTGTTGGGTGTTTCTGTATAGCACTAATGTAATGCTCTTTACGTAAAACGTATGAAGTAGCATTATGCAACTTGGCTTGGAGGTTTGCGGTTGTTTTCCAAAAAACGATCTACCATTAGTTTCGCAGGTTCGAATCCTGCTACTACGAAAGTAGTATGGCGGAGCGGCTAAACGCGCAAGATTAAGGTTCTTGTAACTTTCCATTTGGTGGTCATCGGTTCGATTCCGATATGCCTGCAGAGGCGTTAACTCAGTTGGTAGAGTCCCAAAAGCAGACTGTAAATCTGTTTTTACGAGAGAGGCATTACTCTTAAAAAAGGTGCAAAAAATTGAAAACATTTGGTTTTTATCTGTTTCAACATTTTTCGAAATTGAGAAACACTTACGAAGAAACCTGAAAAGGGCTTCGCTTTCAAAACCGTTCTTTTGCTTTTCTGTGTGATCACTGGTTTATAATAAGCCAATGAAACAAAACAGTTAACCATTTGAATGCTTCTGTTAACTAACCTTTTTTCCGTTTTGGGTTAAGGATAAAAACCGAAAGTTTTCTTTAAAAGAAAACAATAGAATTAAAATATAAAGACATGATTAAATACATTACTATTAATGCTTACCAAGTAGGTTTAGTATTTGAAAGAGGAAAATTGACCGACGTATTGCAGGAAGGAAACTTCTGGATCGTCGGGAATAAAGAAGTGAAATTATTTGAAATGAAGCAGTCTTTCGTGGCTACGGTGGAATTGAACATTTTGTTAGAGAATTCAACCTTAGCTTCTATGTTAGAGATCGTTGAAGTGGGCGATACTGAAATAGCCTTGTACTTCACAAACGGAATGTTCAAAGAAGTTTTGCAAACCGGTCGATACGCATTCTGGAAAGGTTACTTGACCAATGAATTTATCAAAGTGGACCTGGCTAAAGTGGCAATTAAAGAAAATATAAACACGAGTTTGCTGGAGAACATCAAATTGCGAATGTACACCCGTAAATTTCAAGTCTTCAATTACGAAAAAGGATTATTGTTTATCAACGGAACATTCGCCAAAGAATTGTCTGCCGGAACTTTCTATTTCTGGAATAACGCCATTCCAATTGATGTAATAAAAGTGGATATTCGCCAAAAACAAATGGAAATATCAGGACAAGAATTGTTGACCAAAGACAAAGCCGCCTTACGTATCAACTTCTTTGTGAATTACAAAGTAACCGATATTCAGAAGGCTGTTGTAGAAAACAAAGACTACGAAAAACAATTGTATGTTTTAATGCAGTTGGCCTTAAGAGCTTTTGTCGGTGGATTTACATTAGACGAATTGTTGAGCAAAAAAGACCGTATTACCGAAATTATTTTGGAAGACACTCAAGCAAGAGCAAAAGAATTAGGTGTTGCAATTACAGATGCCGGAATTCGCGACGTAATCTTACCGGGCGAAATGAAAGAGATCATGAATCAGGTATTGATGGCCGAGAAAAAAGCACAGGCTAACAGTATTATGAGACGTGAGGAAACTGCGGCAACCCGTAGTTTATTGAACACTGCTAAATTGATGGAAGAAAACGAAATGTTGTGGAAATTGAAAGAAATGGAATATGTGGAGAAAATCGCTGACCGTATCGGAGAAATTACCATTTCAGGAAGCGGAAACGTCATCGGGCAGTTGAAAGAGATTTTTGTAAAATAAAAAAACCTCGAAAAGATAGCATTTTCGAGGTTTTTAAAAAACTAAGAAAATGAAAGAGGTAAAAATTGATTTTCAAACTATTATAAAAATTATTTTAGCTCTCTTGAAAATTATTGAGAGCATGATCGATTAAACAAAACATGAAAACAACAGATAAAATTTTAATTATTGACTTAGAAGCTACTTGCTGGAAAGGAGAAATCCCTACCGGTGAAGTGCATGAGATCATTGAGATCGGTATTTGCGAGCTAGATCGTTCCAGTGGTACCATTTCTAAGAACAAAGGGATATTAGTACGCCCTACCCGTTCGAAAGTAAGTTCTTTTTGTACTGAACTGACCACTATTACTCAAGAACTTTTAGATACGGAAGGTGTAACTTTTGAAGAAGCTATTGCGATGTTAGTCCGAGAGTATCAGGCGGATCAATATACCTGGGCCAGTTACGGACAATACGACCTGAATATGCTTAAGCGCCAGTGTAAAGCCAGAAAAATCCCTTATCCATTAGGAAGCCAACATATTAATGTAAAAGAATTGTTTGCTGAGGTTAAAGGCTTACATAAAAAAACAGGTATGAATGGTGCTTTGGCAATTTTAGGGTTGCCTCTGGAAGGAACTCATCACAGAGGTATAGACGATGCAAAGAACATTGCTAAGATTTTGCATTGGTGTTTACAATCACACTAATGCTCCTTATCTAAAAGGCAAACTTTAACATTGTGATTCACTTATTTTGTTGAATAACTGGAACTCTTTTCAAGAACCACATGCATAAAAGTTTGCCTAAAAATTCTACCTCATCTCCTCCTCTCAACTTTTCCTGATCTCTTTCGAAGAAAAACAATTCCATAATCTTCATAAATAACTGTATTGCACTTTCCTTTCTTTCGATATTCTTATACACTCCTTCACTAATACCTCGTTCTATATTTGTTTGTAAAAAAAGCTCCACCAATTGCTCATTCTCTTTCCGTAATTTAATAAATGAATCTTTATAGTATTTCCTTAGATCGTTTATGAAAACAGTATTGATATGTATATAGATATCATTTAAATATTTGAAAAAGGAAATTAACTCGTCAATAGCATTTATAGCTTTACTATTTATTTTCTCAAGATTTAGTTCAAAAATTTCCTGTTCCTGCTCCAATATCATGGATACCAGACATGCTTTATTTTCAAAAAGAGTATAAAGAGTTTTCTTAGAGATACCACACTCTTGAGCAATATCATCCATAGAAACTACATGAATCCCTATTTTACAAAAATACGCTCTGGCTACTTGCAGGATATACTCTGCTTTATCATCCTTGGTCATTATTGCATTTTTTATCGGGTATCAATAATCTAAATATCCCATTTTATAAGAGTAGCACCCCAGGTAAACCCTGCTCCGAAAGTTGTCAATAATAAAAGGTCTCCTTTTTTTATTGTAGCTTCATAGTCCCACAGACATAAAGGTATAGTAGCAGCCGTTGTATTACCATAATACTGTACGTTTGTTAGAATCTTTTCATTTTCTATTCCTAATTCTTTTCCGACTGCTTCTATAATCCTAAGATTTGCCTGATGAGGTACAAACCAACTAATGTCTTTTATACTTAATTGATTCTGTTCAAGCAGATTTCTACACACTTTAACCATTTTTGCAATAGCATTCCTAAATACAACTCTCCCTTCTTGCTTAATAAAATGTTTTTTAGAGAGTAATGTTTCCATTGAAGCCGGATAGCGTGACCCTCCTCCCTCAATATTTAGAAATTCCATTCCTTCTCCATTGCCTTCTAAAATACTGTCCATTACACCGGCTTTTTCCGTTGATGACTGTAATAAAACGGCTGCTGCTCCGTCCCCAAAAAGAATATTTGTAGTCCTATCATACTTATTTAATACACTACTCATTTTATCTGCCCCAACCACTATAACATTTTTATACCTGCAACTTTCAACTAAAGAAGCTCCCAAAGACAAAGCATACAAGAAACCGCTACATGCTGCATTTATATCAAAGCCAAAAGTTTGTTTAATGCCTAATTTCCGACAAACAATATTAGCTGTTGAAGGCATCGGCATATCAGGAGTTGAGGTCGCAACAATTAAACATGCTATTTCTTCAACTGTAATTTCTGCTTTCATCAACAGGTTCTGTACGGCCTCTACTACCATATCAGAAGTTCCCAAATCGTTAGCCAAAATCCTTCTTTCCCGGATTCCTGTTCTCTTTAAAATCCACTCATCGGAAGTGTCAGAAATATCAGATAACCATGCATTAGTTCTGATCCCGGGAGGCACATAACCTCCCAAAGCTGTTATCTTGGCGTTCAATCGCATAGCTTGTTAATACTCTCCAATTGCTTTTTTGTATCTGGCTTCACTTACTTTGTATTCAGCTCTAGCATCTATTACATTAGAGTAGGCTTGTTGCCACAATACCTGAGCTTCCAGCACATCCTCGCCCAAGACCGTTCCTGCTTCAAATCTATCCTGATTTAAACGAAGGTTTTCTTCTGCCTGCTGTAGTGATTTTTGAGTAAGATCTATACGTTTTGCTGACTGATTGAGTTGCAACCACGCATTTTGAATTTCCAATCCAAGTAATTCTTTGGTTTCTTCTAACTCTAATTTTTGTGCTTCTGTTTTGAACTGTTGTTCTTTTACTTTTTGCTTTCTTCCGCCCCAATCAAAAATGGGAACATTTACTGATAGTAAGCCTACAAAAAATTGCATATCATTACTTCCGTCTTCAAAATTGATTTGTTTCCCGAATGCAGCAATTCCATTAGCACTCAATGCAACTGTTGGTCTGCGATCACCTCGCAACAATTCTGTTTGTAATTTCTGAATTTCCACAGCTTTACCAAGCATCTTAACTTCAGGTCGACTTTCCACTGATAAGGTATTTGCTTCCGAAACTAATGAATAGGTAATCGACACGTCGTCCTGTATATCAAAATTAATATTGTCTAAACCTATAATTTGTGCCAAACTCAATTTTGCCATCGTTAAGCCATCTTCTGCTTTTGTCAGATTGAGTTCAGCTTCATTGCGTTGTACTTCTACTTTTAGTAGATCATTCTTATAAATTAAGCCTGCATCAAAAGAATTTTTAAGACTGGTATGCAAGGCATTGAGCAACCTTACGTATTCATTGGCCAGAACATTCTTCTCTTTCAGATTAACTATCTGCCAATAAGCCGTTTCTGCATTCAGTAAAATTTCATCTTCTGTTAAATCTTTTTGAGCGGCTTGCAGTTCAACAGCTGATGCCGAAAGTTTTTTTGCATTGTGCACTTTTCCACCCGCATACAATACCTGAGATACTGAAAGCACTCCGCTTCCCTGATATTCGGGTAATAGCATATTCAAAGGATCGGAAAGATAAATCCCTGTTGCGCTGGCATCGACTGTAGGTTTGCCGCCTGCTTGTGCAGAAGCGCTTGCTGCTTGTGCAGCTTCCAGACTTTTTTGTGCCTTTTGGAGTTTTTTGTTATTTTCCAAAGCCAAAGATTTCACTTCTTCCAATGAAAGTTTTCTTTCCTGCGCATTTCCATCATACCCGAAAAGTAACATGACGGACAAAAACAGGATCACAATTTTATTTTGCTGTATTTTCATCATTTTTTCTTTATAAAAACTGCCCTGTCAAAGGGAATTACAGAATTGCAGTAAATAACAGGACAGTTTGAAGATTACTGTTTAATAGAGTTAATGAGTCGTTACGGGTTTATACATCACATCATCATCACCATCAGGCTGAATTTCAGGCGCTTCTTCAGGAATAATGGGCTGTTTTAAAAATTTATAATACATTACCGGCACGACAAACAAGGTAAGTATCATTGAAAATATCAATCCGAAAGCCAATACACTTCCCAGTGGTGCCCACATTGGAGATTTACCAATAATCATCGGAACCACTCCAACTGCCGCCGCCGCTGATGTAAGGAAAATAGGTCGCATTCTCCTTTTTGCAGCTGCAATAGCCGCCGCCTTGTGTGTGTATCCGTGGTCACGTATAAGTTCGTCGGCATAATCTACCAATATAATCCCGTTTCGCACTACAATACCAATCAAACTGATGATTCCCATAAAACCTGTCATTCCCAACGGATTCCCTGTAATAAGCAATCCGAAGAATGCACCGAACAAGCTCAACAAGAACGTACACAAAATGATAAGTGATTTCCCCAAACTTTTGAATTGAAACAATAACGTAAGGAAAATAAGGATAAGACTCACCCCAAGTGAAATTCCCATTCCCGGAGCATTTTCCGCACTTGACTCTGCATCCCCTCCATATTGAATACTTGTTCCTTTGGGCAATTCTAATGCATTTATCTGCGGTTGAATATCTTTCAAAATACGTGATGGCTTTTTACCTAATTGTGCTTCGGAATATACACTTAACAGTTTTAACCCATTGCGTCTTAAAAGCATTCCGGTATGCCATTCCGGTTCCAGCGTGGCTATTTCTTTCAACGCAATCTTAGTCCCATACATAGATGTAATATGCAGGTTTTCAAGTGCTGTAAGATCTTTTCTGCTTTCTTTATCATAGCGCAAAAAGATATCCACGGGCTTATCGCCTTCCCACAAAGTGGAAAAAGCAAAACCTTTTAATCCTGCACCCAAAGTTTGAGTGATTCTCTGATTAGAAATACCAAGTCGGTTCGCTTTTACATTATCGATATTAAGCTTTACCCCCATGTAGTCGTATTCGCTACTCAAACGGACATAGTTCGTACCTTCGGCTTCTTCAAGTATCTTTTTAACTTTTAAGGCTACTCTTTTTTGATCTGTTTCGTTCTCGCTTACTATACGAATATCAATAGGTGCGCCTTCCTGAAAACTTAATTGTTTTATTTTAACAGCCCCGTCAGGTATAAAACCTTTCAGCTTTTGCAGATATTCATGTGCCATTTCGTTAGTTGCATCATTATCAACCGTTGTAATAAACACTTGGGCAAAATGTTTTTTAGGCGATTCAGGTGCATATGAAGTATGGAAACGAGGTGAACTCATTCCTATAAAACTCGTTACATCTACTACTCGCTCATCTTTTTTCAAAATAGTTTCCAGTTCTTTTACTTTTTCTTCTGTTTTCTCCAGTGAAGTTCCGTTTGGCATCCAGACTTCCATATTGAACTGATTGCGCTCTGATAACGGGAAAAATTCAGAATCTACTTTAGTTGCAATGAAAAAAGCAGATAATACCGATAATACACCAAGAGCAATAGTGGTTTTAGGATATCTGAAAGCGGCTTCTATTCCTTTGTCGAAAGCAGATTGTAAGTGGTCAAGCATATTTTTCTTTACAGGACGATCGCTTACTTTGTGTTTTAATCCTTTTTTAATAAATACATAACACGTATAAGGTGTAAACAACAGTGCAATGAGCATGGAAATAGTAAGGGCTATTGCCACTGTAACAGGAAGCCAAAACATAAAATCTTTAGCAATACCATCCATAAAAAGAGCCAATGGAAGGAATGCAAAAATAATAGCTAACGTTGCCGTAAAAATAGGAATCATTAACTGCTTGGCTGCCTGCCATGCCCCTGTCCAAGGTGTAATGCCTTCATCCAGTTTTTCAATATAATTATCAACAACTACTATAGCATTATCTACAACCATTCCCAAAACAATGACCAAAGCTGCTAATGTTACCTGGTGAAGTTCGACACTGAACATTTGCATAAAAGCAAAAGTTATCAGAATAGAAATAGGTGCTGCTGCTGAAGCTACTGCTGCTACGCGAAAAGGCAACAACAACATTACGACCAACACTACTGAACCGATAGCCAAACCAAACTCCTTCATAAAATGACTGATACTCTCATCAACTACTTCCGGTTGGTTTACAATCGTTTTCATTTTTATATCGGGCGGAAAAGTTTTCTGGATCGTAGCAATCTTTTCTTCTACTTCTTTTCCGAAAGCTACAACATTGTTCCCGGGCAACATATCAATAGACAGTACCATTGCCTGCTCTTCCCCTATTCGTACAAAAGATGATTTTTCCTCAAAACGACGCTCTAATGTTGCTACATCTTTCAAACGGACAATTGTTCCTGAAGGTGTGGTATATATAATTTGATTGGCGATATCATTCTCATCTTTATAACGACTATTGGTATAAATCGGGATCGTATTGTTTGACCCCATTGCCACTTCGCCGGTATAACTCGTTACATTCTGTTGTTGCAACGTTCCGATAAGTGTACTAATATCAAAACCGTATTGTTGCAACTTCTTATCGTCTATTTTGATATAGATCTGCTGACGCTGCCCACCTGAACGGTTGATTTTAGAAACCATCGGAATCACTTTCAGTCCGTCTTCCAGTTTATCAAGATACTTTTCTATTTCGGCATACGAGCGCTCTTTTGACGATACCGAAATAATCATTGCTGTTACATCAGCAAAATTACTATTGATAAAAGGTCCGATCACACCGGCAGGAAGTTTAGAACGTAAATTCGCATCCATATCTAACTGTAAAGTGTGCCAAAACTTTTTGCGATCTTTCACACTGGTATAGATCTCTGTTGTTAAGAAAACCTGCCCTTCTCGGACTTCAGATTTAACTTTTTTCTTTTTGATTTCTTCAAATGAAAACAAATATTGTTCTATTTTTTTTGCTACTTCTTCCTCTACCTGATGCTCATCAGCTCCGGGATACAAAGCATATACCAATGCCGTAGGCATATCAATGCGCGGATTTTCGCTTCGCGGCATATTCATCAGCGAATTAAGCCCCATAATCATCAACAGGACTACCAGCACAATAACTACCTGCTTGTGCTTCATTGCAGCTTCTAGGAAATGTATGTTACGTTTCGTCATTTTTAAACAAGATTTTACATTAAAAAGAGATTAGAATTTAACCGATGAACCGTCTTCCAAGTTCGTTTGTCCGCTTATGATAAGTCTATCGCCTGCTTGCAACCCTTTGCTTACCACCACATCGTTAGTTCCTGTTATTTTAGAAATACTTACTCTTTTTTTAATTGCAATATTGTTTTCTTTAGCAACAAACACGTAATTGATATTATCCGGATCACGTACAAGTGCTTGTGCCGGAACAATAATCCCTTTTTGATTTTTACCTGTGCTGATAATAATATCAGTAATCATTCCCGGTAGAAGTTGTCCGTTTGCATTATCGAGACGAACTTTTACAGTATATGTTTTTGAAAAGTTATCTGCCTGCGGATTGATTATGGTTACTTTTCCACTAACCTCCTTGTTCAGTGACGGAATAGAAACCTGTGCTTCGGCTCCTATTTTCAATGATGAAATTTCATTTTCAGTAATAGCCGCTACAGCATAGACTTTATCTGTTTTTACAAGAGTAAAAGCAGGAATACCAGGCGCTGCAGTTGCACCTGCTTCAGTATTTTTTTGAGTAACTATACCTGAAAAAGACGCATAAAGTTTAGTGTCTTTTAAATTTTTAGTTGCAGACTGACTATTGGCTTTTGCCTGTGCCAAAGCTACTTTTGCAGCAATATAATCCCGCTCGGGCAAACTGTTCTTTTTGTACAACTGATCTAACCGGTTAAAGTTATCTTGTGCTTGTTCTAAACCCGCACTTGCTACATCAAGATTATTTTGGTATGTATCAGGTTCAATGGCTGCTAATAACTGTCCTTTAGAAACATGTTCTCCTTCCTGAACATAAACTACGGTTACTCTACCCGCAACACTAAAACCAATGGAAACGGTATTATCTGCTTCTATACTTCCACTGTAAGTAAGTTTTTCAGGTTGCTCTGAAACCGTTATTTCCTTTACGGAAACAGGGTATGCTTCTGTTCCTTTTTCTGTGCTTTTTTGTTCTTTATTCCCACAGCCGGACACTATCAGCGCAGACAACAATATCAAAAAAAGATTTACTCTAACCATATTCATCGGATTTTTACATTTGATAATTTGAATTGCAAATATCCGTGAATCGGTTAGGGTTCAAAAGACCTGTTTTCGGCTAGTTTTGGTCTAAATCCGTACTTTTTAACAGAAAAAGATCACTTGTGTTGTTCTCGGAAAGCTTTCGGAGAAATTTTCATCTTCTTTTTAAAAAATTTTCCAAAAAAAGACTGATTGCTAAAGTTAAGCTTCTCCGCTATCTGAGCTATAGTCAACGAATTATCAACAAGTAAGTCCAAAGCTTCCATAATAACTACTTCTTCTATGACTTCGCGAGCAGACAAACCGGATGCTTCTTTTGTTACTTTGGACAAATAATCGGGTGTAACAGAAAGTTTATTAGCATAAAACTGTACTCCTCGTTCTTCTTTTACATGGACTTCCAATAAACTGAGAAACTTCAGGACAAGTTGTTTTTTACGGGATGTTTTCATTTTCATCTCTTTTATATCTTTTCTGAAAACGTCCATAAACTCCAAAGTTATCAAATTAAAATAATGAGCAATTCTTTCTTTTTGATAAAATGCTTCCTGATTCAAATTGAGATAATACATATTTCTGATCAGGACAAAAAATATGTCTCGCTTTTCTACCGTAAGTTTCCAAACCGGTTTTTCTTTTACTGTAAAAAAACGCAATACATTTAAATCACTGTGATTCAAAAGGTTTCTTTGTGCAAAATCTTGTGTAAAACTGACTCCGATAGACTCTGTGTCTTCTATGATTTCTAAGACCTGAATAATGGTTTGCGGAGAAAAAATAATAAGGTCATTTTCTTCTAACAAATATGTAACCAAATTAAGTTGTATCTTGATTTTTCCTTTTGTTATAAGCATTATACCTATAGTATCTGAACGAAACGGATACGGAAAAGGGTTTTCTGTTATTGGTTCTTCATCAAAGCTAACGTGTAATTCGCTTGATTGCTCTTCCTGTCCCAGAATACTGAAAACATCTTTTAAACTATGTTGCTGTATAGAATATTTATTGTTCAAATTGTATTGCTTTTTATGTAAAAATAAAAAATATATCTATCATTCAAATCTTATCTTTTTCCTCTTCAACAACCTCTCTATTCATCAATTTTAAAAAAATAAAAAAAAATTGTAACTTTTTTGAAACTCATTCCGTATAAGTACTGAACTTAAAAGAACTAAGGAGAGAAATAAATGAGACAGCTCAAAATTACGAAGCAGGTTACAAACCGTGAGACTGCTTCTTTAGACAAATACCTTCAAGAGATTGGTAAAGTTGATCTTATTACTGCTGATGAAGAGGTAGAATTAGCACAAAGAATCAAAGCCGGTGACCAAAGAGCATTGGAAAAATTGACTAAAGCTAATTTACGTTTCGTGGTATCGGTTGCAAAACAATATCAAAATCAAGGACTTACACTACCCGATTTAATTAATGAAGGTAACTTAGGCTTGATTAAAGCAGCACAACGTTTTGATGAAACCCGTGGTTTTAAATTCATTTCCTATGCTGTTTGGTGGATTCGTCAATCTATCTTACAAGCTTTGGCAGAACAATCACGTATTGTACGTTTGCCACTGAATAAAATCGGTTCCATCAACAAGATCAACAAAATGTATGCTTTATTGGAGCAATCCAGTGAGCGTGCCCCATCTGCTGAAGAGATTGCAAAAGAGTTGGACATGACAGTAAATGACGTTAAAGAGTCTATGAAAAATTCAGGACGTCACTTATCCATGGATGCCCCGCTTGTAGAAGGTGAAGATTCGAACTTATACGATGTCTTACGTTCCGGAGAATCTCCGAACCCTGACAGAGAATTGATCCACGAATCTTTGCAGACTGAAATCGAAAGAGCTTTGGAAACACTGACTCCAAGAGAAGCTGATGTGGTTCGCTTATACTTCGGTTTAGGAGATCAACATCCGATGACTTTGGAAGAGATCGGTGAAACTTTTGATTTAACTCGTGAGCGTGTTCGCCAGATCAAAGAAAAAGCGATCAGACGATTAAAACACACTTCAAGAAGTAAAATTTTGAAAACATATTTAGGCTAAGCCTATTAAACGCAACAACAGTTTAATAACTGTTCGTTTTTTGATTGATGATTGAAACCTCGGCTGATTACCGGGGTTTTGTTTTATTAATAAACTTCTAGATTCAAAATTCTAAGTTGAATATTCAAAACTCAAAATATAAGATCTTAATTTGTACATTTGCAAAAATATTGAACATTAGCAATGCTAATTTGCAAATGTTCAAATTTATAAACGACACAACAACACAACAAAATGAAAAATACTTTAATTGCTCCTTCTGTTTTAGCAGCTGATTTTGCCAACCTTCAACGCGATATTGAAATGATCAACCAAAGTGAAGCAGACTGGTTTCACATTGACATCATGGATGGTGTTTTCGTTCCGAATATTTCTTTCGGTATGCCGGTATTAGATGCCATCAGTAAACATGCTAAAAAAACAATTGATGTACACCTGATGATCGTAGATCCTGATCGTTATATCACTACTTTTAAAAAATTGGGAGCTGATATCCTTACTGTTCACTACGAAGCCTGCACTCACCTGCACCGAACATTACAAGCTATAAAAGCAGAAGGAATGAAAGCCGGAGTAGCTATTAACCCTCATACTAATATCATGCTATTAGAAGATGTTATCCAAGACATCGATCTTGTATGTTTAATGAGTGTTAATCCGGGATTTGGCGGACAATCTTTTATAGAGAACACTTATGCCAAAGTAAAAAAACTGAAAGAACTGATCGCTCTGAAAAACGCTCCGACTTTAATTGAGATCGACGGAGGAGTAACTAATAAAAATGCGAAGGCTCTTGTAGATGCCGGAGCCGATGTTTTAGTTGCCGGAAGTTATGTTTTCGGGGCTCAGGATCCGGTTGCCACCATCGCCGATTTAAAAGTCATTACGCAATAAAAATTCAATTTAAAATATCACTTCGATCAAAGAGAGAAGTCTCATAATTTTATAAGATTTCTCTCCTTGGTCAAGATAATAAACTATCTGATCTATTTGGATTCTAATATTGACTTATCAAATATTTGATCAGATCTGTTGTTGTCAGAATTCCTACAAGCAGATTCCCTTCGCAAACAGGAAGCGCGTGAAATTCTTTATTTGATAAAACCTCAGCAGCTTCTTTGATCGTTGTTTCCGGTGAAATAGAAACCAAATTTTTGGCCATAACCTGCTCTACTGTAAACATATTATACACTGTGGTATCTACTACTTCATCATTATCATCAACGGCATCAGCAAACGAGATACGCAACAAATCCGTATAACTTAACATTCCTAAAATCTTGTTGCCGCTTACAACCGGAATATGGCGAATATGGTGCTTCTTAAAAAGGCTCTCTGCTTTGGTCAGATCATCGGTAATATTCAACTTAACTACATTTGTTGTCATTATAGTTGAAACTGGAACACGTTGTTTCATAAGGCTTAATTTTTGATTACTATTCAAAATTACATATAAAACAACAATAATCCGAGGCACTAAATCATTGGAAATTACTATTTTTTTTCGTATCTTAACAGTTAGTTTTTATCTTATTTCTTTGAAATTGATCATTGTTTTGACCAACTCATATAATTGCGGGAATTCAGCCTGAAATCGATCCGGAGTTTCAAAAAAGTGTTCTAATACAACTGCTATAAACTCGAATTCATTAGTATAGGCATAAATACGGAAATAATCAGATTCGACCATTCTTTTATGGTTTGCAGGATATCTGATCTGTTCAATGATCTCATCGTAAGTTGCTGAAAAGATCGTAGAAGAAGTATCTGTACTTTTTAAACCCTGGTAGTGCAATACGTGACCGAATTCGTGTAGTCCTAAATTCAGATTATCATTGGATATCTGATAGCCTTCTAAAAAATCTTTCCATGAAAAAACAATAGCATTCATTGCCGGGTTGAACTCTCCCTTGTGGTAATTATCATTGATTGTAGAATAATAGATATCCGGATAAACTATGATCTTATCAATCACATCAAATAAATAACGTCGCATTCCGAAAGTCAGCATAATGGCTGTTGCTGCAATGAGCACCTGTATCTCATCTGTAATCTCTAAACCGTCTTTTCCGTAAAACGGGTATTGCTTTATAAATTTTGCCACTCTGTGTTCAAAATAGCGTTTTTGCTTAACCGGCAACTTAGCGTAAAATTCAAATCGGTTGTTTAGCACTTCTAATTGCTGAAGCGATAATTTTTTCGGAAAAGGATAGAAATGCACATAAATAGGCTTCCTGAATAAAAAGGCATAAACAGGCTCTACGACTACGTGGTAGGCAAAAAAAAGTGTAAAAGCAAGTCCTGCAAGAATTAAAAAATATACCAAAAAAATAAGCGAGATTAGATAGAATTGCTAAGATATAAAATTACACTAAGAACTCGCTTATTTAATACCCTTCTATTTCTCCAATAATGTCAAAACAACTATCCCTGTTCTCCCGATCAAAAAGGTAAACATGCCGAAAACAGAGGGCAGGAAAGAGACTTTTAAACCACCTGCTAAAATTTCAGCAGTAACACTGCCTGTTTTTTGGATAAATTCAAAAGCACTTATTAAACCGATCGATTGCCCTAAAATTCCCCAGACCAGTACAAACAAGCTGATGGATGCAATTAAGTTTTTTGTTTTAGTGTTGTCTGATTTTTTCAACACTCCTTTCACCACCAATAATAAAATCACAATTAGCAGTAAAACAATAGGAACCATAAAAAAAGGTCCGCCCTCATAAATTTTTTCTAAAATCATTTTCATATTTTTTTGTTATTAATATGGTTCAAAATTAGTCTACTGCTCTTTTGTATTTTCTATTTTGCGACTAACGCCTCCTATTAAGCTTTAAAGAGCCAAATTTACATTGCTATCCGCAATTATTTCTATTAAAAAGCTAAAACAAGCTCTAAACAGGTCATTCGTCGCAAAAGTTTTAAAAAAACAAGAATTTAATTAAATTGGCTACATGAATTCTAAAGCTTTAAACACCACCAGGTCATTTTTCCTTCATTTCATATTTTGGGTAGGGGTTTGGGTGTTTTACATTTATTTTTTCAGCTATAATTCAAATGATACCAACTACATCACTTGGTTTTCCGGCTTACTGCTTCCTGTTACTATTATTGCTACGTACCTTACAAATTTTATTCTGATCCCTAAATTCCTGTTGACTAAAAGATATTTTAAATTTAGTCTATATACGTTATATTCACTCATTTTATCTGCTTATTTGATCCTCATGGCCATATTCGGCGGTTATATTTTTGTAACTGATCTGAATATTACCAAAATACCTCCAATGGGCAGAAACTTTATTTTTATCTTTATTCTAGTCTATCTGGTCGTAGGCCTTTTCAGTTTTATCACGATTTTAAAACACAATTTGCAAGATAAGACCCAACTTAAAATTTTAGAAAATAAAATTTTAGAGACAACTCTTCAAATTAAGGAACAGGAACTCGATTATTTAAAGAAGCAGATTCACCCTCACTTCTTGTTCAACACCTTAAATACCATTTATGCTTTTGCCTTAAAAAAATCGGAATATACTCCGGAACTGATCTTAAAACTCTCTAATCTTTTAGATTATATTTTGTACCAAATTCAGAAACCAAAAGTATTTTTAACTGATGAAATAGAACATTTAAAAGAATATATTGACTTAGAAAAAATTCGCTTTCAAGATAGGCTTGACATACAGGTTCATTTAAAAAACATTCCGGACGATTTAGCAATTCCGCCTATGCTGCTGATCCCATTTGTTGAAAATGCGTTCAAACATGGCAGCATTCTGAACGGGAAGCTTACCATACTGGTCTCTTTAGAATACAGGAACAACAAAACATTATACTTTACAATCCGGAACAGTACTTTAGAAAGTCCTGAATCTGATACAGGAGGTATTGGCCTAAAAAACATAGCAAAAAGATTAGACTTATTGTTTCCGGACAATTATACTTTAAAAAGGGTGGTTTCTGACGATTGGTATTTTATAGAATTAACACTGCTTAATAGAACTGAGGAAAATGGGAAAATATTATAATTGTTTAATTGTAGATGATGAGGTTTCTGCCCGGGAAATCATAGCCTCTTATCTCTCAAAGATCGGGAACTTTAAAGTTTGCGGAATTTGTGAGAATGCCATTGAAGCTTTTACCGTTATTAATAACGAAACTGTAGACTTGATCTTCTTAGACATTAATATGCCTGACATTTCCGGATTGTCTTTCGCCAGATCCATCAATAAAAACATCAAAATAATCTTTACAACAGCTTACAGGGAATATGCTATTGATGGTTTTGATCTGCAAGCTGTCGACTATCTTTTAAAGCCGATCTCTTTTGAACGTTTTATAAAAGCAACGAACAAATTTTTAGGTGAAAACAGCATTCCGGAAAGTACTCCTGAAAAAGAGATTGAAACGGATAAGAATGATTTTTTATTTGTACGCTCAGACAGAAAAATGATAAAGGTTGATTTTAATGAGATCCTTATTATAGAAAGCCTAAGCGATTATATTAAGATCATAACGCAGAAAAAAACGATTATAACGCGAGAAACGATCTCAAATATTGAAGCAAAACTTCCGCAGGAAAGTTTTCTGCGAGTTCATCGTTCTTTTATCATTTCAATTGATAAAATAGACTCTTTTACTAACGAGTGTATTGAGATCAACAAAACAGCCATTCCGATAAGCAGAAGTTATAAGAAAAATGTTTTATCTGTTTTAGAGCGGTTTTAAAATAAAACAAACTGACCTTTAAGGAATATTCTGTATCGTCCAATTTGTTGATGATCCGTCAGCAGCAATTACCTTAAACGTCACAGACCCGTTTCCCTCTTTAAAGTTGAACCATCCGGATGTCGGAATATCTGTTTTGGCACCATAACTCAACTGTAAATCATAAGCCACTTTAAAATTGTTACCAGTGCTTTTTTGCTTTATAAAAATAGTTTGCTGTTCCCAATCGATCATTTCGGTTTCCAGACTGTCAATGCCCGTTGAAAAAAGTTTCTTATTATTTACAGGTATTCCATTAGGACTTACTCCTCCAAGTAAAGATACTTCTGCTTCGCTCATTGCATAATTACGCAACTGCAAAGCATTAATATAAACTGCTGCAGTTTCATTATCATTATCTGAAAAAAGTAAGAAACCATGTTTACCATGGTAAGCCATATTGTTAAAAACAGGCCATCTTTTCAAACCTAAGGGAGCCTCTGTTTCGCCGATAAACGCTTCATCAAGGTATTTCCTTATTGCGTTCCCATCAAGTACAAATACCAACCTATGCCATGTGTCAAAATCAAAATTTCCATGATAGCTGTCAAGAGTTCCTAATTGTCCGTCCGGATTAATAAAAAAATCAGCATCGCCCAAATTATCCGGATTTGTTTGCAACAATGAGATATATTTTCCTTTATTAACTGAGGCCACATAGAGATCAACTATAACTGAGTAGGAAGCATCTAAGGCGCCATAATCCTCCATCATAAAGTTATCGTATACAAACAAACCATTATGAGGGTTATAAGCCGGAATTTTGGCCACTGTCACATCCATACCGCTAACAGGGGCAATACCAAAATAACTTGTTGTTCCAAACTCCACCGACTGCAGCAGTGTACTATCTTTCTGAAAATTTTTCAATCGGGAACCCACACCATTACTTTCAAAATCGGCTTTTTTAAAATTCCAATTACCTGTTGTCTCTTTTTTCGGATAATCAGAAACAGGATTGTATCCGCATACGGCAAGTTGGGCTACATAAGGCCTATCCGTTTCCACTCCATCAAACCCCATATTCGCATATTCTTTAATCTTTTCTTCATTATTAACCGTATATACCCATACTTTTGCCCCTGAGTCATGAGCCATATCAATGAAAGTGCTAGCCCAGTCACTGCCTTTTAACACATCATCTTCCGCTAATTCGAAGACTTTGCAACCAAGCTGTACTTTTGATTTATACCAATCCACATCCTCAGGATTTTCCGGCATTCCACCAAACCATACCCATGGGGAATCAGGGCAACTGTCTTTAAACTCGTTCAAAGCAGCTATTGTTGTTATTGCCGGCATCATTCTTATAGGGTCAGCACCAGACTCCAGGAGTGCTTGTTTTAACATCGAGCCACTAAAGTTTTTTACATCCAGATATAGACAAGCATCATATTTTTGTGCCAACTTCAAAGCATCTACTAAAAGGGGAAACGAAGTTCCCTCAAAATAACTTTCTTTCCATTTTCCGGTTTCAAGTGCCATGAGTGTTGCATAAGAATTGTCGGAAACAGCTCCCGTACCATCCGTTGTTCTGGAAATAGTATGGGGATCGTGGCTTAAAACATATACACCATCCTTACTTATCGCTACATCTACCTCACAGTATTTTATTCCTCTTTTAAAGGCTTCTTCAATGGCAAGCAAAGTATCTTCCGGGTAAAACTCCGAATATCCTCTGTGAGCAACAGCTGTAAAGCTACAATCTGAGAAATCAACAGGGCTTTGGGCCTTCTGTGAAAAAGAATTTAAAAAAAATAAGACAAATACAAAAACACTTGAATTTCTGATTATCATAATCCTTTAGTTTAAAATTGTTCTATACACTTACCTGAAACTCAAATACCAAGTAAGTCCAACGTTGTATACCCAAAAATAAGAACCGGGGTTAAAAATCATTTCTTGATGAGCAACACCTGTTTGAAGCCCCATCTATTCTTATTGTTCTTGGACGAAAAATAATATTCCAGTCTCAATTTCTGTGACTTAAGATTTATTATAGTTTCTTCATTTCCTTGGGATTGAAACTGGTATATTTCAGGAGAGAACCCCATTCCGATTTCAACTCCAAAATAATTATAGGCATTTTTTCTATACTTTCTATACGTAAAGAAACCTGACTTGCTTGTGCCTCGATCATTAGGTGTAAGATAAGCCCGGAATTGCAAATAGTCATTTCCGGTATACCAGCCTAAAGACCCTGTATAAACCGTTGTTGTAGTATTATATTTCAACACCCTGACTCCTAAGGAAGCATCTAAACTTAAAGGCAGTGATTTGTATAGCTCTGCACCATACCTTACATCCGGATATAAAGAAGAATTTGATACCCCGAAATTCAGATAGCCGTACATCCCTTTTGTGATCTTCGGATACATGTCAACCTCATATTGGGTTCCGGTGGTCTGAAACCTATGGCTCATATTAACCTTTGCGGTTATGCTTCCCAGTTTGGTTTTTCTCCTCCAACCTACAGAATAATACTGCATGGGGTCAAAAACCTTTGAATATATATCTACATAAGAGCGTACAATTATGTCATTTTTGCGCAAATCCCTTAAAATACTGGCTTTAAGCGCTAATGCCTCTTCATTATCAGGATCCTTTTCCAAAACGGGTTCCAATGTTGCCAATGCCTCTTTATTGTTTTTTAATTCTGCTTCTGCTTTTGCTTTTAAGAAGAGTATCTTATCATTGTTCGGAAGGTGTTTCAAAGCTCTATCTGCCATTTCTAAAGCCTTAAATGGTGAATTGCTGTAGAATTCATTCTTAATAGCAGCTTCCCAAACTTCAAATTCTCTCGGGGCATATTTTATTAGCTCTTTAAATTCATCCCGTGCCAAATCATACTTTCCGTCCCAAGAATATGTTTTTGCCAATAAAGTTCTGGCTTGAACATCATAAGGATTCTCCTCTAAAAGCAACTGTAATACTTCTTGAGACTGCTGTCTTTTACCATTAAAAGCCAACTCTCTGGCTTCTTCAAAAGTTCTTTTTTGATTTTCCTCTCCTCCCTTTTGCTGAGCAAAAGAGTTTAAGTTCAATACAATCATTAAAAAATATAAAAAATTTTTCACTATAAAAATGTCTATTTTAAAGTCTCTTTAAATGTTAAATACTCCTCTCTTTCCGGATAGTGCTCTATAATGCTATCCATTATTTTATTTGCCTTATCAAAAGAACCCGTTCTTGCATACTCCTTAGCCATTTCAAAACTAATCTGCGGATCATTTGCACCATTCCTCAATGCTTTTTTTAGTATCTCCTTTAATTTATATTCTTGTTTTGACCAATGATATACATCTATCAATGCTATATAACTATCATAATGTCGGGGTACTCCTTTGATAACTTTCAACAACTCTACCTCAGCCCCTGAGTAGTCGCCTTTCCACGCCAACACCCGTCCCTTTAAAGCACGACAATCTGAATGGTTTGGCTTTGCATCCAAAATATAATCGCAAAGTAATAAGGCATCATCATATTCCTTGGTAAAAGCCTTCTCTCTTGCCAGTTGAAAAGCCTGTTCAAAATCCATCCCTTTTGTCATTCTTTCTACCTTTTCTTGTTGTTCCTGAGAAAATTTCTTTCTCGATTTAACGTAAATACGAACCAAAGAATCCGGAAAGATCTTGTTCTCTCTGGTAAGGTAATTGTTCAATTGTTTAAATGCTGTTAAGGAATCTAAAACAGGCTTAAGGAGTTTTCTATTATTCTCCTTGTGTACGTTAAAATCTTTGTCCATCTTATATAGTTCGCCCTCAGAATACAAATAATCATTGTATATGTAATCTTCTATATTTCCTTTATAACGCATCAAAGGAATTTTATGTACATTTCTGAAATCTGCCACAGTATCAAGTCCATCACTCATCCAAGCTATTTTTTCAGGTTTGTTGAACTCGTAATTATTGGTCAGAAATGTTAACAGACTAGGGGCGATATCCCAATGAGATGAAACAGACTTAAATGTTTTTGATGTTTTCAGCATTGGGCTAAAAATAAATAATGGTACGTGATACCTACACAGATTATCTTTTTGTGTAACCGGAATAAGTCTGTGGTCTCCGGTAATGATAAATACAGTATTATTGTAATCCTTTCGCTTGGCATAAGCAAGCATGAAATCTTTTATAGAATTATCTGTATAAACTAAACTCGCAAAAATATCTTTATTTGCAAGTACCTCTTTCTTAATGCCCGCAAATTTTAGATCAGATGACAAGATACTGTCAATCTTCACTTTATACGCTTCCTTTGACGGAAAAATAAAAGGTTCATGATTCGTAAGCGTCATAATAATATCCAGTCTGGGATCTGGCTTAGAATTTATGGATGCTAAGGCTTTCTTAAATATAAGTTCATCCGGATATCCCCAAGAAAATCCTCTTGAATCCTGTTCCGTCTTAGCATACTCTAAACCATAGCCGTCTTCATCAACCACATGGTCTATATTATTATATTCTAAAAAATTTATTTTTTTATCAAAAGCCGATTTATCTCCGCAGTAATAAGACGTTGTATAACCATTTTGTTTTAACACACTGATGAGAGATAAGTGACTCGGTGTATCAGTAAGTTCTAAGAAGCCTTCGTGCCCATACGGTAATGATCCCAGCAAAGAAGGAACTACTCCAAATGTACGACCTGTATTGCTTACAAAATTTTCCCAGTACAACGATTTTGAGGTCAATGAATCCAAATATGGTGTAAAGCCATGGTAAGTACCATTTCCTACAAAATCACCTCCTAATCCTTCTACAATGATGATCACTACATTAGGTTTCTCTCCATTTTTGATGCTAAAAAACGGAGTAAGTACATCTTTTGACTGACTAAACGGTCTTAACAAAGGGTATTCCTTTCCTTTGAAGGCTTCAGTATCCAATTTACGCTTCTCCTTTTGGGAGTGAATAATGTCGCTGATTAAAAAGACTAATTTATTTTGATATTTTATTTCTGGAGTAAGATCAGATGTCATCTTCAACAAACCTAACAGTAACATTAAAAACAACATCCCAGCAATTAAATTAATATTACTTAGGTATTTAGCAATTATTCCGTACGAAAACAAGAATAGAAGCGGGAAGATCACAAACGGGATAAAATATCCTATTGAAAAAGTTTCAGATGCGGTTACGGTATGAGTTATATCATTAAAAGAATACCCTAAAAAATCTGCACCCAAGTTCAATAAGGTAGAAATACTATATTTTACCAAAGCAAACTGAACAATTACCACAACTACAAACAGTACTTTAACAACCTTAATGCTGTTCTTTTTAGTTAATAACCTCAAAACCGAATATAAAGGAAACAGCAAAAGACCTATTAATAACCCTGCCCAAAAATCATTTGTGATTTTTAACAGATAAACCAAGGCAAAGCTGTCATTCATAGATTTTATCATGACAAGCTCAAAAAGGCTCATCAGGCAAAAAAGGAATATCAAAGCCAAAGTCAAATTAGCAAAACTACGAATGTCATTATTATTTTGTGAACTAATCTTCATTGATTTAAGATTTTCTTTTTATGCATGTTCATTGGTCAATCCTTTTCGCTTCATGTTGCCCCATTTTTTTTCTTTGCTGAAATAATAGATAAAATTTCCTTTAATGGCTGCATAAAGCACAAGTGGGTGTAAGATAAAAGGTTCCAGAAAACACATCAAAATAAGTTTTCGACCGTATCCTTTTTTTAAGTACTGCCCAAAGGTCAATTCCTCTGCATATAGGGTAACCAATGAAAAAATAACGGAGAACAAATAAAACAAAACGAAGAATGCTATTGCATAATCCCATCTTACCCCTCTGAATATCAACAGCATGGCAAAATAGATAATTCCCACCACTTCGATAATAGGAGCCAAACGTTCAAAAATAAACCAATACGGCATACTTATCATACCCAAAAATCCATACTTTCTGTTAAATCCTAGTTTTCTATGCTTTCTTAGCGTTTCTATAGTACCTCGTGTCCAACGATTTCGCTGTGAAACAAAAACTTTACGATCATCAGGGACTTCAGTCCAACACAACGGATCCGGAATATAAGATACTTTATAAGCTTCTCCTTTATCCTCCATATAGCGTCTCATGCGTACGACAAGTTCCATATCTTCTCCGACAGTATCTCTATCATACCCTCCGACTTCAATGACGGTTTTTCGATCAAAAAGTCCGAAAGCTCCGGAAATTACCAAGAGACCATTAAGTCGGCTCCATGCCATTCGACCTAATAAAAAAGCTCTGAGATATTCTATAATCTGCGCACGAACCAACATCCTTTTCGGCAAATTAATTTCTAATAACCGGCCATCCTTTATGGTACATGCATTCGCTAAACGTATAACTCCTCCTGAAGCAATAACCCTTTTTTTGGTTTCTTCCAGAAAGGGTTTTACCATCCTTTGAAGTGCATCTTCAACTAATAAACAGTCAACATCAATACTTACCACATACTTGCTTCTGCTAATGTTGAATCCCATATTAAGCGCATCTGATTTTCCCCCGTTTTCTTTATCAATGACAGTCAGTTTTTCAAAAGCAGGATTCTTTGATTTAAAAACACCTTTTCGCAGAGGCTCTGTTTTAAGTTGCTCGTTTAATATATAATCATCAACCCGTCCCAGATCATAAGCTTTAATAAGCTCTTCCAAAGTGTCATCATCACTTCCGTCGTTTACAACAATAATATCGTAATTAACATAATGAAGCGACATCAAAGACCGGGTACTCTCAATAATGTTAAGGCTTTCGTTATACGCCGGAGCTACAATCGTTATAGCCGGAGATACTGAAGATGATGGAATATCTTTATAATTAACAAAATGATTTTTTCTTAGATACTCTTCGGTTTCACTTCTTGAGATAAACCCCAAAACAACATACGATATTGTAATCAATATTGTAAAACCAAAGAAAATATAATTACATATCTCAAATATTATATGAATTACTGTCATTGCTTTATAGTTATTACTTTTTTGACTTTAGCGCAACAGAAGAAAGTTGCCTTGATTGTAAATCGTTCAAACTCTCCATAGTTAGTGAGTTGTTGATCGCTATTATTTTTTGTGCTAAAAAGGATAGCTCTAAATTTTCATTCTGCAAATTCTCTTTAGCAAGTAAAATATCTTCCGGTGTCGCTTCTTTTTCTAATAATTCAAGAAAACATATCTTTTCTTCAAGAGCCAAAGCATTAAATTTCGGTCTGATCCTCTCTTTAGCTTCACTACCCAATAGACTAACTAATACTATAATAGTATATGTTCTTATATTCACATTTTCATGAGATAATAGTTCAAACAAGTCGTCCTTAACTTCTGAACGTTTATATATTCGTGCTAATTTTAATGCAAACAGTACTACTGTATCGTTCTTTGACTGCAACCATGAATGTAATCCTTCCATTTCTCGGTCATCAAACTTCCTGAGGTTTTCAAGTAACTGAATCTGTATCCATTCTGAAAGACCTTCGGTCAACTCGTCTAAGAAGAATAGTCCTTTAAATCCAAACAAAGATATCAGGTAAAGGTGTGCCTTTCTTCTAACTTCTTCCCGTTCATGGTTTATATATCGTTTGGCGTAATTCTTAGCTTCATCACTATCAATTTTAAACCTCATTAATTCTACCAGAGCCCCTGCTATAACATTCCACTTGTTCGCTATCTTTAAGTCTTTAATAGCCAATTGCTCTAAACCTGATTCACTATATATCTTTTTTACCGACTCTTCCTTTTCTCCGGAAACCTGCATCATAACCCCAAATAAACTAGATACAAGTACTTTACGTCTGAATTTTTTTGAAATCTGCCTGTTAAACTTAACAAGAATTATGTCCCTTTCTTCTGCACTGGACGCAACTATATACTTAAACAACAAGTCTTCAAAAAAACGTTTGTATACAATGCGTTCTTTGTTTTTGCTTCTTAATGCGCCTCTTATAAAACCTATATATGAGATCAGAATAAGAATATATAAAATGAAAAAAAATATTAATAGCCAAACTACTTGTACCAATAAAGGTAATTGGTAATAGTAGTCTTTTAAGTACTGTATTATTCCCATCACAATTATTAAGTGCTATACTCCTTTAATTTAGAAATTGTTTTATTCGCACAACAAGGCTATCCGGATCAAAAGGCTTTTCTATAAAGTCATTTGCCCCGACCCCTCTTACTCTATGAACCATATCGTCTTGCCCTGATGCAGAAAAAACAATAATAGGCATAGTCATATCTAACATCCCTCTAACATAACTAACAACCTCTAAACCATTCACATAAGGCAGCATAACATCTAACAAAACTATATCCGGATTTTCTGACTCTATCAATGTTTTAGCCTCTTTTCCGTCACCAGCCAAAAACATAGAATACCCTTCTTTTTCTAATACAAACTTCAGTATCATTGAAAATACTGCATTGTCTTCTACTAAAACTATTTTCTTTTTGTCCATAACTTCTTGTATTTAAAGGTAAATTTATAACCACATATATACAGGACAAACTTATAGAATAAAACAAAGTTGCTTTGTGGACAAAAACCGTTTACTTGTAGTTTTTTATCTATGCGCTAAATAAGATTTATCAAAAAGAGAAATAGATAAAATTTATTACAAATCAGATATACTTAACATTACAATTCATTTTAAGTTGCTTTACTTAGGGAAATAAATTTAAATTAGTGAATGGCAGAAAAATTTCAACTGTTGCATTTTTCATGTTTGATAAGTTTATTAAACTTATCAGGATTTCGAACCAGTGTCCTAACAGTATGATTCTTTTGCAATAGGTTTTTTATCACAACCTGACCTTGCTTACCCCGTTGTTCCAATGACTACTCTTAACCTGTTGTCCATTTTTTAGATTTTTATACGGTACTTGTACTATTTCGAAAATTACATTCCTGCATCGGTTAAAAAAGGAAAGGAACTGCCTGTATTTTGACAGTCCCAGTAAAAAAATATTAGTTGTTTTTTAAAAATTCCTCTGTACTGATCAAAGCTTTGGCGTGAAGAGAAAGTGTTTTCATCGATACGTCCAACAGTTCTAAGCTGGTAGAACCAATGGCATCTGATATCACAACGGTGGAATAACCGTTCTCAGCGGCGTCCCTGACATGGGATTCTACACAGCCTTCTGCCAACATCCCAGCAATGTATATGGTGTCAACCCTTAGTTTTTTCAATTGCTCCTGGATCGATTTGGCCCAGAATGATGAAAACCCTTGTCGGTACGGTAGCACAATTTCATTTTCCAAAGGAAACGCTTCCGGAATAAACTTGCTTCCCGGAGCATTGATTTCCAATAATCTGTTCTCAATGATTATTTTCTGGAAGGTGTTCAGTGGTTTATAGCCTGCCATTAGTTCATAGTCAAACCCTACAGGAGAATGAATAATAGGAATATGTTGCTTCCTTGCTTCCTTTATAATCTTTTTAAGGTTTTCTCTGATCCGATTCTTTTCTTCAGAGTCTTTAGTGAAACCCCATGCTTTGCCTTCTTCAGACAATAGATCGACCTGAGCCGAAGTAATCAGTAAAACCTTATTTGAACTTCCTGAGCTGGATGTCTGGGCTGAAGCAGCGTTTGTAAAAAAAATACTTAAGCAAAAAAATGCTAATGTAGATGCAGTGTGTTTTGTCTTCATTGTATTAATGATTTTAAAAATTAATACAACAAATTTCATAAGAGAAAGGCTGACCGAACGGTATCAAAAGATACAATGCCGCTATTTTTTTAATTCAATATAGCCCCTATGCAAGATAACTTTCCCTTCTATCTCAAAATTTTTAAGAATCCTTGAAACCACAACCCGAGTGGTTCCCAATTCATAAGCCAAAGCCTGATGGGATAAAGGAATATTTCTCGAGTTGTTCTTAGTGGCGTGCTCTTCAAGATAGATCATAATCCGTTCATCTATTTTTTTAAAAACAACGTTATTGAAAGCCTCCAACAATTCATTGTACCTGTTTCTATAAGCTTTTAAAATAAACTCATTCCATGAAGGATATTTTTTTTGCCATATCGGAATGAGATGCGAAGGAATGAACAACACCTCTGTGTCTTCTTCTGTAACCGCATTTGAGGCGCTACCGGTATTGAAAAAACAGGCTGCTAACGACATGATACACGTTTCCTGCGGGAGCACGTAGTACAATACTATTTCGCGGTCTTCATACGTTTGAAAAACTCGAATAGAGCCATTTAATACTATGGGCAACACTTTCAAATACTGCCCTTCCCTGATTAATAATTCGTCTTTGCTGAACGATTGGATATCTCCATTTTTTTGGATTTCCTCTTTCAGTTCAGGCTCTTTAAACAGGTTAAGTTGGGAAATACTCGTTTTACTATCCATGATCTATATGAATCTGAACCCAAAATTACGTAAAACAGCGCTTTTTTGGATAGAGATGGTCATAAGTTGGAAAAATCACTACTTTGAAAAATCGTCCTCAAAGTTGGCGATAAAATCATTGATATACTTTTTATCTCTGTCAGCCTTTCGAAACACCAAATAATGGGTTCTTTTCAAGCCATTCCTGCCAATTCGCTTAAACGCTAAATTATCAGAAAGTTTGAAGGATTTCAAAGCCCACTTGGGCATGCACATAATCCCCATATTGGCATCTACCATTTCAAGGGCAACTTCCGTTAAGGGGATGGCGGAAATTTTCAGTGGTGTAATTCTGTTCGGTTTTAAAAAACGGTCGTAAACCGAAACTGTTTCCAAGGGAAAAGAATGAATGATTAAATGAACATTCGAAAAATCATCCGCTTCCAGAAATTCAACCCGGCTTAAAGGATTTTCGTCATGGACAATTGCAAAAATTTCATCTTCATACACTTCAATGTTAGACAAACTTTCGTTTACTGGCTTTTGGGTAACAATGGCCATATCAATTTCGTTCGATAAAATTTTTGAAATAGGTTGATGGGTGGCTTCCAGAATCAAATCAACCACTATTTCAGGATATAAAATCCCCATTTTTTGAATGAAAGAAGAAAGTCCCTGGTAAAAACTATAACATTCCGTACTCACTTTAACGCTGCCCACAGAACCTGTTCGCAACTGTTCAATATTTTGGAATCCCTTTTCTATACTGTCGAGTATGGAATTACCCATTTTATAGAGTTCGGTACCTTCTTCCGTAAGTTGCCACTTGTTTCGTTTTCTGTGAAATACCTTAAATCCTAAACGCTCTTCCAATTCTCTTAATTGATGGCTCAATGCAGATTGCGTTAAAAACAACTTATCAGCAGAATTGGCAATGCTACCTTCTTCTTTGATTGTTTTTATGAGCCTGAAATATTTGATATCCATAGTTTACAAAATTAACAATTTATGCCTTTGTTCAGTATGAAAAATTTTCAGCTTCCATTTTAAATTGCTCAATTCCAATATGTAAGAAGTCTGCTCCTGACCGATTACTTTTGACAGAAATTAAAATTTTAGAAATGATGAAAAAACAAATTGAATTTTATGAAAACAAACTGGCTTACGAAATGGATCCTTCAGATTTATATGATGCCCTTGAAAATGGCACGGAACATATTGTTGTGGATGCCAGACAAGCCTTTGGATATAAAAAAGAACATATCCCTACAGCCATCAACCTTCCGCATAGGGAAATGACGGAGGAAACAACCAAACATTTGGATAAGTCCAAAACCTATATTTGCTATTGCGACGGGATCGGTTGTAATGCTTCCACCAAAGGTGCTTTAAAAATGACCCAATTAGGCTTTAAGGTCAAAGAACTAATAGGCGGAATTGAATGGTGGAAATTTGACGGGTATGCAACAGAAGGAACGCAGCCACAGAAGGGTTCTAAGTTTGTGTGCGCCTGTTAAATTGGTGGAAATGGAAATAAGATTGGCCCAAAAAGGAGACTTACCACAAATCGTTGGTTTATGCAAACAACACGCCGAATATGAGCAAGCTGAATATAGCACAAAAGACAAAGAAAAGTTGTTGTCCAAAGCAATTTTTGGAACGTCTCCAAGCCTGAAATGTTTGGTCGTTGCCGAAGGAAACACAATTGTTGGGTATGCCACTTTTATGCAACAATTTTCGACATGGGATGTCGGTTTTTACCTCTATCTCGACTGTCTGTTCCTTACAGAAGAAACAAGGGGAAAAGGTTTGGGAACCGCTTTAATGGAGAAAATTAAAGAATACTCCAAAATTGAAAACTGTACTGAAATACAATGGCAAACACCTGATTTTAATGAAAAAGCGATCCGGTTTTATCAAAAAAATGGTGGAATTTCCAAGAAAAAGGAGCGTTTTTTTATGAAAGTTTGAAATGCATCCGAAAGTAAACAACGAATATAAACAATAGTTAGTTAGAAGCCCAATTGACCGCCATAAATCACGATACTGATAATGTGGAAGGATTTATAAAGATTATTGTCAAATGCTTTTAATAACAAGGGATGGGAAGAATCCAGAAGCCTGATCGGTTCGATTTTTTTTCGAAAATCTCACTTTTCACGATTCAACATTTCGAACCACAAGAATAAATGAAGCTTCAAGGATTATATTTCAGACTAACAAAGTATTAAACCCAAATAAAAACGGGACAAATTCAAAGTAGTGAACTTGTCCCGTGAAGTGACCCCGGAGGGATTCGAACCCCCAACCCTCAGAGCCGAAATCTGATATTCTATCCAGTTGAACTACGGAGCCATTTTTAAGAAAAGAAGAAAGAAAAAAGACATTTCTTTTTATACCTTTTCTTATTCTTATATTTTTTTTATTAAGCTAAAAGCTTTTTAACGATCGTTGAAATTGTTTTCCCGTCAGCTTGACCGGCTAATTGCTTAGATGCCATTCCCATTACTTGTCCCATGGCTGCCATCCCTGAAAAACCACCTTCAGCAATGATCTTTGAAACTGCTGCTTCAATTTCTGCTTCTGATAATTGAGCCGGTAAAAACTTTTCAATAACTGCTACCTGAGCCAACTCCGGTTCAGCTAAATCTGCTCTTCCCTGTTCTGTATAGATCGTAGCACTGTCTTTACGTTGCTTAACTAATTTCTGCAATAATTTTATTTCATCATCCGCTGCCAATTCTTCTTTTGCACCGGATTCCGTTTTGGCTAAAATGATCCCTGATTTTATGGCTCTTAAAGCTTCCAAAGCAACTGTATCTTTTGCTTTCATCGCTTCTTTCATCTGATCCATAATTTGTTTTTCTAAACTCATATTTCTCGTTTTATACTAAACTTAAAAACTTTCTTTTTCAAAGACAGATTACATCTTCTTTTAATTATTCCTGCAAAAGTAATAAAAAAACCCGAAAAAAATCGGGTTTTCAGTGAGTAGGCAGGGAGTTTATGGATTAGTCTACATTATCATGTAGAAATGAATTATTTGAACGTAATTGTAAATCATCGTTACTATCTGTCCCTAAGGACATTCTCGATGTATTATTCGTTTGCGGAGTTGATGTTACATCTATTCCCATACGTTTGTACGCCGGTTCATTTTCAATTTTATCAATATTAGCAGCGCTATTATTAAATTTATAATTGAACTCTTTCATTTTTCTTTTTCGCTCTTCTGCTCTTGCTTTTAAAGTTTCTTCTATTGACATTTCAAAAGGAGATACATTATCCAGTTCTTCACTATTTTTAAATTCAGTGGTTTTTTGTTTCACACTGAAATTCAATGACTCATCAATCGGTTCTTCTACTTTTGCAGCCGGCTTTGCTATTACTTTTTCCTCTTCTTCTTTTTCTTCAAAATCTTCTAATGAATATTTGACCACTCCGCTTTGAGTCACCTCTGTTACCGGAACTACATTGATAGGATCTTTGACTTCCATTTGTTTGGTTTCCTCAGAAACATCAAAGATTGTCTTCTGTACAGCTTTAGGTTCTTCAAACAGATCGAATGAATAATTAAATTCTTTATTCGCTACCACAAATTCAGGTTCAACCACTTCTATATCTTTAACTTCAGAAGTAATGATTTCAAAATTTTGCGAGATATTTGTATTTGCTTTTGGCGAAACAATCTCAAATTCCACATTCATATTCTTGATAGCGTCTGTTGTAGCCACTAAATCCATTTGCGGTTTTTCCTTGATCTCAAAAGATAAAGGCTTCTCAGCAGTTTCTTCATCAAGTGAAAAAATAATTTTCTCTTCTTTAACCTGATCTGCCACCGGATTAATAATATCCTGTTTAGGCTCTTCCAGTTTTACTTCATTCTGAATCGGTGCAGAATATGAAGCTGTTGCATTCTTTTGACTTAAATCGTGAACAATCTTTTGTTCATCCTCTAAAGAATGGATAATTTTTTTAGGCTCCGAATTAACAATTTCTGCTTGTTGCTCGATATTAAAACCTGTAGCAATAACCGTTACTGCAATGGCTTCTCCTAAAGTTTCGTCTTCACCAACCCCCATGATAATATTAGCATTGAAGCCAGCTTCAGTCTGAATATGATCGTTGATCTCTCCGATCTCATCCAATGTGATTTCGGAAGTACCGGAAACAATTAATAACAATACATTTTTAGCACCATTAATTTTATTGTCATTTAACAACGGAGAATCTAAAGCACTAACGATGGCCTGTTTCGCACGATCAACACCTTCTGCTACTGATGAACCCATAATAGCAGTTCCGCTATTTGCCAATACAGTCTTAGCATCGCGTAAATCGATATTTTGTGTATAGTGATGGGTAATAACCTCTGCAATTCCTTTTGCAGCTGTTGCTAAAACCTCATCTGCTTTGGAGAACCCTGCTTTAAACCCTAAATTTCCGTAAACTTCTCTTAATTTATTATTGTTGATAACAATCAGAGAGTCTACCTGCTTGCGCAATCTCTCGACTCCGTTCATTGCCTGTTCTGAACGGATCTTCCCTTCAAACTGGAATGGGATCGTCACAATACCAACCGTTAAAATGTCTCTTTCTTTTGCTAACTGAGCAATTACAGGGGCAGCACCAGTACCTGTACCCCTCCCATTCCTGCTGTAATAAAGAGCATTTTTGTGTTTGTATCTAACATTTTTTCTATTTCTGCGATACTTTCAATAGCGGATTGCTGTCCTACTTCAGGATTAGCACCTGCTCCAAGTCCTTCGGTCAGGCTAACTCCTAACTGGATCTTATTAGGTACAGAGCTATTTTGTAAAGCTTGAGAATCAGTATTACAAACAACGAAATCAACACCTTTGATTCCTTGTTGAAACATGTGGTTAATTGCATTACTACCACCTCCTCCTACTCCAATAACTTTGATAACGTTTGATTGGTTTTTGGGTAAATCGAAAGAAATACTTGTAAATTCTGACATAATGGTACTTTTTATTCGGCGTTATCTAAAAATTCTTTAATCTTTTCTATATACTTATCAAAAAATGATTTTTTGATTTTGCTTTCAGTAGTCTCGGGTTGCGGTTCTTCTTTTTCTACTGCTTCCTCTACTACAGGCTGCTCTTCAACTACGGATTGTTCAGCGATCACAGGTTCTTCCTGTTTCATCTCTACAAAAGGCGTGGCACTTTTTGTATTGTTACGGATACTGTTCATGACCAAACCAACGGCAGTTGCGTATAACGGACTCGATAATTCTTCATCAGAACTACCGGCTAAATGTTCGTTCGGATAACCGATACGGGTATCCATTCCTGTGATGTACTCCACTAACTGTTTAATATGCTTTAATTGAGCTCCACCACCTGTTAATACTATTCCGGCAATGAGTTTCTTTTTAGGGTTCTCATGTCCGTACAATTTAATTTCTGCATATACTTGTTCAATAATTTCCACCACACGTGCATGTATAATTTTTGACAAGTTTTTCAGTGAAATCTCTTTAGGTTCACGTCCTCTTAAGCCCGGAATAGAAACAATCTCGTTGTCTTTATTTTCTCCCGGCCAGGCTGAACCGAATTTTACTTTTAACAATTCTGCTTGCTTTTCTATAATAGAACAGCCTTCCTTTATATCTTCAGTAATGACATTTCCTCCGAAAGGGATCACAGCTGTATGACGGATAATACCATCTTTAAAAATGGCCAGATCTGTCGTTCCACCTCCTATATCGATCAATGCCACTCCGGCCTCTTTTTCTTCCTGACTTAAAACAGCATCTGCAGAAGCCAATGGTTCCAATGTAAGTCCGGACAACTCTAATCCTGAACTTTTAACACAACGTCCGATATTTCTGATTGAAGCTGCTTGTCCGACAACAACATGAAAACTGGCTTCTAATCGTCCACCTGACATCCCGATCGGTTCTTTTGTTTCTGTTTGTCCGTCTATCTTAAATTCCTGCGGCAAAACATGAATGATCTCTTCACCCGGCAACATCGCTAATTTATGCACTTGCCCGATCAAAGCATCGATATCCATATCTCCTATTACTTCTTCGGCATTCTGACGACTGATATAATCACTATGCTGTATACTTCTGATGTGTTGCCCGGCAATACCTACCACTACATCATTAATTTTATATCCGGAATCGTTTTCGGCTTCCAAAACTGCTTGCTGAATAGACTGAATGGTTTGGGTAATATTATTTACCACACCTCTATGAACACCTAAACTCTTGGATTTACCTACCCCAAGAATTTCCAGCTTACCATATTCGTTTTTTTTACCTATCATCGCTACAATCTTTGTAGTTCCGATATCTAAACCTACTGCAATGTTATCTCTGTTCATAACTCAATTCTATTTCTTACAAACTACTTGCTCCGTAAACATTAAGTTTACTTCTTTATATTGTTTAACCAAAGTGTCTTTTATTGCATGATAAAAGAACGCTTTATAATTTTTTAACTTTCTGTCAATAAAAACAGGTTTGCCGAAAATTATGGTATAATCATAATTTCGGCTTTTCATCAAAATGCTTCCTGAAGGCAATATTTTTATGCCTGTTATGTCTTTACTCAAAAAATCATCATCACTTATCTCATTAAAAAGCGACAAGTATTGATCCTTATCCTTTTCGACATAGGAACCCACTACAAGAGGAACTCTCGCAGAAAAATTTTCGGATAAAGGCATCGTAGTACCTTTTCTATCAATATAATACGAAGTATTATCTGATATAAATCTTACGGTTGGGGACTTTTGTTTTATATGCGCATTTAGAGAACCATCTACTGTTGAAAAAACTTCTGCTTTTTCTATCATCCCGTGATCATCGAGAACAGTTTCTAAAGTATTCAAATCTACCGCATCTTTTTGAATTGATAAAGAGCCTCCCAAATTTTGTTTCAACAAGTTATTAACCATTTCATGAGTTATGAACATATTATCTGTTCCTCCTTCAAAGGATATATTAACTTCTTTCAACGCTCTGCTTCCATTTCTTTTTGATGAAAAAGAATATAAAAAGACCATTAAAAGAACGATTATAACCAAACGAATATTATGCCATTTGAGTCCTATCATCTAATACTTTTTTTAAATCTTTTACCATTTCTCCGATGTCTCCCGCACCAATAGTTATAAACACTTCTGCATCAGATTGTTGAAAAACTTCAAACAAAGTTTCTTTACCCACCAACTTCTTATTCGGGTTTTCAATTTTTGTTAATAAAACCTCAGAAGTTATACCTTCAATCGGCAATTCTCTTGCCGGATAAATATCCAATAGGACAATTTCATCAAATTTTGATAAGCTTTCCGTAAAACCTTCCATAAAATCTCTGGTTCTGGAAAACAAATGCGGTTGAAAAACAGCCAACACTTTTTTTCCGGGATAAAGCTCTCTGACTGCATTATGAACAGCTTCTATTTCTGTAGGATGATGTGCATAATCGTCTACATATACTCTTTTTTCATTTCGCACCTGAAAGGAAAATCTTCTTCTTACTCCGCGAAAAGTTTCTAATGCTGCTTTCAGACCATCCTCAGACACACCATATTTTTCAGCCATTGCCAAAGCGATCAAGGCATTAGACAAATTGTGTCTTCCCGGAAGTCCGAACTTTACATCTTTCATTAATTTTGAAGGTGTTTGAACGTCAAAATGGTAAAAACCATTTAGAATACGGATGTTCAAAGCCTCATAATCTGCTCGCTCGTCAATACCTATCGTATTTCCTTTTAAGTTAACTTTCAACGGAACAAACAAGTGTTCCGGATTGACTTTATTGGCAAACATTCTAAAAGATTCTTCAATAGATTCCACATTTCCGTAAATATCTAAATGATCTGCATCCATTGAAGTTACACAAGCTAAATTCGGATGTAAATGTAAAAATGAACGATCAAATTCATCAGCCTCTACTACTGTTACCGTTTTACCACTTCCGATAAGGTTTGAGTTATAACCTTCAACAATTCCACCTAAAAAAGCTGTAACATCGATTCCGCTCTGATACAAAATATGACCTAAAATACTCGATGTAGTCGTTTTTCCGTGTGTTCCGGCAACTGCAAAACAAAAAGTATCTTTAGTAATAATTCCTAAGACTTCTGCTCGTTTTCTAATTTCAAAACCATGGCTCAGGAAATAATTCCACTCGGAATGGTTTTTAGGAATAGCCGGAGTAACCACTACTAAAGTAGTCTCCTTTTCTAAATATTTTTTCTCGATCCGATCAACATTGTCCTCAAAATGAATGTGCATTCCCAAATCTTCTAATTCATCGGTTAATTGGGTATGCGTTTTGTCATATCCCGCAACATTTTTTCCGATATGCATAAAATATCGAGCCAAGGCACTCATACCGATACCTCCGATCCCTATAAAATATACGTTTTGTATTTGGTTACTATTCATTTTATCTCTTTTTTAAAGGTTATTCACCTTTTTCCAAAGCCAATTTAACAATCTCATCTGCGATCTGTTGCGTTGCGTTTGGCAATGCTTTTTTATGTATTTTTTTGCTCAGCTTTGCTTGTTTCTCGTCGTTCGAAATCAAGTCCGCAAAGGTACGTCTGAATTTTTCATTTAGCTCACTTTCTTTCAATAAAATTGCAGCTTTTTTTGCTGATAAAGCGAGTGCGTTTTTAGTTTGGTGATCCTCAGCCACATTCGGTGACGGGATCAAAATAGTAGGTTTTCCGACAATACATAACTCTGAAATCGAAGAAGCTCCGGAACGCGAAATTATAAAGTCGGCTGCCGCATAAGCCAGATCCATTCGGTCAATAAAAGCAAAGACATGAACATTTTCTTTTTCATTGAAATGTTTGTACTGATCGTAATACAATTTGCCGCATTGCCAGATGACCTGAATTCCTAATTGCAGAATAATCTCCAACTCATCCGAGATCAGTTGGTTTATTCTTTTTGCACCTAAGCTCCCACCCAAAACCAATAGGGTTCGCTTATCAGCATTTACTTCAAAATATGTTAATCCTTCGATACGTTTATCGTCAACAAAAATAAGATCCTGACGTACCGGATTACCGGTTAATTTTATTTTTTCAGCCGGAAAAAACTTTTCCATTCCTTCATAGGCCACACAAATTGATTGTGCTTTTGCCGCTAATAATTTATTGGTAATTCCCGGATAGGAATTTTGCTCCTGAATTACTGTAGGAATCCCTAACATGCTGGCAACTTTGAGCACTGCTCCGCTGGCAAAACCACCTGTTCCGATCACAACATCCGGTTTAAATCTTTTTATAATAAAATAGGATTTCCATAAACTTGACAGAAGCTTGAATGGAAACAATAGATTTTGAAGGCTGATTTTCCGTTGAATTCCTGAAATCCACAATCCTTTGATGGAATAACCCGCCTGCGGAACCTTTTGCATTTCCATTTTATCTTTAGCTCCCACAAACAGAAATTCCGCTTGTGGAAAACGAGCTTTTAATTCGTTTGCAATTGCTATTGCCGGATAGATATGTCCTCCGGTTCCTCCTCCACTAATAATAAATTTCAGCTTCTGTTCCATACTACTGATTTAAAACCGGTTCTAACGGGTTAGCTTCTGATTCTTCACTTTTTTCTCCTTCAGCCAGGTCTAATTCTTTATCTATAATACGTTGTAATGCTTCTTCTCTCTTTTTCCGTTCTTCTTCATCCTGTGCCACTTCTTCCTCTTTTTTGGTAACGCTTAAAATAATACCAATAGACACACAGGTCATCCATATTGAAGTTCCTCCGGCACTGATCAGCGGTAGCGTTTGTCCTGTTACCGGCAATAATTCTACTGCTACCGCCATATTCACCAAAGCCTGAAAGATAATCGGAAATCCTAAACCTACTATGAGTAACTTTCCGAACAAGCTGGAGGCTTTTTGAGCATTAATGATAAAACGGACAAACAACAACATATACAAGAACACTATTCCTAATGCCCCATTAATCCGTACTCCTCTACTATAATAGCAAAGATAAAATCGGAAGATGATTGTGGCAGGAAGTTCTTTTGCACACTTTTTCCGGGTCCCAGTCCGTAAATTTTACCAGATGCAATGGCTATTTTTGCTTTTTCGATCTGATAATCATCATCTTTAGCATCTTCATTTTTATCAAAAAAGCTATCCACACGACTGATCCAGGTATCCACACGGTTTGGCATAGCTCCCGGAAAAGCCTTGGCAACCAAAATAAAAAATGTCAATGCTATAACTCCTGCTCCTATAATTAACGCCAGATACTTAACAGGATAATACCCTACATATACCAGCATGCACACCATTGAGAAAATTAGCGCTGTTGTAGAAAAGTTGGCCGGCAAAACCAATGCTAATACTGCAAAAACCGGCAGCCAAAGTTCCAGTAATGAATCCTTAAACGAATATTCTTTTTCGCTGACCTTAGCCAAATAACGCGCTACATAAACCATCAATACGGTAAAGGCGAGTGTTGACGTTTGAAAACCGATCCCGATAAAAGGAATCTGTATCCACCTGCTGGCATTTGCGCCGCCTATGGTTGTTCCCTGAAAAAGGGTATATAACAACAAAACCAACACAAACGGGATTCCTAAAATAGACAAGGCTCTGAAATAATGGTAAGGCACTTTGTGAACCCAATAGATCACAATAAAACCGATAAACAAATGCACCAAATGCTTGATCAGATAACCAATCGTTGAGCCTTTACCTATTACATACACTAAATTTGTACTGGCGCTGTAAACCGGTAAAAAAGAGATAAGAGCCAATAGAAAAACTATTGCCCAAATTACTTTGTCTCCTCTTAACCTGTTTACTAACTGTGTCATGCTTTTTATAAATTATGTACTGCTTGTTTAAACTGACGTCCTCTGTCTTCATAATTTTCAAACAGATCAAAACTTGCACAAGCCGGTGACAACAATACCGTATCTCCTTTTTCGGCCATTCTCTGTGCGATCTTTACTGCTTCTGTCATTGAAGTTGTTTCTATCATCACATCCACTACTCCACTGAAAGCGTTGAAAATTTTCTGATTATCTACCCCCAAGCAAATGATCCCTTTTACCTTTTCGCGCACTAAAGGCATCAATTCGTCATAATCATTTCCTTTATCTACACCTCCTACAATCCATACCGTTGGCGTTGCCATACTATCCAATGCAAAGAATGTAGCATTAACATTAGTAGCTTTAGAATCATTGGTATACTGCACTCCTTGTATTTTCAACACCTTTTCCAAACGATGTTCCGCTCCTTGAAAATTACTCAGACTTTCACGAATGGTCTGTTTTCTTATTTTCATCAATTGAGCCACTGCAGTCGCTGCCATAGCATTTTTCACATTGTGCTTTCCTTCTAATGATAATTCATTTATTGGCATGGTAAATAAATCGTTATTTATATTATTGTTCAAATTGTTATCTTCTATACTTCCTCCGTTCTCAATCTTTTTAGTGAGTGAAAACGAAATTAATTTTGCTTTTATCGGATGTTGATCCAACCATTTTTGAGTTTCAACATCATCGCCATCGACTATTAAATAATCTTCTTCCGTTTGATTCATGGTAATCCGAAACTTGGCTGCTATATACTGGTTATAATCATAATTATACCGATCCAAATGATCCGGACTCAAATTGGTTAGCACAGCAATATGTGGTTTAAATTTTTCAATCCCGTCCAATTGAAAACTACTTAATTCCAACACATACACGTCATGTTTATTCTCTGCTACCTGCCAGGCAAAGCTCTTTCCGATATTCCCGGCCAGACCAACGTTTAATCCGCCTTGCTTTAACAGATGATACGTTAAAAGCGTCGTTGTGGTTTTTCCGTTGCTTCCTGTAATACCTATGGTCAAAGCATCTGTGAATTGCGAAGCAAATTCAATCTCCGAAATAACCGGAATTCCTTTCTCCTTTAATTTTTTAACTATCGGAGCCTTATCCGGAATACCAGGACTTTTCATTACCACATCAGCATTAAGAATTAAGTCCTCCGTATGCTTTTCGTCTTCCCAATCTATCCTATTAATTAAAAGAACTTCTCTATAATTATTTTTTATCTTTCCGAAATCAGACAGAAAGACATCATATCCTTTCTTTTTACCTAAAATTGCAGTTCCTACACCGCTTTCACCTCCTCCTAAAACAACCAGTCTCATCCTATCTTAGTTTTAATGACACTAAAGTGAAAATGGCTAGTAAAATGCCTACAATCCAGAAACGAGTCACAATCTTACTTTCATGGTATCCTTTTTTCTGGTAATGATGATGTAAAGGCGACATTAGAAAAATGCGGCGCCCTTCTCCGTATTTCTTTTTGGTATATTTAAAATAGCTCACCTGCAACACCACTGATAAATTTTCAGCCAGAAAGATTCCACATAAAATCGGGATCATTAATTCTTTTCGGATAGCAATAGCAATTACGGCTATTATTCCACCGATCGTCAAACTTCCGGTATCTCCCATAAATACAGTAGCCGGATAGGTATTGTACCAAAGAAAACCAACTAATGCTCCCACAAAGGCAGCAATATAAATGGTCATTTCTCCAGAATTAGGGATATACATAATATTCAAATAATCTGAAAAAATAATATTTCCGGAGAGGAATGTAAAAATCCCCAAGGTCAGCACCGATATTGCCGAAGTTCCGGCGGCTAAACCATCAATTCCATCTGTCAGGTTAGCACCGTTTGAAACGGCAGTGATGATAAAGATCACAACCGGTATAAAGATCAACCATGCCCATTTTTCATAACCATCGCCCATAAACGACAGTACTTTAGCATAATCAAACTCATTATTCTTTAAGAACGGAATCGTTGTTGCTGTTGATTTTTCCTGTAAGAATTTAGTATCTACGTTTTCTATTTTAACACGAGCTCCCATAGTATCTTTACGTACGGTAACCCCTGAGTGGAAATAGAGTACAGATCCTACTATTAACCCCAGACCAACTTGCCCGATTACTTTAAACCTTCCTTTTAATCCTTCTTTGTCTTTCTTAAATATCTTAATATAATCATCAATAAATCCTATTGTTCCCATCCACAGGGTAGTTATTATTAAAAGAATAACATAGATATTCTCTAACCTTGCAAACAGGAATACCGGAACTAATGTTGCCAGAATAATAATGATCCCTCCCATTGTAGGCGTTCCCGCTTTTTGCGTTTGTCCTTCTAACCCTAACTCTCGTATGGTTTCACCAACTTGTTGTTTTCTTAAAAAGTTGATGATCTTTTTTCCGTAAATAGTAGCAATTGCCAGCGAAAGAATGAATGCCATCGCTGAACGAAACGTGATATACTGAAACACTCCGGCTCCCGGAACATCAAATGCTTTGTCTAAATACTGAAATAAATAATATAACATTGCGAGTTAGTTTTAGCTTAATTGGTTTAAAAATTCTTTTACGATCTTCATATCATCAAAATCATGTCGCACGCCTTTAATTTCCTGATAGGTTTCATGTCCTTTTCCGGCAATTACTATAATATCATTGGGCTGTGCCATTTGGCACGCTGTTTTTATGGCTTGTTTTCTATCTAAAATAGAAAGTGTTTTTTTGAAATTTTGCGGTTCTACTCCTTTTTCCATCTCATCAATGATGACTTGCGGATCTTCTGAGCGTGGATTATCGGATGTAAAAATGACTTTATTACTTAAATCGGAAGCTATCTTGGCCATTACTGGTCTTTTAGTCTTATCCCGATCTCCACCACAACCTACAACCGTTATTAAAATTTCATTTTTTGTCCGTATATCGTTTATTGTTTTCAGCACATTTTCCAAAGCATCCGGTGTATGAGCATAATCTACAACGGCTGTTATTTTGCCCGGTGACACGAAATACTGGAATCTTCCCGACACACTTTCGAGTTCGGAAAGTAAGCGCAATACTTCATCACTTTCTAAACCTAATTCGACACCCGTTGCATAGATCGCTAATAAGTTATAGGCGTTGAACGCTCCTATTAATTTAGTCCAAACTTCATTATTATTGATCTTCAGCAACAAACCACTAAACTGATTTTCCAAAATCTGCGCTTTATAATCTGCATAGGACTTTATAGCATAAGTAACTTTTTTAGCTACTGTATTTTGCAACATTACCATTCCGTTCTTATCGTCAACGTTACTGATTGCAAATGCCGTTTTCGGCAAATTATCAAAGAACGATTTCTTAACATCCCGATATTCTGCAAAAGTTTTATGATAATCTAAATGATCGTGTGTTAAGTTGGTAAATATTCCTCCGGTAAAATGTAACCCTTCCGTTCTTTTCTGATGAATTCCGTGCGAGCTTACCTCCATGAAACAAAACTCACAACCGGCTTCAGCCATTTCATTCAAATAATAATTGATCGTTAATGAATCCGGGGTTGTATGCGTTGCCTTAAATTCGTTATTATCTACCAGAATTTTTACAGTTGACAACAAGCCTACTTTATACCCGGCACGTTTAAACATTTGGTATAATAAAGAAGCTATTGTTGTTTTCCCGTTGGTTCCGGTTACTCCCACCAATTTTAACTTATCGGAAGGGTTGTCGTAATAATTAGCTGCTGTAAAAGCTAATGCCTCATGTGTATTCTGAACCTGAATATAGGTCACACCGTTTACAATTCGCTCAGGAAACTCTTCGCAAATTACAGCTATCGCTCCTTGATCCACAGCCTTATCAATAAATGCATGACCATCTGACAGAGTACCTCTGATAGCTACAAAAGCATCATTCAACTGAATTTTTCTGGAATCAAATTCAATTTTCCCGATAGTCACATCAGTGGTTCCTCTTACCGCTTCAATGTGTACTTTGTATAATATATCTTTTAATAGCTTCACGATAATTCTAAAATGATGATTGAATCTTTATTGATCTTTTCACCGGCTTTAACCGATTGTGTTTTTACTTTTCCGACACCTTTAATTTCAACATGCAACCCTAAATTCTCCAGAAGTGCAACGGCATCCATTGCCTGCATTCCTTTTACATCAGGAACTTTATCTGTTGCATTATTTGACTTCTTATAATAAGAAGCATATTGTTTTTCTACCGCATTTATCTTCTCATTAATATCCTTTATATGATTTGTAGGAGGAGAATCCGTGTAAATTTTCTGTGCAATACGTTTAAAAACTGGTCCGGCGACATCAGCACCATAATATCCGGCAGAAACATTAGGTTTATGAACCACTACTATACAAGAATACTTAGGATCATTAGCCGGAAAATACCCCGCAAATGAGGATACATAATACAGCTTTGACCGATCGCGATAATTAGCTTGTGCCGTTCCTGTTTTTCCTGCCATCGAAAAATCTTTAGAATACAGTTTAGAACCTGTTCCTCTCTTCACCACGTTCTCTAATACTGCCCGAACTTTTTTTAAGGTTTCATCCGAAGCAATTTTAGGATTGATCACTTCAGGCTCGAACTTTTCAATAGTTTTATTCCACTCTTTAATCTCTTTTACGAAATAGGGTTTTACCATTTTCCCATTGTTAGCCACTGCATTGTATAGGGTAAGTGTTTGTAAAGGCGTCATTGCAATTCCGTAACCAAATGCCATCCATGGTAAAGTGGTTCCGTACCAATTCTTGTCGCCGGGTTGCGGAATTCTCGGTTTTCCTTCACCTATTAACTGCAAGCCTAAAGGTTTGCTTAAACCATAACTATTTATTCTATCTATAAACTGTTGCGGATTATCTTTATAATTATCATGAACAGCTTGTACCAACACAGTATTGGAGGACAGTTCGAATCCTCTGGCTAAAGAGATCTTTCCATAGCCTCCTTTTTTGGAATCCCGTACTTTTCTCTTATAATATTCAACAACTCCGTTATGGGTATCATACACTTTACTGGTATCCACCTTATGGTCGTCTAAAAGTGCTATCAGGTCAAACAGCTTAAAAGTAGAACCCGGTTCGTGCGATTCTGCTACGGCATAATTCTGTGATTCATAATAACTGCCATCAGAGGCCCTTCCCAAGTTTGAAATAGCCTTAATGGCTCCGGTTTTGGTTTCCATCACTACTACACAACCGTGGTCAGCCTCGTAATGCTCCAATTGTTTCAACAAAGCATGATGGGCAATATCCTGAATATACACATCTATAGTAGATACGATATCATAACCGTCCTGCGGGTCTAATTCATTATTATCACTAATAGGTTTCCACTGGCTTTTGGCAATTTTTTGCATCATACGATGACCGTTCTTGCCATTGATGTATTTACGAAAAGCGTATTCTAATCCTTTCCCGTTAGGCGAGCCATCTGCATTTGCTCTTTCGTAACCGATAGTTCTCTGCGCTACCAAACCAATAGGATGTTCCCGAACTGTTTTCTGCTCCACAATAATACCCCCTTTGTAAGCTCCTTTATTAAAAAGCGGAAAACTTTTTATACGCATATATTGGGTATAACTTAGCTTTCTGGCTATCAGATAATACCTGTTTTTATTAGCTCTGGCTTTTTGTAATTGCGCCTGATAATGACCGGGTGTTTTACCAAACATAACTGAAAGTGAATCACTCAGAGGTTTTATAAGATTGGTAAAGTTTTCCTGCGATGGAGAAAGTGCATCAAAGCGAATCGTATATTCCGGAATTGAAGTTGCCAAAAGACTGCCATCAGCCGAATACACATTTCCTTTATTAGCCGGAATGGTAAAGTTCTTAACGGTTCGTTCTTTTGCTAATTTTCGGTAGTATTCTCCTTCTACCCATTGAATATTATTCAATTTGACCAAAACCAAAATAGCTATCACAAATATTGTGAAAGCTACGCCATACATTCTATAATTTGTATTTTTCGGTTTTACTGCCATAATTTGAAACGGTCAAAAAAACTTTTTTCTTCTTTTATACTTTTCTTTACTATTATTTTTGTCGGCGGTACACTTGCCGGGTAAATCTCTCTTTTTTCCATTTTTTTAGCGACGGTCGATTCCATTTTCAACTTCATCAGCTCTGACCGTCTGTCCACAAATTCCGAACGCAACTCCTTTACTCGGTTGGTCAATTCGGTTATTTTATAATTTTTAGCATCGTACCTGTGATTATTAGCAATCATTATCATAGCTAAAAAGATCAGAAAAACAATAAACTTCCAGTTCTTAAGTGCGTCGTCACTTACCAGAAACTTAGCTTTCAACAAACTGTATATACCGTTCTTCATTTTTTATAATTTTTCCGCCACTCTTAATTTCGCACTTCTTGCCCTGTTGTTTAGCTCGATTTCTTCCTCAGTCGGCACAATCAAACGTTCTATAATTTTAAACGGCACTTCAAAGTTCCCAAAGAAATCTCGTTCCGGCTCTCCTTCAAACATTCCGTTTCGCATAAAGCGTTTAACCAAACGATCTTCCAATGAGTGATACGAAATCACACTCAAACGTCCGCCCGGATTTAACAATTCCAGTGATTGCTCTAAAAACTCCTTCAACACTTCAATTTCCTGATTCACTTCAATACGGATCGCCTGATAGATCTGAGCCAATATCTTGTTACTCTTGTGAGCCGGTAAAAACTTCGCCAGCACTTGCTTTAAATGTTCGGTATTGCGAATTTGCTTATCTTTTCGTGCCGACACAATTACGTTTGCCATCGCCCCACCATTCTTCAATTCGCCATATTGTACAAAAACCCTTTTCAGATCCTGCTCACTATATTCGTTCACTACATGAAAAGCACTTAACTCACCTTTCTGACTCATACGCATATCCAGTTCAGCATCAAAACGAATAGAAAAACCTCTTTCCGCCACATCAAACTGATGAGATGAAACTCCCAGATCCGCTAAAATACCGTCCACTTTTTTAATTCCGTGAAAGCGTAAGAACCTTTTAATATTTCTGAAATTCTCATTAATCAACAAAAAACGCTCGTCATCAATAGCATTCCGCAACGCATCTTCGTCCTGATCAAAAGCTATCAATTTCCCACGATCTCCCAATCGCGACATTATCTCACGGGAATGTCCGCCCCGCCAAAAGTCACATCCACATAAACCCCATCCGGTTTAATATTCAAACCATCTACCGTTTCTTTTAATAAAACCGGATTATGATATTCCATCTTCGTCAATATTAAAATTACCCATTACCTCTTCTGCTAAATCTGCAAAATCCTGAGCGGAATCCTCAATTGCATTTTCGTACAATTCTTTATCCCATATCTCTACAATTGAAACCGCAGAAGACAAGACCACATCTTTATCAATCTTTGCAAACACCACTAAATCTTTAGGAATCAGCAAACGACCGTTTGCATCTATCTCTATCATTTTCACACCAGCCGTAAACCGACGAATAAAGTCATTGTTTTTCTTTACAAAACGATTCAATTTATTGATTTTTGCCATCATTTTGTTCCATTCCTCTATCGGGTACAACTCCAAACAAGGCTGAAACACCGAACGCTTCAGTACAAAAGCAGCTTCTGTTCCGTCAAATTGCTTTTTTAAAGCAACCGGAATCATCAATCTGCCTTTTGCATCAACTTTACATTCGTATGTTCCAATCAGTGGTTTCAAAGTCTGTTTACACTATAGTTTATACAAAAGTAGAAAAAAATCACCACTTTTTACCACAAACTACCACTTTGTTGATAAGTTTTTACCCTTTCGTAATCAAATACTTAAGTACACTTTTGAGACAAGCTACCGTACACATTGAGTTTTCAACTGTTTTTATAACTTTAATTTAACATTCAACAGCCATCACTTTTAACAAAAAAATCATCCAAAAAAACACAAAACAAACTGAAATTTAAGCATATAGAGTCTCCAAAAAACACCAAAAACACTCGTTAAAAACAGCTTTATATTTTTGCTTCCTATTAAAGCATAAAGTCTTATATTTGTGAAAATTTCATGTTGACAATTTGAAATTGACACTATGCTAATAAAAGATAAAAAATATACTTATTTTGAAGCCGGAGAAGGCACGCCAATAATTGTATTACACGGATTAATGGGAGGGCTAAGTAACTTTGACGGTGTTTCTGATTTTTTCCCTAAGAACGGTTATAAAGTAGTAATTCCCGAACTCCCACTTTATACACAAAGTATACTGAAAACCAACGTAAAAGCTTTTTCAAAATTCGTTAAGGATTTCATTATCCACAAAGGTTTTGAAAAGGTTATTTTATTAGGAAACTCTCTTGGTGGCCACATCGCATTGTATCACACCAAGATGTATCCGGAGCTGGTAAAAGCTTTAGTAATAACCGGTAGTTCCGGACTGTATGAAAGTGGCATGGGTGAAAGTTACCCGAAACGCGGCAATTACGAATATATCAAAAAGAAAAGTGAGGATGTTTTTTACGATCCGAAAGTTGCAACTAAAGAGATCGTAGATGAAGTTTTTGCAACTGTAAATGACAGGATAAAACTTTTAAAAACATTAACCATAGCTAAAAGCGCTATCCGACATAACATGGCAAAAGACCTGCCTAATATGACTACACCTACGTGTATTATCTGGGGAAAGAATGACAAAGTGACTCCGCCAGATGTAGCTGAGGAATTCAATCGATTATTACCTAATTCTGAATTGTTCTGGATCGACAAATGCGGACATGCTGCAATGATGGAACACCCGGACGAATTCAATCGGATTTTGTTTGATTGGTTGCAAAAAAATCAAATATAACTTTCCCCGCAAGGGGAATCTTTTTATTATAAAAAATGAAAATTACCAGTGCAGAATTTATCGTGAGCAACTCAGACGCTAAAAAGTGTCCAAATGAACCTATACCGGAATATGCTTTTATCGGGCGTTCCAATGTAGGTAAAAGCTCTTTAATAAATATGCTGACTGGTCAAAGACACTTAGCCAAAACCTCATCCAAACCGGGAAAAACACAATTGATCAATCATTTTAAGATCAACCATAACTGGTTTCTGGTAGATTTACCCGGATATGGCTATGCCAAAGTTTCCAAATCCGTTAAAGCCACTTTCCAAAAATTCATCACGGAATATTTTGAAAAAAGAGAACAATTGGTTTGCGCTTTTGTATTGATAGACATTCGCTTAGAAGCCCAAAAGATCGATTTAGACTTCATTAATTATTTGGGAGAATCCGGTATTCCGTTCTGTATCGTTTTTACTAAAGCTGATAAGATCGGAAAAGTAAAAGCCCAGCAGAATATTGCGGCTTATCGCAAGAAAGTTTTAGCTAACGGTTGGGAAGAAATGCCACAACACTTTGTTACTTCGTCTTTAGATGCTTCAGGAAAAGAAGAATTGCTTCAGTTCATTGACCAAGTAAATCAAGATATGTTCGGAAGCAATTCCATGCTATAAAAAGCTACGCTTTTAATTCCAGTTTTTCGGCAAAATAATCGCAAAAATCACGCATTGTAGCGCTCATTTTCTCATCTGTCGTAGCTCTTTCAAAAGTATCTGCCATAGCTACCAGTGTTTGATGAAAGAATTGTTTCATTTCGTCAACCGGCATATCTTTAGTCCACAAATCTATCCGAAGTGTTTCTTTTTGTTTACTATCCCAGATTGACAACAACATAGCTTTAGCTTCAGCCTGGTCAACACCTCCGTCCTTTGCTGTCCACTTTAATTTTTCCGGAATCTGATTTTCGTCTAATTCTACTGAAATCTTTATATCTGATCTTTTATTTGTCATTATTTTGCAGGTTTATATTTGGAACGTTCAAAAATAGTTTTGGCATCCATTGCCAACATATCGTGCAAAGATACATTATTATTTTCCATATAACTCTTAACGATTTGCCAACCTATCCATTGTCCTACTCTACCGGGAGACTCATTATCAATATCCAAATAAAATTTTGAAAAAGGCGCTTCTGCTATAAATCGGAATTCATTTTTTTGATTGGTATCAAACAACAAGTTATTTTCAATAAAGTAACTCCACATTTGCGATTCGTTTTCTTTACACCAAGCTACCTGGTTCTCACTATAACCTATTTTTGAAGCATCTGAAAACTCAGGCAACAAAACATCTTCCATATATAGTATCTTTCCGTAATAAATCATACCGGAAAGAAGAGTTCTGTCAAATGGTGCAGGCACTTTTTGTTGAGCAAAACTAGCTGCTAAATCAGGTAACATTTCATTACTATTAAAACGAATACGCTGGTATTCCGGAAAATCAGTATAAAAACGATGCTTCTCTCCCAAATAACAATCCAGAGAAATCAATGCTAAACTGTCAGCATAAATAGCTTTTGCTTCAGTGTCTACTTCATTAATTAAAGTAATTACTCTGGGAGTTTTATATTTCGGAAAATAATACTGTACACGCGCAAAGAAATCTTCCAACTCAGTATGCAACTGATCCAGATTGCCATATTTTTTTTGCACCTCGCTGTACAATTCTCTTAACAAAGGATCTTTCAATTTTTCCAACCAAACACTATCTGCATTTCCCGGTGGAAAAAAGAACGGGTATTTTGTTTTTATTTTTTTCAGATCCTCAGGTTTAGATTCATAAAATACCTGATCAAAACGTTCTATATTGAATTCAACCGGTATAACGGCTACTTCTTTATCTATCTTACTTTCTTCTTTACAAGCTAACAAAAGCCAAAGAATAGAAAAAACGAACAGTTTCTTCGCCATATTTTTTAAGTTTATAGTATTTTTGAATAAATGATTAAAGTCGCAATTTTACTTTGTAAAAAGTAACGGCAAATATACAGTTATAGTACAAAAAAATATAAAAAATGAGTGTATCAGCAACTTTTAACCCCGAAAAAATTAACGAACATATTGTAAAATGGCTTTACGACTACGCAACTAACGCTAATGTGAAAGGCTTTGTTGTAGGTATATCAGGTGGAGTCGACAGTGCTCTGACATCGACTCTCTGCGCACAAACCGGCTTACCAACTTTATGTGTAGAAATGCCCATTCATCAACACAAGAGCCACGTGGACAGAGCCAACGAGCACATTACACAATTGCGTGAACGTTTTCCAAATGTAAGCAAAGCCTACACTGATCTGACACCTGTTTTTGACACTTTCCTGAGTCAGGTTGAAAAAGACGAAAACAACAAATCCTATGACATCACGCTTGCCAATACAAGAGCCCGATTGCGAATGACCACTCTTTATTATTTTGCCGGATTAAACGGATTTTTAGTCGCCGGAACAGGAAATAAAGTAGAAGATTTCGGTGTTGGGTTTTACACAAAATATGGCGACGGAGGCGTAGATCTAAGTCCCATTGCCGATTTAGTTAAGAGCGAAGTACGGGCTTTAGCTGAGTTTTTAAATGTTCCCAACAGTATTTTAACGGCGAAACCTTCGGATGGTTTATATGAAAATGATTTATCGGATGAAGATCAGATCGGAGCAAGTTATGACGAACTGGAATGGGCAATGGAACAAAACGAGTCCGGTAAGTCCGCAAACGATTTCAATGGGCGTCAAGCCGAAGTTTTCACCATTTTCAAACGACTAAACACTATCAATCAGCATAAGATGATTCCTATCCCAATTTGCATAATTCCGAAAAATTTTAAATAATAATTACGTAATTAACAGGAATTTACATTTTTATCACTATATTTGTACCCCTACTATTATTAACCAAATTATTAAAAAAATGATTAGAGTTTGTACCGCCGACAATCAACCCATTGTTCGTTATGGACTAAAAACGTATTTTAAAGAAAATGCGGACATCGAGGTTGTAGCTCAAGCATCGGATCTAGATGAATTAGTGAACATTTTAGAAGACAAAAAGATCGATGTAATTTTATTAGACATCGAGCTTAGTGGTATTTCAAGCATTCGCGACATTAAAGAATTATTAAAAGAATTCCCGGGTTCAAGAATTGTTCTTTATACCACAGTTTCTGAAAAAATGTATGCACCAACAGCTGTTAAAGCAGGAGTCTCTGCTTATGTTTCTAAAAATGCTTCTTTAAAAGAACTTGAAAACATTATTTACAAAGTTAAAAAAGGAGAAGTTGTTGTTAGTGAAGATGTGAAAAAGAAAATTGAAGTTTTAAGCAAAGGTAAAAAAGCAGATCGTTTGTTTAAAAAACTTTCAGCCAGAGAAGTTGAAGTTTTGCGTTATTTGAATGACGGAAAGAAAAACAAAGAAATTGCCGAGATCTTAAAACTAGATGAAAAAACCATCAGTACGTATAAATTACGTTTATTAGCTAAATTAAATGTTACCAACTTAGTTGATCTTTTAAACAAAGCTAAAACTTTAGATGTAATTTAACTTTTAACTGTAACGACTCATTACTCTGCCGAGCTTTTTAGCAAAAACGTTAGTGAGTCCTAAATAATCTATTACCAAAGACAATGTTTCCGCATTGTCTTTGTCTGTTTCATGACCTATCGATTGTTTTAATTCTTCTACAATACTATTTACCCAATACCATCTTAACGACAGGATTGTTTCGGTCACATACTGAGCAATGGTTTGCTCTTTCTGTTTTACAAATATCTGTTTAACTTCCCAATTGTGTAAGGTCTCTTTTTCCTCATTCATCAGAATAGACGTTACCTCGCCTGCTATTTCAGGTTGTAACTGCATTAAATATTGTTCCATATGGAACTCATCCGTCTGATTGTAATAGTTGATCAGATCGGTATAAATAGCTTTAAAAACCGGATTAGCTAATTCTATCTCGTCTTCCTGCAAACTCATATAAATCCGCTGAAAAACTTTATACTTGCGATATTCTTTTACCTCTGTTAATTCTCCTTCTTCATCTGCCTTTAGAAAAACATCCTCAAACTCTTCTTCTGTATTTCCATACAATAACAGAATTTCAATTATTTTTTGCTCCAGTTCGAATTGAATATTTACTTTCGTTTGTTGTTGAAAATTTTCATTCTTGACAACATCAAAGGCCTTTTCTTTCTGTTCTGCTTTAAACTTTTTATTGGCATCGGCAATTTCCTTTTTATCGATCTGTGCTAAAGTATTGAACAATACATCTTCCGATATATCCATAATTCTGGAACATTCCTGCATATAAACTTCTCTTTTGATCCTATCGGATATCTTAGAGATACTAACTACCATATCACGAATCAAATCCGCTTTCTTAATAGGATCGTTATTCGCTTCTTTCATTAAAAGTGAAGCTTTGAACTGGATAAAATCTTTAGCATTTTCCTCCAAATAACGAACTAACTCTTCAAGAGGTGTTTTTTTGGCAAAACTATCCGGATCTTCTCCGTCCGGAAATGCACACACTCGAACGTTCATTCCGGCTTCCAAGATCAGGTCGATCCCTCGTATAGATGCTCGCAAACCTGCTGCATCGCCATCAAAAAGAACCGTCATGTTTTTAGTCAGCCGTTTTACCAGATTGATCTGATCAGGTGTTAAAGCGGTTCCTGAAGATGCTACTACATTTTCAATTCCTGCCTGATTGAACTGAATTACATCAGTATACCCTTCAACGAGATAACAATTGTCCTGCTTAGCAATGGCTTGTTTAGCGTGATAAATTCCATACAGTACTTTACTCTTATGATAGATTTCACTCTCAGGCGAATTAAGATACTTTGCGGCTTTTTTATCATTGGTCAGGATCCGACCACCGAAACCTAACACCCGCCCGCTCATACTTTGTATCGGGAACATCACCCGACCTTTAAAACGATCGAACTGTTTGTCTTCTTTTACTATGGTTAGTCCGGTTTTTTCTAAAAATTCCAGTTGATAGCCCTTATCTATAGCTTCTTTGGTAAAAGCATCCCAAACATTGGGAGAATAGCCTAAACCGAATTTTTCAATAGTATCCTGAGAAAAACCTCTTTCTTTAAAATAAGTTAGCCCGATTGCTTTTCCTTCTTCCGAATTTTGTAAAATATCATGGAAATATTTTCCGGCAAACTCTGAAACCAGATACATGCTTTCTTTTTCATTTGCAACGGCTACTTCTTCAGAAGATTGCTCGGTTTCTTCGATCTCAATATTATACTTTTTCGCTAAATACCGAATAGCTTCCGGATAACTGAAATGTTCGTGTTCCATTAAAAAAGTTACGGCATTGCCCCCTTTTCCGGAACTAAAATCTTTCCATATCTGTTTTACCGGAGACACCATAAAAGAGGGCGTTTTTTCGTCAACAAACGGACTAAGTCCTTTTAAATTACTACCAGCGCGTTTTAATTGCACGAAATCTCCGATCACCTCCTCTACACGGGCGGTTTCAAAAACAGTGTCTATAGTACTTTGTGAAATCAAACTGAATAATTCTTTGCAAGATTCAAAGATACAAAGTTCCATAAAAAAACCTGCAAGGTTTTCTTCCTTACAGGCTTTTTTAAACTAAACCCAAATTTTTTAATTAATATCAAACCGTACTCCAAAGGAGATATTGTTTTGATCTACCGCATTGTCTTTAAATAATGGATTAATATCATATTTAGCATAGAAGCTTATTTCTCCGTAACCGATATAGGCGCTTAAGCCGTAATTAAAATCAGAAACGTTGAAGTCGCCTTTTTGCTTCGTTTTAATTCTTTGATCGTCTTCCTTATATTTCAGGATCTGTTTTGATTTTACCCGAACTCCGGCATACCCTCCGATTCCAACACGGAATGACTCATGCGTTCTGAAATAGCTTTCTCCGTCCTTATCTACTTTTTTTGGTGTAAAATCGAATTCTAAATGAAGTGGCACTGTTAAATACACATTTCTTAATCGCGATTCATCAAAATCAACTGTTCCTGTTTGTAATTCCGTTACATCTCCGTTTTTTACAAAGTACTGATTATCTGTCGGACGTAAATTATTGTACATAAGCGACAAACCGTATTTGGCGTGTAACAGATTGTGATCTTTAAGAATTCGAGAATTTAAGGTTAAACCCCATTCGTAAAAATGTGAACCCCAAACTCTAAAATCCGATTTGTTAAAACTCTCTCCGTTTGTCACCACATTATTTAAACCTGCTGCAAATACAAACTGAGTCGTTGTTCGTCTTTCTGATCTTGGTTTATATTCTTTTCTTGATTTTCCTCTGGAAGGTTCAAAGCTAATTATAAGCCGGCCTTTTCTTAATTGTATTGTATCGATATCTTGCTCTGTTTCTCTTAATCTTCCATCCACTTTATCCTGAACCAATTGAGACAATCTGGCTTCTTCAGCGGCTACTTTTGTCTCAATATTCTGAGCTCTTTCTTTGGCAATTCCCAATTTCAGTTCGTCTCCTTTTTCTTTGGTGATCTTACCTTCTTCAATTTGCTTGTCAATAGCTGCCACTTCTTCTTTTAATGCTTTCTTCTCTTCCGTTGTAATAATTTGAATATTGTTAGCTATTTCTTTGGCTTGCAATTCAAAGCTTTTAGTTACCTTCACCTCCAGCGAATCTTTTTCCTGAGCGCTTATTTTACAGATAACGGTTAACAAGACTACAACCGTGTATAGAATAATTTTTTGCATAACTGTTCGTTTTTTAATTAATGATTATGATGATTGACTATTTATTCCTGATAATTCCTGCTAGCTAATGCCGATCTTACTTTATTGTAGTTTTTACTGATCTTATTCAAAGTACTTTCTCTATATTCTGTTTTAATTTCGCCCTCAACAGACGATAAAAGCTCTTCAGCATTGACATTTAGTTTGCTTTTTTTATTGCTAGTTTTCTCCGAAACAACTTTTTTAGTGTCGCCTCCTTCAACAGCTGCTAATAATTCTTCCGGAGTAACATAATGATATGCTACTTCTTCTCTTTCTGCTTGTATTTCTGAAGCAGAAGGAATAACTACCGTTTCAACATTTTCCGCAACAACTGTTTCCTGAATATTCTCTAAAGGAACGACAACCTTATCTTCTTTTTGGGCAATACTTTGTTGTCTTTGTAATACTATTTCGGGGCAACAACTTCTTTTCAGGATTCTCTTTAATTTCTTTCGCTTGTACCTCCGGTGCTGTAACTATATTATGTTCCGGAATTATCATTTCGCTATTATCCGACTTCGTGAACCAATAAGAAACTCCGAGAACCACAAATAACGATGCCGCTATATAAAACCAGAAATTACGTTTCTTTTTAGGTTGTTCCTGAGTCGCCAACATTGCGTCCAATCTGTCCCAGGCAACATCAGAAGGTTTCATCTCTCTTTTCGCCAACTTTCCTTTAGCTATTCTTTCAAATTTATTCCGTTCCATTTTCATTAGCTTTTAACAGGTTAATTTTATTTTGCAGTAATTTGCGCGCATGTGCCAGTTGTGATTTTGACGTCCCTTCGTTAATATTCAACATCTTGGCTATTTCCTGATGTTTGTATCCTTCTACTGCATAAAGATTAAAAACGGTTCGACACCCGTCCGGTAAATTATCAATCAGATACTGAATATCATCAACTGAGAAATCTGTTGTTTCTAAAGAGATCTCTTGCCCGTCAGATAATACGTCAATAGCATCATGTGAGATAAAATTTTTCTTTACTCTGAGAAAATCAATACATTCATGAATCATGATTCTTCGTATCCAACCTTCAAAACTTCCTTTATTCTCATATCGACCTAGGTTGGTAAAAACTTTCATAAATGCTGTGATCATTACATCTTCTGCATGCTGTACATCTTTTACATACTGACGACAAACGCTCAACATTTTAGGTGAATATTTTTCATACAATATCCTTTGCGCCTGCCTGTTATGGACTATAGCCTGCTGAATGGTCTTATTTTCGTCTCTATGTAAATTGATTACTTTCACTTACAAATTCAATATTCGTCTTCAAGTTTTAAATCAAATTTTTAAAAATTCTCTTTTGATTACCTGACAAATTCGTTTCTATTAGTATAGACGAGATGGGGTTTAAAATAGTTGTATGATGTATGAAAAAAATATATCTTTCAATAAAAACAATTCACAAAACACTAAATTACAGTATTTTAATGAAATTATTTTTTACGTTCAATAACGTAATTCACCATTAAGGTCAGTGAATTTTTATAAGGAGAAGGAGGAAAATCCTGAATTAATGCCAAAGCTTCTTGTTGAAAAGTTATCATTTTTTCTTCAGCATACGTAAGTCCACCTTGTTTTTTAACAAACTCAATAACTTCTTTTACTCTTTTTTTATCCTTATTGTGGTTTTTTACTGAGTTGATCAGCCATTTCTTCTCTTGTTCAGAAGAATTGTTTAATGCGTAAATCAAAGGCAAAGTCATTTTTTGCTCTTTAATGTCGATCCCTGTTGGTTTTCCGATAGCATCATCAGTATAATCAAATAAATCATCTTTGATCTGAAAAGCCATCCCGATCAATTCTCCGAATTTACGCATTTTCTCGATCAATTCTGTGTGTTCCGGTTCAACGGAACAAGCCCTAAAGCACAACATGCCGCTATAAGTGTTGCTGTTTTTTGACGAATGATCTCGTAATATACTTCTTCGGTAATATCTAAACGCCGGGCTTTTTCTATTTGCAACAACTCGCCCTCACTCATTTCACGAACGGCAACAGAAATAATTCGCAACAAATCAAAATCACCATTATCAATAGAAAGCAAAAGACCTTTAGACAACAAATAATCGCCAACTAAAACCGCAATTTTATTTTTCCAAAGAGCATTGATGGAGAAAAAACCTCTGCGTTTGTTACTGTCATCCACTACATCGTCATGCACCAATGTAGCCGTATGGATCAACTCAATTACTGAAGCCCCGCGATATGTTCTGTCGTTAATAGTTCCTCCGGAAATCATTTTAGCTGTTAAGAAAACAAACATCGGACGCATTTGTTTTCCTTTTCGGTTTACGATATAATAGGTGATCCTATTGAGCAGTGCCACTTTTGAAGACATCGATTCAAGGAACTTTTTTTCAAAAAGCTCCATCTCGGTGGCAATAGGTTGTTTTATCTGCTCTACTATTTTCATTTAGAAGCCAAATGTAGCTAAATCTTGCGATATTACAAATATGAGAATCATAATTATGATTTATTAGCTAACTGTCCGCAAGCCGCATCAATATCCTTTCCGCGACTTCTTCTTACTTTTACTATAATGTTATGATGTTCTAATGCCGTAATATAGTTTTGAACGGCCTGTTCTGATGCTTGCTGGAACATTCCGTCATCTATCGGGTTATATTCGATCAGATTTACTTTACACGGAACATATTTACAAAACTTTACCAAGGCATCTATCGACCTTTTATCATCGTTTATTCCTCTCCAGACTACATATTCGTAGGTTACTTTACTCTTGGTCTTTTTATACCAATATTCCAAAGCTTCCCTCAAGTCAGTCAGCGGGAAATTTTTAGTAAACGGCATGATCTCATTTCTGATTTCCTCTACCGCTGAATGCAATGATACTGCCAACTTGAATTTAACTTCGTCATCAGCCATCTTTTTGATCATCTTAGAAATTCCTGAAGTAGATACGGTAATCCGTTTCGGGGACATTCCCAAACCTTCCGGAGAAGTGATCTTTTCAATTGCTTTCATTACATTAGGATAGTTCATCAACGGCTCTCCCATTCCCATAAAAACAATATTTGATAAAGGGTGCCCGTGGTACAAACGACTTTCATTATCAATAGCCGCTACCTGATCGTAGATCTCATCAGGATTAAGGTTTCGCATTCTTTTTAATGTAGCCGTAGCACAGAAATTACAATCTAAACTACACCCTACCTGACTAGAAACACAAGCTGTAGTTCGCTTTTCGGTCGGGATCAAAACCGATTCCACAATCAAATCATCGTGTAGCCTTACCGCATTCTTAACCGTTCCGTCGGAACTGCGTTGCATGGTATCTACTTTTATATGATTGATTACAAAATTAGCTTCAAGCATAGCTCTGGTTTCTTTTGAGACATTGGTCATATCTTCAAAAGAGTGCGCTCTTTTTTGCCACAGCCATTCATATACCTGATTGCCCCGAAAAGCTTTATCTCCGTTAGCTGTAAAAAAATCGCGCAATTGCTCTTTGGTCAAAGCACGTATGTCTTTTTTCTCCGTTTGCATGATGCAAAGGTAATAAAGTCGGCTCAGTTTTCACTAAAATCTTTCTACGCTAGCTTTTTTCCAAAAGTAATACAACCTATTCGGTACAGATTCCGGATTTAATAAACATCCCTCTTTAACTTCCGGAAACGTTTCTGCAAAAGTTTCTACCTTGTTGTGCTCTACCCTTGTACTTACCACATCTCTTGTTACTTCATCGGGATGGTGTAAGCCTGCGGAAGCCATTAATTCCAAAGCACTATGAACTGTTTCTTTCTGATATTGAGCCACCCGAACGCTCTTCTCCTGAGGGACCAAACCTTTTACCAGATCCGGATCTTGTGTCGCAACGCCAGTAGGACACGTATTTGCATGGCATTCTAAGGCTTGGATACATCCCAAAGCCATCATCATTCCTCGTGCTGAATTGCATAAATCGGCACCAAGAGACAACGCTCTGATAATATCGAAACCGGAAACTACTTTTCCGCTGGCTATAATTTTGATCTCATTCTTCAATCCGAATCCTTTTAAACAGTCATATACAAAAGCAATAGCATCCCGAAGCGGCATCCCTACATGATCAGAATATTCAGGCGGTGCAGCACCTGTTCCACCTTCTCCGCCATCGACTGTAATGAAATCAAAATAGGTTTTAGTAGCGATCATTGCTTTACAAATTGCGATAAACTCGGATTTATTCCCCACACACAACTTCATTCCAATGGGTTTTCCTCCCGATTTTTCACGTAATAATTTTACAAATTCCATTAATTCCAAAGGTGTACTGAATGCCGAATGTTTAGGTGGCGACACTACATCATTACCTTTCGTCACCAAGCGAATGTGTGCTATCTCATCTGTTACTTTTGCTTTGGGCAAAATACCCCCGTGCCCCGGCTTAGCTCCCTGAGAGAACTTGATCTCAATCATCTTAACATTATCCAGTATTGCCCTTTTTTCAAACTCCTCAACTGAAAACTTCCCATCTGACGTACGGGTACTGAAATATCCGGTTCCAATGTTCCAAACTACATCTCCGCCACTCTCTAAATGATACGGAGACAAGCCTCCTTCTCCTGTATTATGGTAAAAATCTCCCGCTTTTGCCCCTGCATTTAAAGCCTGAACTGCATTCTTACTCAACGAACCATAGCTCATAGCACTAATATTGAACATGCTGGCGAAATAAGGTTGGCTACATTGAGAAGACCCGATCTTTACTCTGGGGTTCTCAGCCAATTTATTAAACGGAAGTGCGTTCATACTATGGTTGATCCATTCGTAACCGACATTATAAACATCTAGTTGCGTTCCGAAAGGTTTGTTAGCCGAAACGCTTTTACTTCTCTGGTAGATCATACCTCTTTCTAAACGGTTAAAAGGCTTTCCCGCAGTATCCGTTTCTATAAAATATTGTCGCATTTCAGGACCGATCTCTTCCAACAAATAGCGTACGCGTCCTAAAAGCGGAAAATTATTCCGGATAGTATGTTTAGACTGGTACATATCATATAACCCCATTAAGATCAGAGGTACAAAAATGAGCAATAACAACAGGAATTTCAGGTTAACATAGCCTAAAATTGCAATAATCGATAAGGATGTGATTGAAAAAACAAGAAAAGCTTTTCGCATTTTATTGGATTTGAATTGAATTTGAGTAAAATTATTAAATCTAAATGATGTAATGAAGGGGAATTTGTAATTTTGCCTAAAAATCATCGGAACATGCACTTTATTTCGGAAGAATTAGAACATTACGTAGCAAAGCATTCAGAAAACGAACCGGAGTTATTAGCAAAGCTCAATAAAGAAACACATCAGAAGATCTTGCAACCGCGAATGATCAGCGGGCATTTTCAGGGTAGAGTATTGAGCATGCTTTCTAAGATCATTCAACCTGAACACATTTTAGAAATAGGAACTTATACCGGTTATGCTACGCTTTGTCTCGCCGAAGGGTTGGCTAAGAACGGAACGTTGGATACTATTGATAACAATGAAGAATTGTATGATTTTCAAAAAAAATATTTTGATGCTTCGGAATACAAAGATCAAATCTTCCAACATTTAGGAAATGCACTGGATATCATTCCTTCGCTAAATAAAAAATTTGATCTGGTTTTCATTGATGCCGACAAGCAGAACTACATCAATTACTTCCATGCCATTGTACCTATGATGAACAAAGGCGGTATTATTCTCAGCGACAATGTTTTGTGGAGCGGTAAAATTCTTGACGAAATAAAGTCTAATGACAAATCTACTCTTATTCTTTTAGAATACAACAAACTACTGAAAGAAGACCCTCGGGTAGAAACAGTTTTACTTCCTATTCGTGACGGCTTAACTGTTAGTCGGGTAGTTTAAAACGATCACCTGTTCGTTTTTGAAACAATTGGTACAACTTAAAAAATACTGCACCAGAAAGACCTCCGAAAACATATCCTGTCAGGATATCTCCCGGAAAATGCAATCCTAAATAGATGCGACTGTAGGCAAATATTAACGGAAATAAGAATAATAAAAAGGCGTATTTATAATATTTTCTAAGAATAAGAACAATGAACATGGTACTCGACATTGAACTTGCTGCATGTCCTGAAAAGAAACTATAAGAACTCCTATGGACTACGATTCGGATAAAATCTTTTATTTCGGGATCGTTGCAGGGACGTAAGCGTTGAAAATGATTCTTGAACAAATTGGTGGTTTGGTCAGTAAAAGTAATCAGTACTGCCAGAAACAAAACAATAATCCCCAGATTTTTCCAACCTACTTTTCTTTGCATCGCATAAAAAATCAACAAGAAAACGGGTGCCCAGTAAAATTGTTTGGTTATGATCTTCCAGAAAGGATCAAATGCTTCTGAACCTAATCCATTTAGGTAAACGAATAATTCTTTGTCAAGAGAAAGGATATGTTCCAATTAGAGTTGTCTTTTTATCGGCCCGGTCATATTCTCAATATCTTCTTTTGCCTGCTGAATAGGTTTTTCAATATCTGAAGTAATATTGCTTAACGGGTTAACGGATTTATTAATTTCTTCTTTTGCTTTTTTTATTTCATCTGTAATACCTCCTGTCAGCGAATTCATATCTAAACCGGTATCTTTGGTTCCTTTCTGAATTTCGCTTTTGATCTCATTGGTTGCATTTTTAATTTGCGCCATTCCCTTACCTAAGGAACGGGCAAATTCTGGGATCTTATCTGATCCGAAAAGCATTAATACCACAAATATGATAAAAATAAGCTCGCTTCCACCAATTCCAAACATTTTCTTTTCTTTTTAATAGAACAAATGTACAAAGAATAAATAACAATTTTGTGTTAAAAAAAAGTCATCCTAAAGGATTTACAAAACGTAAAAAGACTTTAGGATGACTTTTATATTTTTAAAAACAAAAGATTATTTTTTATCTAATTCATCAAATTTAGACGGCAACTCTTCTTTTGGCCACATGTTGTTTGAAACATCTATATCTGCAGTTTCTAAATTCGGGTCTAATTGGATTTTTACAATTTTTTTATCTGTTGCAAAAACTCTTTTTGCCGTTTCATTGTTTCTTCTCCAAATCTGTGCCGGAAAGGTATGCAACTCCGTTGATCCGTCTTCAAAATGCAATTCTGCGATAATCGGCATGATCATTCCTCCCGGTTTTTCAAATTCGACTTCATAAAAATATTTCGGTGCTTTGTTCAAAGCTGCTTTCTCCTCAGTTGTAAGGTTCTTATCTAAATAATCCTCTAACATCTGAACATCTTTAACCTCAAACGGTTTTTTTGTTACCGGATTAAATTCTTTATTCGTTTCGTCTACCAAATAAATAAAAGGCCCCATATCACGTAAAAATCTTCCTCTACGTGCCGCAAAGTTTTTCATCTCCTCTGTAGGCTCTAGTGAAACATAATATTGTTTTACATCCTTAACTCCTAAATCTACATAATCTGTAGAATAGAACCATCCTCTCCAGAACCAATCCAAATCAACTGCTGATGCGTCTTCCATTGTTCTGAAGAAATCTTCCGGTGTCGGGTGTTTGAACTTCCAACGGTTTGCATAGGTTTTAAAAGCATAGTCAAACAACTCATGTCCCATGATTGTTTCTCTCAAGATGTTTAAACCTGTTGCCGGTTTACCGTAAGCATTATTCCCGAATTGAAAAATGTTTTCAGAGTTTGACATGATCGGAGAAATAAAATCCTGATTTCCTCTCATATAAGGTACAATTTTATCAGCCGGTCCTCTGTCTAAAGGAAAATTAGGGTCGAACGATTTCTCGGTTAAATACTCCACAAAGGTATTCAATCCTTCGTCCATCCATGTCCATTGTCTCTCATCCGAATTAACGATCATCGGAAAGAAATTGTGTCCTACTTCATGGATAATTACTCCTAACATTCCGTATTTTACTCTATCAGTATAGTTTCCGTCTTTATCAGGACGTCCGAAATTCCAACAGATCATCGGATATTCCATTCCCTGATCCTGAGCAGATACGGATACGGCTTTCGGATACGGAAAATCAAATGTAAAATGAGAATATGTTTTTAAGGTATGTGCCACAGCTCTTGTCGAATATTCTCCCCAAAGCGGATTCGCTTCTTTAGGATATAGCGAAATTGCCATAGGGGTTGTTGTTTCCAACTTTACTGCCATTGCATCTAAAATAAATTTTCTGGATGTTGAGAACCCGAAATCACGAACGCTTTTAGCTTTAAATTTCCACGTTTTCTTTTTATCGGAAAAACCTTTTTCCGTTTGTTCTGCTTCTGCTTGTGTTACAATCACTACAGGCTTATCGTATGTCTTTTGCGCTAACTCCCAACGATTTTGTTGTTCCTTAGTGAATACATCTTTGCGGTTTTGTAACTCTCCAGTTGCTTCCATGATATGATCTGCCGGAACGGTGATATTTACTTCAAAATCTCCGAATGGTAACGCAAATTCTCCTCTTCCCCAAAACTGCATATTTTGCCAACCTTCCACATCATTATAGACAGCCATTCTCGGGTAGAATTGTGCAATTACATACAAGCGGTTACCGTCCTCAAACTGCTCATAACCTGAACGCCCTCCGTCAACCTGATAATTGTTAATATTATACCACCATTTGATAGCAAATGAAATTTTATCTCCTGATTTTAAAGGCTGAGCCAGATTAATACGCATCATCGTTTGATTGATGGTATAACTCATTGCATTTCCTTTAGCATCTTTTACATAATCGATATGAAAACCTCCCTGAAAAGGCTCTTCCATAAATTGCTTTGCAAATCGGTCAGGAGTTAATGCCGGACTCATTCTTTGGCTTTCCACCAATGGTGTTTTTGATTCCGGAGCACGCATATTCTGATCTAACTGCACCCATAAATATTCTAAATTTTCAGGCGAATTATTATGATACGTAATTGTTTCTGTACCGAAAAGCTTCGTGTTCTTATCATCTAATTCCACATTTATTTTGTAATCAGCCTTTTGCTGATAATAAGCTGGCCCCGGAGCTCCTGATGCTGTTCTGAACATATTAGGGGTAGCCATCTCTTCGTACATTTGACGAAACTTGTTTTCGTTGTAATGTCCGGGTTTTCTGTTTTCCTCTGTTTTAGTTTCCTGTGCTATAGCAATCGAGGCCATAAAAACTAAAGCAGCTGAAAATAAAAAATTCTTTTTCATCTTTTAAAAATTAATATTCTATATGGGCTGTTTTATCGCTTAATGTTAACAAAAAGCTTTTTTTCACTTTATTAATATTGGTATGTACAATATTTTGCTGTTCTGAAAAGAACTCTGTCAACAAACTGTTATAAAGGTCGAAAGTAGTTATTTTTTCAGAATAATCCACTTTAAGATAGCAAATTAACACATCATCTTCATATTCGGAACCTAAAAAAATGAGTTTCTTTTCTTTGTGATTCACTAAAACCGACATCTTTTCAGTTACGTATTGCGCTATTAATTCTTTTGCTTTAGACGACTCTTGTCGGGTCGCCAAATTTAACTTTTGATTGTACTTTTTATCCAATACTTTTTCCAGATCATCAATAAAGATCCGGGACGATATTTCGATTCTTCCTTTCGTTTGGTTATAATCAACTTGCGTTACTGACACATAAAATTTGTGCAAACCTCTAAATGACAACAATGCCAGAACCGCACAAAAAAAAGTGAGTGCTATTCTATTTTTTTTCATATTCTGTATTAGTAGCTTTTTCTTCCGTTTTGTTACGTTTGTATTCTTCTGATTTTTTGATCAGATACTCTATCAATTGTATTTCGTTCTCAGGCTTCATCAAATGAAACATTTTCTCATTATCCGGTTGAGCAAAAGCAACGAACAAGTTAATTTCATTTTGTGGTATTTTAAAATTCTGAACTATAAAATTTTGCGAATACCTACTCAGCAACAAATCGTAAAAAGAATGAGACAACAACTCTCTCCTTCGGTCTCTCTCCATCCTCTCAGCTCTGGTGTCTTTTTTCTTAGCGTTCGGAAGTAACATATTGAAAAGAGCCAAAAAATTAACACCACTCAACGGGCTAAATGTAGAAGGCAATGCCTCATTTTTCACAGGACTATATTTATCATCTGAAAAAACAAGTGTAGCATAATCGATCCCACTTAAATCCGGTGCATAAACTTTGATCCGCTTTGTATCTTCCTTCAGATCACCTGTTAAACTATAAGGCGTTACTACAACTTCATTTAATTCATTAATTTTATAATGCAATCGAATTTCAAATTCTTCTACCCAAAAATCACTTTCTGTAACAATGTAAACTTTAGACACAAAACTAACCGCTTTGAACAAAAGCGTATCTTTTTCTCTTGCTCTAATCGAAAACTTCCCGTCAAAATCGGTCATAACGGCTAAGCCTGTTGTCTTATTCATAACCGTAACATTTTCAACATCTGTTGAATCAGAAACAATTCTGCCTTTCAAGACTTTTCGCTCTTTTTCCTGAGCTTGTAAACTAAAAACAGATGTAAAAATTAGTAATGTTAATTTGAGTAGTAGTTTTATCATTTTTTTATTTTTTGAAGTTCCAAAAATCGAGATGCTACTTTGTTAAGAACAAACTCACACATAGTCTTATTATCTGAACGATAAGCAGCTACAAATTCCCTATCTTCTATCAGATAATACAAGAACCCCTCTACCAGTTCTCCCGGAATATTCAGGTTTTTAGTCAAATATTCTTCTGAGTAATCCAACTTTACATTTTCCAGCAGCATTTCTCTTTTCTCAACCTCTAACTCCTTCTTCAGCATCCTCGTTCGCCCTGATATTCCGTTTAAAATCGCATCAAATGAAACACTGGAATTAAGCCCGTATTGGTTATCTCCCCCTGTTGCCTGTTTCAATTTTCGTTCAGCAGGCGTATACGACCTCATTCCTTTCGGAATTATCCCTAAAGATTCTGTGGTAATACTCTTATATTCCGTCAACACCACTTCGTTCAATTGATTAACCAGCGCTTCCATCGGAACAAACAGCAACTCTTTCGTTTGATCTTCTTCTGTTACGACGTGCATCGTTCCTCTCAAATTAATTGCACTGAAAATAATGGTATCATTCACTTTTGCTTCTATTGTAAAATATCCGCCACGTTGGGTAGCCACACCAATATCCTGAGTCTGATTTACAACATTAATGCCTTCCAATTGATAGGACTGTGACACTATTTTTCCCTTCAGAATAAAATTGTGTTGCGCAAAAGAAAATTGGACTAAAAAAAGAAGTAAAAGTATTTTTTGTCTCATTTATTTGTTTTTCAAGGGTAAAGATACCAAGCCACCCTGCCAATTAATTCCTAAGAACTTGATAAACTTATGTTAAACAAAATCGTAATTTTGAAAAAAATTAAAAAATGAGGAATCTAATCATAGCAAGTACCTCCACTTTACATCAAGGAGATTATTTAGACTATTTATTGCCTGAACTCAAAAATCATTTTGCCTCGACAGAAACCATCGTTTTTATTCCTTACGCCCGTCCGGGAGGTATTTCACACGATGCCTATACGGAAAAAGCAAGACAAGCTTTTAACACAATAGGCAAGAAAATAATAGGACTACACGAGTTTACCAACCCGATTGAAGGCATTCAAAAAGCTGAAGGGATTTTTACCGGTGGCGGCAATACTTTTTTATTAGTAAGTGAACTGTATCGTACTAAAGTCATTGATGCATTAGAAGAAAAACTAAAAACCGGAACACCCTATTTAGGTACCAGTGCCGGCAGTAACATTTGTGGCTTAACGATGGGAACCACTAACGACATGCCCATTGTATATCCTCCAAGCTTCAGAACATTAGGCATGGTTCCTTTTAATATCAATCCACATTATCTGGATCCGGACACAAATTCTACCCACATGGGCGAAACCCGGGAAACCCGCATCAATGAGTTTCATCAGTTTAATCCCCAACCTGTAATCGGTCTACGGGAAGGGAGCTGGCTAAACGTTAAAGGAGACAAAATTATTTTAAAAGGAAATTTAAAAGCCCGTTGGTTTACAACCAATCGTCCGGCAATTGAAGTAGATCCTGAAACTGAAATCAATACTTTATTGACATAAAAAAAGCCCTTGTAAAAAAGGGCTTTCTTTGAGCGGGAGACGAGGTTCGAACTCGCGACATTCAGCTTGGAAGGCTGACGCTCTACCAACTGAGCTACTCCCGCAAAAAATTATTAATTCAGTAAAACTTAAGAGCGGGAGACGAGGTTCGAACTCGCGACATTCAGCTTGGAAGGCTGACGCTCTACCAACTGAGCTACTCCCGCATTTGTGGCTGCAAATATACTTCAAAAGATAATTGATTTGCAAATTTTTTTTTGAAAAAATTTACATTACCTTTAAAAAGCCTTTCCGAATTTACCCCTTCCAAAACCCAATATTTTAATTTTTAACACCTTAGATCATGATTGTAGTAAACGTTTTTTCTACAAAAGAGATATCCTCTATTCGCCACGAAGTTCTTATTAAAGGAAAAACTTTCAGTATTTGTCATTTTTTAAACGGTAACAAGCCTACTACTATTCGACTAGAGCGCTTTACAAATAAAGTGCTAAATAGAATTTCATCACGCAACCAAAAACAAGGTTTAGAATCTTTAGTAATAGAAGGAGGGGTAAAAAATCGACTGAGTTTAATATTGCCTCATTTCATCCAGTACAAAAAAACGCAGTAGATTTTTACAAAAAATTAAATTGTGTAATTTTGGGCACGTGTTTTGAGATTAAGAATTATAGGTGCTCTCTGCGCAATGTTTAAAAAACTAAAATAGTATATGCCGCTAAAAAATTACTTTTTATACGTTTCTGTATTTATAGTCCTGAGTTGTAACAAGAATAACACTTTAGCAACTTCAGAAGATGATGCTTTACTGAAAGATCAAGAAACGGAAGAGATTGCAAGACCGATTCCTGAAACACTTTTAGAACACAAAAGTGACTCTATTCGATTGTATTATCATTTATTCCGAAACAAAGAGATCTGGTATAACAGCATTAACAGAAAAGCATTGCTGTCCGAAATTGAGAATTGTGGCAAGGATGGTTTGTTTTCTAAAGATTATGAATTCGCAAAACTTTCTGAATTAGAAAAAAAACATTCTGAACTGAATGATGACGAGAGTATCGCATACGATTTTCTACTCACAGAAATGTTTGAAAAATTAGCGCATCATTTACATGGCGGTAAATTAAATCCGAAAAAAATATATGATGACTGGGATCTGAACCCGAAAAAAATTGCATTATCTAAAAGATTAGAGAAAGCTATTATGGAAAAACAAGTCTCTCAACTTTTCGATTCTCTGAAACCGCAACATTACGTTTACAGTACTATTAAAAAAAGCTTAGTCCTTTTAAATGCTTTTCCTGACACTGACTTTAAAAAGATTCAATTGGCTAAAAAAATTGAATTAAACGATACTATTGACGTTATGATCAACATCAAAAAAAGATTGGCGTATTGGAATGACTACAAACCCAAAGACAGCATCATCACTGCGGTCTATGATTCAATTACTTATTTAGCCGTAAAAAAATTTCAAAACCGTCACGGACTAATTCCAGACGGAGTAATAGGCAACGGCACTATTAAGGCTCTTAACTATTCTAAAAGCGAACGAAGAGAACAGATTTTTGCTAATTTAGAACGCTGGAAATGGTTTCCTGATGATTTTGGCAGTGATTATCTAATCGCTAATTTACCGGAATATAAGATCTACTATATCGTAAACAAAGATACAATCTCAGTACACAATATTGTAGTCGGAAAACCATCACGTAAAACTCCGGTCTTAACCTCTAAACTTTCAAACTTTGTATTTAACCCTACTTGGACGGTTCCTCCGACTATTATAAAAGAAGATCTGACGCCTTCAGCCTCAAAAAATAGAGAATATTTTGAACGAAACAGGATTACTATCTTTAATAAAAGCGGAGAAGTTATAGCGCCTTCTGACTGGAATCCTGAAAAAGCCAAAACCTTTAGATATGTACAAACATCCGGTTACAACAATTCTTTAGGATTAGTGAAATTTAATTTCCCCAACCGCCATCTGGTATATCTACATGATACCAATCACAGGGATTATTTCTCAAGAGAGACCAGGGCCTTGAGTTCGGGGTGTGTACGAATTGAAAAACCTTTGGATCTTGCTGAAATGATTTTAAAGAAAGAAGATGCTAAGAAATGGAACAGGACTGAGATCGACTCTATTTTAAGCAAAAAAAACAGTAGAATTGTCAACTTAAATTCTACTGTTAATGTGTTTTTCCTGTACTGGACAAATTGGTCAAAAAGCAATCAACTTTATTTCTGTAATGATATGTACGGTTACGACAAAAAATTATTTGAACTATTACGAAACTAATTTTGATTTTACTACATAATTTCTGGAAGGATGGTAGATGAACAAACACGATTTATCCTTGATCAATTCAATCAATTTATCGTGCACCTCATAAGAAACCGCCGGACAACCTTGGCTTCTTCCTAACCTTCCATAAGACTTCACAAAAGACTCTGAAACATAATCTGCTCCGTGAATTACTACTGCTCTGTCGCGGGCATTGTCATTTATTCCGTATTCTACTCCGTCCAAACGCAATGACAAACCGTGTTTTCCCTGATAAGTTTCCCCTGTAATATAAAAACCTAAACTGCTTTGATAAGATTCTGATTGATTTGAAAACTTAGTTGCCATATCTTCTCCTGAATTTCTACCATGTGCCACTAACGTTTGTAAAACCACTTTTTTGTTTACCATATCAATAACCCACATTCTATCTTCTTTTGACGATAGGCTAAAATCGACGATAGTCAAATATTCATTTTTTATTTTTCCTTGATTTTTCAATTGCTCATAACCTTCAAAAGCTTTTGTAAAGCTTTCGTATTGTGGCAACTCATAAGAAGTACTATCAATCGAAGTGTAAAAAGATTTACATTTAGCCTCAAAAGAAGCTTTTTTATTTTCCGCTACTAATTTGGGATCAGTACCATTATCCGAAGCGTCAACAATTGTAACTCTATTCTCTAAAACTCCTTTTTCTCTGAAAACGGGAGCAAACGACATTAAGCTTAAAACTAGTAGGGGCAAAAATTTATAAGTCATTGTATTCGTAGCAGTTATTTTCGATTAATATGTTTCCAAATCTATTTATTTATTTTCTCTCTTGCAACTTTTTTTTGTTATTCATCGAAAAAAATTGCTTTTTATCGATATTTACTACAAAAGTTAAAGAATTAATAATTTTTTCAACTTATTTTTTCATTATCGTATTTTTGAAAAAACAAACTTCATGCTTAATAACTTAAAATTCAACATATTATTATATTTTCTATGTTCTTTTTCTGCTCTTTCCCAAGATAATCCAGAAGAAATAAGAAAAAAAACGCTTCAAACCCGAAAGATCAGTTCTTCCATTTCTATCGATGGCCATTTAAACGAAAAAGAATGGGAAAATGCCGAAACCGCTACTAATTTTGTAATGTACTCTCCTGATAACGGAAAACCCATAGATCAAACTAAAAAAACAATCGTTAAGATCCTTTATGATAATAACGCCATATACATTGGTGCTGTTTTACACGATGACGAACCTGATAAAATTTTAAAAGAAATCACGGAACGGGATAATTTCGGAACTTCTGATTCCTTTGGCGTTTATATCAACGGATATAACGACGGACAGCAGGATTTTCGCTTTTTTGTTACCGCTGCCGGCGGACAGGCTGACTGTTTAGCTACAGAACAAAACGGAGAAGACTATTCCTGGAACGCAATCTGGGAAAGTGCTGCTAAAATAACCGATTCCGGATGGACAGTAGAGATGAAAATCCCGTATGCTGCCTTGCGATTTTCAGCTGAAGAAAAACAAACTTGGGGAATCAACTTTGTGAGGGAACTGAAACGTTACCGCCAGACCTACACTTGGAACTTCGTCAATTCGCAAATCGGAGCTGTCATACAACAAGCCGGACTACTCAAAGGCATTTCTAATATAAAAACACCGACCCGTTTGTTCTTTATCCCTTATACCTCAGGTTACTTGAGTACCGATAAAGAAAATACTGATTTTGAATTTAAAGGAGGATTAGATATCAAATACGGAATCAATGATGCTTTCACGCTTGATGCTATTCTGATCCCGGATTTCGGACAAACCAAATATGATAATGTTGTCCTAAATCTAGGACCGTTTGAACAGCAATTCAATGAAAATCGCCCTTTTTTCACAGAAGGTACTGATCTATTCAGTAAAGGTAATTTACTCTATAGCAGAAGAATCGGATCCGTTCCTAACCTTAGCATAACCTTAGACGAAAACGAAACAATTGACCAATATCCGGCCTCAGTGAATTTATTAAATGCCGTTAAGATTTCCGGACGGGATAAAAATGGCCTGGGCATCGGGTTCCTGAATGCTGTTACCGAAAAAACTATGGCTACTGCTTATAATGAAACAACAGGTACCTCCCGAGAGGTTGAAATTGCCCCGTTAACCAATTATAATGTTACGGTTTTAGACCAACGCTTCAACAAAAATTCATCTGTTACCCTGATCAATACAAATGTTATGCGTAACGGTTCTTTCAGAGATGCTAATGTTCTGGGACTTTTATTTGACTTGAATACAAAAAAGAACACATTCAATCTTTCCGGAGATCTTAAAATGAGTAGTCTTTATGAGCTTGAAAACACAAACGGCTATAACACCTCATTATATTTAGGCGAAACAAGCGGAAAAGTACGCTTTTCATCCGGTATTAATTATGTTTCAAAAGATTTCGACAACAATGACCTAGGAATAAACTTCCAGACTAATTACACTTCCTGGTCCGGCAATGCTAATTACAGAATTTTAAACCCAAATAAAACATTTAACACTTTCCGGGTTGACCTCAACTCTTATATGCAGTACAACAACACGACGGGAAAGATCCAATCAAACAATTTTAATATCAATGTAAGTACAACAAACAAAGACAATCACTATTTTGGAGGAGGTATCGACTACAATCCTTTTAAGAATTATGATTACTACGAACCGAGAACAGACGGTCGTTATTTAGTTTTGCCGGACAGTTATGGCGCATGGGTATATTTTTCTTCTAACTATAATTACAAATTTGCACTTGATATCAATCCTTATTTCACTAATACTTCTGAAAAAAACCGAAATGAATACGGCATAACCATCAGTCCGCGCTATCGTTTCAGTGATAAATTTTCATTCATCTATTCTTTTGATATCTACAAACAACAAAAAAATGTAGGTTATATAGATTCAGATGAAACTGCTATTTATTTAGCCAAGAGAGACCGGGACACCTATACCAATTCCATCACCAGTAAATATTCCATTAAACCCAATATGAATTTTGCACTTTCCGTAAGACATTATTGGTCCTATGCTGAAAACAAAAATATCTACAGCCTGAATGAAGACGGAACCCTAACAGAAAATAGTTCTTACACTGCAAATAAGAACTCTAATTTCAGCACATGGAATATGGATTTGTCGTATTCTTGGTGGTTTGCTCCCGGCAGTCAGCTTTCCATACTTTACCGAAATAATGCCAATGCTTTCAGCAGAGACATCGATAAAGATTTTGGCAACAATCTATCCGGAATCCTAAAAGATAATTTACAGCATATTTTTTCAATCAGCATTCGTTATTACATTGATTACAATCAGGCAAAAAACTGGTTCAGCAAAGCCTGAATCTCCTATAACGATTTCGTACTTTTTGGCACTAAAAATTAAGCAATCCTCAACATTTCGCTATCTTTGTATAAATTACCGAATCCATGAACAAAAAAGTTATTTTAATGATATTAGACGGTTGGGGAAAATCACCCGACCCGAAAGTTTCTGCTATTGACAACGCTGAAACCCCTTTTATTGACAGCCTTTACACACAATACCCGAATGCCCAATTGAGAACCGACGGATTAAATGTAGGATTGCCGGAAGGACAGATGGGAAATTCTGAAGTGGGTCACATGAATTTAGGAGCCGGAAGGATCGTATATCAGGATTTAGCTAAGATCAATTTAGCCGTACAAAACCAAACTATGGCAAATGAAAAAGCATTAAACGATGCTATTGAATATGCTTTGAATCATGATAAACCAATTCATTTTTTAGGATTACTTTCGGACGGAGGTGTTCACTCACACACTTCACATTTGAGAGGCTTGATTGATGCCGCACAGGCAAAAGGTGTTAAAAAAATGTTTGTTCACGCTTTTACAGACGGTAGAGATGTTGACCCTAAGTCAGGAATCCAATATGTAGAAAGTTTTGAAAACTTCACACAACACAACAATGCAAAATTAGCTTCCGTCATCGGGCGTTACTATGCTATGGATCGTGACAAACGTTGGGAAAGAGTTAAATTAGCTTATGACCTGATTGTAAACGGTGAAGGCGAAAAATCAAGAAATGCCGTAGCAAGTATAGCAGAAAGCTACCTGAATAATGTAACCGACGAATTCATTAAGCCAATCGTCATGGTGGATAAAAATAACGAGCCTGTTGCTACCGTCAAAGAAGGGGATGTCGTTATCTTTTTTAACTTCAGAACCGACAGAGGTCGTGAATTAACCGAAGCTTTATCGCAAAAGGATTTCCATGAGCAAAACATGCACAAACTCAATTTGTACTATGTGACCATGACCAACTATGATGAAACTTTCGTTAATGTTCATGTTATTTACGACAAAGAAAATATTACAGAAACTTTAGGAGAAGTGGTTTCTAAAGCCGGTAAAAAACAGATCCGTATTGCAGAAACTGAAAAGTATCCGCATGTAACCTTTTTCTTTTCAGGAGGGCGAGAAGAACCTTTTGAAGGAGAAAGCCGTATTTTAAAAAACTCACCTAAAGTGGCTACTTATGATCTAAAACCGGAAATGAGTGCTTACGAACTGAAAGACGCTTTGGTTCCTGAATTACAAAAAGGAGAAGTTGATTTTGTCTGTTTAAATTTTGCCAATGGCGATATGGTAGGACACACCGGTGTAATGGAAGCCGCTATAAAAGCCTGCGAAGCTGTTGACCAATGTGTAAAAGAAGTTATCGAAGCTGCTTTAGCTAATGGCTACACAACTCTTTTAATCGCTGATCACGGAAATTGTGAAACCATGATCAATCCGGATGGTACACCTAATACGGCACACACAACGAATCCGGTTCCGTTAATTTTAATTGATCCGGAGTTACAAGAAATTCACAACGGAGTTCTGGGTGATATAGCACCTACAATTCTGGAGCTAATGGGCATTCCTAAGCCTGATGCCATGACACAACATTCATTATTACATTCATAATTTAAGCGCCTTAGGGCGCTTTTTTAATTTTTATATTTTTATTAATTAAAAGTTAAACTTTTAATAGTTAATAGTATTACTATTATATTTGTATATCTATGCTAAATAAGTATACTATATGCATTCTATTATAGAAAATGTAAAAATTACTATTAACGAGAAACTATATCTTAAAGATCCCGAAACTTCTGAATTAGGGAGAAAGATAGTAGGACAAAGTATTTTACTGATTAATGAGATCGGTTTTGATGCATTTACTTTTAAAAAACTAGGAGAGCGAATCCAGTCCAATGAAAGTTCAATCTATCGCTATTTTGAGAACAAACACAAGCTTCTGGTTTATTTATCTTCCTGGTACTGGTCCTGGGTTGAATACAATCTGGTCTTAGCAACAAACAACATCGAAAACCCTGAAAAAAAACTCAATAAAGCTCTTGAGATCATTACTCGTAATGTGCAAAAAGATGATTCGATCGCTCACATTGATGAATACATTTTAAACAAAATCATTATTGCCGAATTCACCAAAACATTTTTAACCAAAGAGGTCGACGAAGAAAACGAAGATGGCTTTTTTGTAGTCTACAAAAGGGTCATTAACCGGATTCACCTGATGATCGAAAGTGTAAACCCAACATACAAATACAGTAAAAGCTTAGCTTCATCTATTGTACAGGGAGCTTTGCACCAAAACTTCTTAAAAGACCACTTTCAAAGCATTACCAGTCTTTCTGAAAGTAATTGCCTAACCGATTTTTACAAAGATCTTATCAAAAAAGTATTATTATGACACCCATACAACGATTTAAGAACCTAATACAGATCGACAAAAAAGACATTTACCAAATTATCCTCTACTCTATCCTTGCAGGGGTAATCAGTCTTTCCCTGCCTTTAGGTATTCAATCTATTGTCAACTTCCTGCAAGCCGGAAAGATCAGCACTTCTTGGGTTGTTTTAGTTACTATTGTAGTCATCGGTGTTGCCATGGTAGGTATTTTGCGCATTATGCAATACCGCATCATTGAAGACCTTCAACAAAAAATATTCGTGCGTTCCTCATTTGAATTTGCGTATCGCTTTCCGAAAATTAAATTCAATAAACTATATAACTATTCTCCGCCTGAATTAGCCAACCGATTCTTTGATACACTAACGGTACAAAAAGGTTTTTCGAAATTATTATTAGACATCTCAGGTGCTGCTTTACAGATCTTTTTCGGGATCATTTTGTTATCCTTATACCATTCCTTCTTTATTTTCTTCGGGATTATTTTATTGATCTTACTTTATTTTATTTTCAAAGTAAACTTCAACCAAGGCTTAAAAACCAGTTTGGAAGAATCCAATTATAAATACAAAGTGGCTCATTGGCTACAGGAAATTGCCCGAAACCATTTGAGTTTTAAAAACGAACGCTTATTTGATTTTTCATTAGATAAGAATGATGCGTTAGTAAACGAGTACATCTCACACCGCGAAAGTCACTTTGAAATCCTCAGAAAACAATTCATTCAGCTAACAGGCTTTAAAGTCTTGATCACAGCCGGTCTTTTAATCATAGGAGGGATCTTAGTACTGAACCAACAAATGAACATCGGACAATTTGTTGCGGCTGAAATCATTATTTTAACCATTATCACTGCTGTTGAAAAATTATTCTCCGGCTTAGAATTGTTTTATGATGTACTGACTTCTCTGGAAAAAATAGGAAAAGTTGTGGACATGGAAATTGAAACCTGTGATACGAACAAAAACTACCAGATAGGAAATGAAGATATCTTCTTAGAAACAGAGAACTTAAGTTATAAATTCCCTGACGGAGAAACTGAAGTCCTTAAAAACATCAACATCCGCATTGCTCCTAAAGACAAAATATTGATCACCGGAGAAAACGGTTCCGGCAAAACAACGCTACTTCGTTTACTAAGCCGGCTGCTGGAACCTGCAAACGGAACTGTATTTATCAACAACAACAATTATAACAAATATTCCATTGACGATTACCGCTCACATATAGGAGTTATTACCGTAAACGACAAATTATTTGAAGGAACCATCTTAGAGAACATCAGTTGTAACAACCCGGATTTCCCTATCAACCAGATCAATGAACTGATGGAAAAACTGAAATTAAGTAAATACATCAAATCATTACCCGATGGTCTGGACACAAAAGTTCATTCCGAAGGAAAAAAGATGAACTCTTCCATTATTCAAAAAATACTCTTAGCCCGTTGTATTATTTCAACTCCTAAAATTTTGTATCTGGAAGAACCTTTAGAAAACGTTGACACACAATCGGCAAAAGAAATTATTGATTTCTTAACTGCCGAAGATAAGACCTGGACTATTGTTGTGGTTTCTAAAAATGACTATTGGAAACAAAAATGCAACAAACATTACAATCTTGAAAACGGTGTAATTCAACTCATAAAATAAGTACGATGCTAAATATAACCGACAATAAAATAAGCCAATACATTGATTTAAAAAAATACAAATCAACGCAAATATTTGCCGACAACCCTCATTACAACGTCATCAAAAAAATTGTATGGGGAATTGTTATCGTCATTATTTTATTCTTGTTTTTACCATGGACACAGAATATTTCCGGCAACGGATTTGTTACTACATTGCGTCCTAACCAACGTCCGCAAACCATTCATACTGTTATTGCCGGCCGAATTGAAAAATGGTACGTACAGGAAGGTGATTTTGTTAAGAAAGGCGATACGATCCTCTTTATCTCTGAGATCAAAGAAGATTACCTAGATCCTGATCTAGTGGAGAACACCGGAAATCAGGTAAAGGCAAAAGAAAATGCCGTTGATTCATATGAAGAAAAAGTTAAAGCTTTGAACCTTCAGATGAACGCCATTGAAAACGAAAAAGGTCTGAAACTGAAACAAGCACAAAACAAACTTAAACAATCCTATTTAAAGGTTAAAAGCGACAGTATGGACCTACAAGCTGTCATTACACAGCTTAAAATAGCAGAAACACAATACAACCGTGCTGTAAGCCTGAACAAAGAAGGGTTAAAACCCATGACGTATGTAGAGGAAAAAAAGGTAAAACTTCAAGACATGGAAGCCAAAATTATTACACAGGAAAATAAATATCTGGCAAGCCAAAATGAAGTCTTAAATGCCACCATGGAAATTAACCGTATTATGGCAGAATACACAGAAAAAAGAGCCAAAGCCAGTAGCGACAAACAAACCGCTTTGAGTGCACAATTTGACACAGAAGCTCAAGTGAACAAGTTGCGCAATCAGTACACCAATTACAAAATCCGAAACGGGTTATACTATATTACTGCCCCTCAGGACGGTTATGTAAATCGCGCATTACAATCAGGTATCGGAGAAACCATTAAAGACGGTACACCTATTGTAAGTATCATGCCGTCTAATTTTGAAATCGCCGTAGAAACCTATGTCGACCCGCTGAACTTTCCGCTAATCAACAAAGGAGAAAAAGTACGCGTTTGGTTCGACGGATGGCCAACTATCGTTTTCAGCGGATGGCCCGGAGTTTCTTACGGAACCTTTGGCGGTGTCATTGTTGCCAAAGAGAATTTCATCAGTGAAAACGGCAAATACCGCGTTTTAATTGCTCCTGATCCCAACGAAAAGCCGTGGCCGAAAGAATTGAGCATCGGAGCCGGAACACAAACCTTAGCGCTATTAGAAGACGTTCCTATCTGGTTTGAAATCTGGAGGACACTCAACGGATTTCCGCCTAATTTTTACCAACCTAACGCTGCAAAAGGCAAAACGGATAAAAAATAAGGAACTTATATGAAGCATATAACCTATCTTATAATCAGTTTGTTTAGTTTGACTTCCTTTAGTCAACAGATCAATGATGAATTTACCTATGAAGAATTTTTAGCTTATGTTAAAAAATTTCATCCTCTGACCAAACAAGCCGATCTGAAAATAACAGAAGCTCAGGCTAAATTACTAAAAGCCCGTGGTGCATTTGATCCTAAAATCGAATCCGATTTCAACCAAAAAGAATACAGCGACAAAAAATACTATTCGCTCTTCAACGGAAGTTTTAAAATTCCTACCTGGTATGGCATTGAGATCAAAGCTGCCTTTGACAATAACGAAGGAATTTATCTGAATCCTGAAAATACCGTTCCTAATCAGGGATTAACTTCACTGGGAATTAGCGTTCCGGCGGGGCAAGGTTTATGGATCAATGAACGAATGGCCGATCTGAAAAAAGCAAAGTTATACCAAAGCGTTAACGAATCGGAACGAAAAATAATGATTACCGAAGTAATCGTTGCAGCTTCAAAAAGTTATTTTAACTGGAAAAGAAGCTATAGTGAAGTAAAGCTCTATGAAAATTATCTGGACAATGCTCTGATTCGTCATGAAGGTATTATAAAATCAGTTCACTTGGGCGACAAATCAAAAATAGACAGCGTAGAAGCTGGTATTTTAGTCAAATCGAGACGATTGAATCTGGAAAAAGCTAAATTAAAGCTTAATAAAGCCAAATTAGAACTATCCAATTATTTATGGTCTGAAGACAACATTCCGTTGGAAATCAACGATAACCTATATCCCGAAGAGAACCTGAAATCAACGATCTTACAAACGCTGAATTTAGCCGATCTTAACAATCTTTCTTCAGAAAATCATCCGAAATTAAACGCCCTTCAACAAAAAATTGCTATTCAAAAGATAGATAAAAATCTCAACGCTAATAGCTTGTTACCCAAAATCAATCTGAGCTATAACTACCTATCAGAGCCCAGTGCTTTTGATAATTATCGCTTTGAAGATTATAAATTCGGCGTTAATTTTTATTTTCCATTGTTCTTGCGAAAAGAGCGTGCTAATTTAAAACTGGCAAAAATAAAGCTCCAGGATTACCAATACACCTTAGATTTTGAAAAACTGAACATTAGCAATAAGATCGAAGCCGGAAAGCAAGAAATCTTATCCTTACAAGATCAAATGGAAATAAATACCTCTTTGGTGAACGATTACCAACACATGTTAGACGGAGAAGAACGCCTGTTTGAAATGGGCGAAAGCTCCTTATTTGTGATCAATTCCAGAGAAAACTCATTGGTTTCCGCCAAAATATCTGAAATCAATTTAGAAATTTCCTATCTCAACGCCGGGATCTCTTTATATAAAACTTTAGCCAATCCATAAAAAATCCCGCTAAATGCGGGATTTTTATTTTATTGTATCCAAAAGAATATTAGTAACGTCCTCTATTGTTGTCTCTTGAGTTCGAAAAACCTCCTCTGTTTCCACCACCATTTCTATTGAAAGGTTTTCTTTCTCCTTGCGGTTTCGGTTCTGATTTGTTTACCACAATTGAACGACCGTCAATCTTAGCACCATTAAGCTCGTCAATTGCTTTTTGTGCCGCTTCATCATCAGGCATTTCAATGAAGCCAAAACCTTTACTTCTTCCGGTAAATTTATCCGTTATCAGTTTAGCTGAAGTTACTTCACCGTATTCCTCAAAATACTCTCTTAAATCTGCTTCCTCTACGTTATAAGGAAGGCTTCCTACAAAAATGTTCATTGAATTAATTTTAATTGGGAGTAAAGGTAATCTTTTATCTCTCTCCTTTTCTCTTTTATTTAATTTATTTTCAAATATTTATAATTTCTTAACTATTTCATAGTACTAAAGGCCCTTTCTATTGCCTCCTGATGATCTGGATGTGCAATTCTAACTAATTCTTTTTGGCGCTGCTGTAATGTTTTTCCATACAAATCAGCAATTCCGTTTTCCGTAATCACATAATGAACATGTGCCCGCGTTGTAACCACTCCGGCTCCTTCTTTTAAGAACGGAACAATTCGGCTTTCTCCTCTCTTAGTCACAGATGGCAGAGCAATAATTGCTTTTCCGCCTTCACTTAAAGAGGCCCCTCTTATAAAATCCATTTGGCCACCAACCCCTGAATACATTCTTGTCCCAATGGAATCTGCACAAACCTGTCCGGTCAAATCCACTTCAATAGCCGAATTAATAGCTACCATTTTAGGATTCTTACGAATAAAAGCCGTATCATTTACCATAGAGGATTCTTTCATTACTAAAAACGGATTATCATCTACAAAATCATACAACCGTTTAGAACCTACTAAAAATGTAGCCAGAGCTCTACCTCTCAAAACACCTTTATAATTACAATTGATCACATCTTTTTCGATCAGGTCTATTACCCCGTCTGAAAACATTTCTGTATGCAGTCCCAGATCTTTGTGATGGACCAGTTTACTTAAAGCCGCATTAGGAATAGAACCGATCCCCATTTGCAACGTACTTCTGTCTTCTATCAATGAGGCTATATATTCCCCTATCTTTTCTTCTTCTTTGGTAAACGGTGCTACCTCATGAGCATAGATCGGTTCATTGACTTCAACCAGATAATCGATCTCACTTACATGCAACACACCGTCTCCGAAAGTTCTGGGCATATTCGGATTTACCTGAGCGATAATGTATTTAGCATTTTCAATAGCTGCCACAGTAGCCTCAACGGAGACCCCTAAAGAACAATAGCCATGACTATCAGGTGGTGAAACGTGAATAAGCGCTACGTCTAAATGTACGATCTTATTGCGAAACAAATGAGGTAGTTCGCTCAAAAAAACCGGAGTATAAGATCCGTTCCCTGCTTTCAGCGTGTGACGAACATTAGCCCCGATAAAAAAAGAATTCACATGAAAACTCTCAGCCAGATCTAGGTTGGCATAAGCAGCTTCTCCTTCTGTGTGCAAATGACAAACTTCTACATTGCGAAGTTCCCCGGCTCTGTCTGCCAAAGCCTTTGTCAGGGCTGTTGGTGTAGCCGCAGCCGCCTGCACATAAACCCTATTACCCGACTGCACTACTTTTAAAGCATCTGCAGCCGAAACATACTTACTCATATTTTGTTTTTTATTTATTTTCAACAAAGTTAACTTGAGGTTTTCAACCTAAAAATGATATTCCTCACTCTTTTATACGGTCAATTTACTACTTTTCGCAGACAAAATTGCCTCCGCTCCCTCAAAAGTCTGTCTCTGAACTTCAAAAAAGGATTAATTGTTGTACTTTTGCACTTTAATTTTTCAAAGAATGATTGTTTTAAAAACTAAAGAAGAAATCGAATTAATGCGCGAAAGTGCTTTGATTGTTTCTAAAACATTAGGCATGCTTGCCAAAGAAGTTAAACCCGGTGTTACCTCATTATATTTAGATAAATTAGCAGAAGAATTCATCAGAGACTACGGAGCAGAACCTGCCTTTTTAGGAATGTATGGCTTTCCGAACTCACTTTGTATGAGTCCTAATGCTCAAGTTGTACATGGTATTCCGAATAATACTCCGTTACAGGAAGGCAACATCATCTCTGTGGATTGTGGTGCTTTAAAAAATGGCTTTTACGGAGATCACGCTTATACTTTTGAAGTAGGTGAAATAGCTCCCGAAACTAAAGAGCTTTTAAAAATAACAAAAGAATCATTATACGTAGGAATTCGTGAAACCAGAGCAGGAAATCGTGTGGAAGACATTGGTTATGCAATTCAGCAATATTGTGAAAAACACGGTTATGGTGTTGTCCGTGAATTGTGCGGACATGGTTTAGGTCGAAAAATGCACGAAGACCCTGAAGTACCGAACTATGGTAAAAGAGGTCGCGGTAAAAAATTAGTGAACGGAATGGTTCTGGCTATAGAACCAATGATCAATCTGGGGACTAAAAACATTCGTCAGCATAAAGACGGTTGGACAATTACAACTGCTGACGGTAAACCAAGTGCTCACTTTGAACATGATGTTGCTATTATTGACGGTAAACCTGAGTTGCTTTCAACATTTGCTTACATCTACGAAGCGTTAGGCATTACCAGTAATGAAGAAGATGGTCTGAGACAAGTTCCTTTAGTGTTATAATGAAGAAATTATTCAAGCTTGTTTTAAATACTATTCCCCGTCCTATCTTAATCCGTTTGAGTATAGTGGTACGACCTGTTCTGGCTTTTCTGTTGAAAGGAAATCGCTATACGGATCCTATTGACGGCAAAAGCTTCCGTATGTTCTTACCTTATGGCTACGGAAACCAACGCAATAATGTACTCTCACCCAGTACACTTTCTTTAGAAAGACATCGTTTATTGTGGTTGTACCTGCAAAATGAAACTGATTTTTTCAGCTCTGAAAAGAAGCTAAAGGTTCTGCATTTTGCTCCGGAACAGGAATTTTACAAGCGTTTTAAAAAACAAGCCAATTTAGAATACACCACAACCGACCTGTTATCACCATTAGCCGATGTAAAAGCCGATATCTGTAATTTGCCTTTTAAAAACAACAGCTATGACATTGTTTTTTGCAACCATGTGTTAGAGCACATTCCTGATGACACAAAAGCAATGCAGGAATTATATCGGGTAATGAAACCGGGAGGTTGGGGAATCTTCCAGATCCCACAAGACTTAAACCGTGCTGTTACGTTTACGGATGACAGTATTACGGATCCTAAAGAGCGCGCTAAAATTTTCGGACAGTACGACCATGTACGCGTTTACGGGAGGGATTATTTTGACAAACTGCGAAGCATCGGCTTCAAAGTAAACGAAGTAGACTATACCGCAAAACTATCACCGGAACAAGTAGATCGCTATTGTTTAGCCAAAGGCGAAATCATTCCGGTCGTTTTTAAATAGTTTTCTAAAACAGTTTAAAAAATAATAATCTTTCCGATTGTGTGACTTCTCGACTCCACTCGAAGTGGCAATTATTTTAAAAGTAATTTAAAATTTTCTGTTTGTAGTTGTTGTAATTTATTATTTTCATCTGCATACATAATCATTACATACAATTCAGGATGCTTTTTCAAGAATTCTTTCCCTTGCTCTAAAGACATTACCATAAAGGCTGTCGCATAACCATCAGCCATCATACATGTGGAAGCCAAAACCGTTGCGCTAAGCACATTACTTTTTTGTGGCTTTCCGGTTTTCGGATTAATAGTATGCACAAATTTTTCTCCGGTTATCGAATCAGTTATTACTTTTCTGTAATTTCCGGATGTAGCCATCCCTAAATTTTCAACTGCTATCGTTGCGATCAATTTTCTTTCTTCGGGTGTTTGCAGCGGATCATCTATTCCGACTATCCAGTTTTTATCTTGAATCGTATTTTTTCCTATAGCAAACAACTCTCCTCCGATTTCGACAATAGCGTCCTGAATCCCTTTTGATTTCAAAAAATCAACCGTTACATCTACTGAATAACCTTGCGCTATAGCATTGAAATCAAAATACGTTTGCGGAAAATCTTTATGAATAGTTTGGCTTGGACTGATCTTCACTTTGGAAAAACCGACATATTGTAGCAAACTATCAATTTGATACGGACTCAGGTTATGGTGCTGATGTCCCGGACCAAATCCATAAGCATTGACCAAAACTCCGATAGTAGGATCAAACAAACCGTTCGTTTCCTTATATATCTTTTGAGACGCATTAAAAGTATCAGTAAACCATTTATCAACAACTATTGTTGTATCACCTGAATTAACTTTTGCAATCTTTGATGTTGATTTATAGGTGGAAAGAGAATTATCAAAAGCTTCCAATAAAGAATCAATCTCAATTTTGCTTACTAATTCTTCTTTAGCAATATATTTTATACTGTATGTACTTCCCTGAGCTTGTCCTTGAATGACGAAAAACGTCTCTTCTTCAGGTTGTTGACAGCTCCATAAAAGCAGCCCTAATATCAGGCTATAATAAAACTTTAAATCCATCATAATTGATAATATAATCTGACGTTCTGTAAATCGGTAATTCAAAATCAGTGGCATTTGCTATTCCTACACCGGCAAACAGCACCTTAGCTTTTTTCTCTTTAGCATGCTTTAAAAAAGTTTCCATAAAGACCACATCGTATTCATTAGGATTCTCAGGATATAAAACAACCTGTACCATAACAAAGTGCAATGTATTGGCTTTATCGACACAAATAAACTGCGGATGTTTTCGCAACTGACTGTTTATGGCGATGAATTCAAAATCTTTAGATTCTAAATCTTTCCCCACGTGATTCATTGCTATTTGATGCAATTCTTGCAAGCTTAGTTCTTCCATAGTACAAAAATACGGATTTGCCTTAGGGTAATAAAAAAACCGATTCAAAAAGAATCGGTTTTTTAGTTTTTATATTCTTAATCGGATTAGCCTCCGAAGTCGTCAAAACGAACATTCTCTTTCGGTACTCCCAATCGTCACACATTTTTACAACTGCATTATTCATCATTGGTGGTCCACAGAAATAGAATTCGATATCTTCCGGTGCTTCATGGTTTTTCAAATGATTGTCAATTACTACATTGTGAATGAATCCTACGAAACCGTCACCCGGTGCATCAACATTCTCTTTTACTTTCCAATTATCTTCTTCTAACGGCTCAGAAAGAGCGATATAGAAACGGAAATTAGGGAAGTCTTTTTCTAAAGCTCTAAAGTGATCTACATAGAACAACTCACGTTTAGAACGTCCACCGTACCAATACGAAACTTTTCTTCCTGTTTTTACGGTACGAAACAAGTGGTACAAATGCGAACGCATTGGCGCCATACCTGCACCTCCACCGATGTAAACCATCTCAGCATCAGACTCGTTGATGAAGAATTCACCATAAGGTCCTGATACGGTTACAGGATCTCCCTGTTTTCTTGAGAAAATATAAGACGATGCAATACCCGGATTTACTTTCATCCAACCATTGGCAGCTCTGTCCCATGGCGGAGTAGCAACACGAACATTCAACATAATCTTACGTCCTTCAGCAGGGTAAGAAGCCATGGAATAAGCTCTTTCTACCGTTTCCGTATTTTTCATGACTAAAGGCCACAAGTTGAATTTATCCCATTCTAATTGGAATTTATCCGGTGCTCCCGGATGCTCAACAGGATGGGCAGAGATGTCTATATCTCTATAATTGATCTCACATGGTGGGATTTCAATCTGAATATAACCTCCCGGCTCATAGTGCATATCTTCGGGTAATTCTACCACAAATTCTTTAATAAATGATGCTACGTTATAGTTAGAGTACACTTTAGCTTCGAATTTTTTGATCCCGAAAATTTCTTCCGGTACCTCGATAACCATGTCTCCTTTTACTTTAACCTGACATCCTAAACGCCAACCTTCTGCTAATTCTCTTCTGTTAAAATGCGGCGTTTCTGTAGGCAATGCTTCTCCTCCTCCGGATAGAACTTTACATTTACATTGGATACAAGTTCCACCTCCACCACATGCTGATGGTAGAAAAATCTTAGCACCACCTAAAGTAGACAATAGTGATGATCCTGAACCTACTTCAATTTCATTTTCTTTATTGATTGTAATTTTTACCGGTCCTGAAGGAACTAATTTTGCTTTAGCAAACAAAATAATAGCAACCAAAACCAATAATAAAACTAAAAATGCGATTACGGTTGTTGTTATTAATCCCGTAGTGCTTACTTCTAATGCTATCATAATTAATTTTGTGCTATTTCGGTTAATGAATCTTTTACAGTTTCCACAACAGTAGAATCAGGCACTACTTCTACAGGAATTTCTTCTTGTGCCGGAGCGATGTTTTCTACCACTTCTTTTTTAGGAGCTTCATCACCACCTGTTAACATACCACCGAATGACATGAATCCGATAGCCATTAAACCGGTTAAAATAAAGGTAATACCTAAACCTCTGAAAGCCGGCGGAACGTTTGAATATCTGATCTTTTCACGAATAGCACCAATTGCTAAAATAGCCAAGAACCATCCTATACCTGAACCTACTCCATAAACTGTTGCTTCAGTAATATTAGCAAATTCTTTTTGTTGCATGAACAACGAACCTCCTAAGATCGCACAGTTTACCGCGATCAAGGGTAAAAAGATCCCTAATGAGTTATATAATGCCGGAGCAAATTTCTCAACGATCATTTCCACCAACTGTACCATAGTAGCAATTGTAGCAATGAATAAAATGAAGGTAAGAAAACTTAAATCATATTCTGCATATTCTTCTCCTAACCAAGCCAAAGCTCCCGGGCGAAGTAAATATTGATCTAACAAGTAGTTAACCGGTACCGTTACAAACATTACGAAGATTACCGCAGCACCAAGACCTACAGCTGTAGATACTTTTTTAGAAACCGCAAGGTAAGAACACATTCCTAAGAATGTAGCGAATACCATATTATCAATAAAAATTGACTTTAAAAATAATTGTAATAATTCCATTTCTTAGTGTGTTTCTTCGATTAAACTTTTATTTCTAGAGCGTTGGAAACCGATGATTAAACCAAGAGTAATTAACGCCATTGGAGCCAACAACATGAAACCATTGTTTTCATATCCTAATGCATATAATCCAGAAAGTTCACCTTTAATTGGATTTCCTAATAACGGATGTCCTAAATAAGTTTTCCCAATACCGAATAAATCACCAGAACCAAATAATTCACGGAAAAAACCAACGATTACTAAAATAACTCCATATCCTAATCCGTTACCAACTCCATCTAAGAACGATTTCCAAGGTGTGTTACCCAAAGCAAATGCTTCGAAACGCCCCATGATGATACAGTTCGTAATAATTAACCCAACGAATACGGATAATTTTTTAGCCAAGTCCGGCACAAAAGCTTTCAAAGTTAAATCTACTAAGATTACTAATGTTGCAGCAACTACTAATTGTGTAATGATACGAATGGAATTAGGTATAATATTACGCATTAATGAGATTACTACGTTACCCATAGCTGTTACGAAAATTACCGATAAAGCCATAATTACAGAAGCTTTTAATTCTGCTGTAATTGCCAGTGCAGAACAAATTCCCAATACCTGAACTGTAATAGGGTTGTTGTCTGCTAACGGATCTTTAATAAGTCCAAGATTCTTTTTGGAGAACAATGGCTCTTTTTCTTTTGTTTTATTGTCTGCCATAGTTTTTATTTTTTTAGAGTTTCAAAATAAGGCAAGTATAAACTGATGCCTTTTTTCAACATAGCACTTACACCATTACTTGTAATAGTAGCTCCCGAAATAGCATCAACCTCATTATCTGTTTTATCTACGTTATTCGGATCGGCATTTGACTTAGAAGTAGTTACAGATTTGTAATTCCCGTCTTTATCATAGATCATTTCTCCTTTAAAATCGTCTTTGAAGAAACTTTCAGTGATGTTTGCTCCTAATCCCGGTGTTTCTCCTTTGTGATCAAAGAATACTCCGTAGATACTTTTTAGATCATCGTTCAAGGCTACATAGCCCCAGATAGCATCCCACAAACCATTACCTCTTACCGGAAAGATATAGATTGTTTTTCCGTCTTTCTCCCCTATAAACAAAGGTAATCTTTGTACTTTTCCGGCTTTAGCCGCATCTTGTTCTTTTTTCACATCTATCAAATAAGCTTCAGCGTTTTCAGTCGCCGTAGTTCCTTCAACCACATATTGCTTTTTGATGTACTGACCGAACATTTCTGTTGCATTAGTTCTGGTTGCTTCCACTCCCATTGAACTCAATATATCGATCTGCGTTTTAACCTTATCATTGTTATCACGCATTTCCTTCGTTGCGTTTGCAAAGAATGCCAACAACGAACCTACCACTACTACCAGTATTACAGCGAATACAATAGTATATACGTTTGAATCTGTACGTTTTGTTGACATAAATTAAGCAGTTTTAAGTTTTAAACGTTTCATTCTTCTCTTCACATTAGCCTGAACCACATAGTGATCAATTGTCGGTGCAAATACGTTCATCAATAAGATCGCCATCATTACACCTTCCGGATAAGCCGGATTGAATACACGAATCAAAATACTGAATAACCCGATTAGGAAACCGTAAATAATTTTTCCGATATTTGTCTGTGAAGCCGTTACCGGATCGGTTGCCATGAATACAATACCGAAAGCTATACCTCCGATCAATAAATGTTGCCAGAACGGGAAGTGCATTAAACTGTAGAATTTACTGCTTTCAGTAATAACACCACTATCAACCACTCCATTAAATATCAATCCCATCACTAATGCTCCGATTACAGCAGAAATCATGATACGGGCACTTCCGATCCCTGTGAACAACAACCAAGCTGCCCCCACTAAGATCAGGAAAGTAGACGTTTCTCCCACAGAACCCGGAATGAATCCCATGAACATCTCATAAGCTGAATAGCCTACGTGTTTGTTTGCTGCCAAAGTACCTAATATTGTTTCTCCGGAAATTGCATCTACACCATTAGCTTTTTTGATGCCATCCACAACTCCGTGAACCCAAATCTTATCTCCGGACATGAACGCTGCCCAGTTAAAGAATAAGAAAGCACGAATGGTCAAAGCCGGATTCAATACATTCATACCGGTTCCTCCGAATAATTCTTTACCAATGATTACTCCGAATGCAACTGCAACCGCTAACATCCATAAAGGTAAATCTACAGGAACTATTAAAGGTACTAACATACCTGTTACTAAGTATCCTTCCTCTACTTCGTGTTTTTTAACGGTAGCGAAAATAAATTCGATCCCTAAACCGACTCCGTAAGAGACGATTAGTAACGGAAGTATTTTTTCTAAACCTACAACTAAGTTATCCCAACTTAAAAAAGCCAGATTCTCAAACCCGTTGATTTGTCCGTTGTATTGGTAACCGGCGTTAAACATACCGAAGATCAATGCCGGAACCATTGCCATAATAACCGTGTTCATCACACGCTTCAAATCGGCAGCATCCCTAACATGCGCACCTGAATGCGTAGTATTGTTAGGCATATAAAGAAAAGTATGCAAAGCATTGAACGTTTGTTCCATTTTTGTGCCTTGATACTTGAGCTTTAAATTATGTAAATTTTGTTTTAAACTCATGTTTTGTGTTTTTAAATCCCTTTAGAAATTATCCTACTTCCTTAATCATTAAGTCTAATCCTTGTCTCACTATTCGCTGATGATCTTGTTTTGACACATCCACAAATTCTGTTAAAGCGAAATCTTCAGGGGCTACTTCGTAGATCCCTAAAGCTTCCATTTGATCAATATCTTTTACCAAGATTGATTTTAACAATTGCATTGGATAGATATCTAAAGGACAAACTTTTTCATACTCTCCAGTTAACACAAAACCTCTGTGTTCTCCGTTAGTGTTTGTATTTAAGTCGTATTTCTTATTCGGTGTTAAGAACGAAAACAACCCTGCACGGTACACACTGAATTTATTTGGTCTCGGCAAATTCCAACCGAAGAAATCGTAATCGTCTCCTTCCGGAATTGCTGTAACCTGATTATGATAGAATCCTAAAAAGTCTTCTTTTGACTTTTTATCACCGGTTAACACATCACCACTGATCACACGATAGTTCCCTTCTTTTAAATTTCCGGCAACAACATCGGCAATTTGGGATCCTACAAACGCTTTCACATAAGAAGGATTTTCAAAACCGGCACCTGTTAAGGCAACTGTTCTTTCAAAGTTTGCTTTTCCGGTCATGAATAGCTCACCTATGATAGCTACATCTTCAATTTGAACAACCCAAACACGCTCCCCTTTGTTAATAGGATCTATAGCGGCAATTTGGGTAGAAACCAATCCTACAGGATGTTTACCGGAACCTTTATGAACTTCTAAACCTTCCACAGTAGGAATAAAATCTGCATCTGAAGCCACGGTCAAGTGAACTTTCCCTGATGTTAATTTGGTTAAAGCAGCAAAACCGGCAGCAAGCATCTCTTTTTTATCGGCAAGCATAAAATTCAAATCTCCGGCTAACGGAGCAGAATTTAGTCCAGAAACAAAAATAGCTTTTGGTGTTTCAGCCGAATTAGCAATTACGTCATACGGACGTTGCTTAATAAATGGCCAGCAACCAGAAGCTAACAACATTTCTTTTACTTGTTTTCCATCTAAATCTTTAGGATTTTTCTTGCTATGCTCAACAAAAGTATCCTGAGATTCGGCAGCAATTTTAATCGCTAAAATTACTCTTTTTTCGCCTCGAACAATCTCCTGAATAGTTCCGCTAACCGGTGATACAAATTTTACAGCTTCATCACTTTTTGAATAAAAAATAACTTCACCTGCTTTCACCTTAGCTCCTTCTTTTACCACCATTTTAGGTATTACACCATGGAAATCAGAAGGTTTGATTGCATAGACTTTCGAGCGGGTACTTGCTGTAACGTTTTTTTCAGCTTCACCCTTCAACTTAAGGTCTAAACCTTTTTTAATTCGAATGTCTTTTGACATGTTTATTGAAGATATGGTTAGTACTATATTTTTATAAAACAGGCAAATTTAGTTAATTACCCATTTCGCTACCAAAAATTAGACAAGGCTTTTTATTTATTTATACTCATTCTAAATTAAGACTTAAGAATATTACGGTATTTAATTTGTAATAGTAAAAATAGTTTGATTATTTTTACAACAAAACAGCTTAAAATATGTTTTCAAAAAATACTTTTTTATTATTCTTTTATTTGATATCCGGCTTTCTTTTTGCTCAGAAAGAAACGGAAAAAGCACCTCCGTTTAACATTAAAACCGTTTGCTTTGTCAAAAACAATGCTGTCAGTGTTCCTTTTTTTAAATTAGGAGAAAGTTTCGAGTTACAATTTGACGATCTGTATGCTAATGAAGCGGATTACTATTATACCATTACACAATATAATTACGACTGGACGCCAAGCAACTTGGTAAAAGCCGAATACTTACAAGGCTTGGACAACCAGAGAATAATGACTTACCTTAACTCATACAACACTTTACAATCCTACTCTCATTATACTCAGGTATTTCCTAACCGTTACAATCAGATCACTAAAACCGGAAATTATATCCTTAAAATTTTCAACGACGAAGAAGAGTTAGTTTTTTCGAGAAAATTTGTGATCTATGAAGACAAAACTTCAGTAATCGGTGAAGTGCGGCGTGCACGCGATTTTGAAGGCATGAACAGTAAACAAAACATTGAAATAGCCATTGATTACGGCGAGCAAATTTTACAAAATCCTATTCAGAATGTCAGGATCTGCATTTTCCAGAATGCGAATTGGAGTACCATGATCTCAAACATTAAACCGCAATATACTTTAGGCACACAACTTATTTACAAATACAATAAAGAAACGCAGTTCTGGGGAGGAAATGAATTTTACACATTTGATACCTCTAATATCAGAATAACAAATAACAGTGTGGCACGGGTTACCTCCGGAGACAATATTTATAATTCTATCTTATATACAGCTGTTCCGAGAAGAAACAATGTGTATACTTATTTCCCTGATTTTAACGGAAACTTCTATATCAAAAACGCTTCCGCTGTTGATGATAACACTATTGAGTCTGATTATTCCTGGGTTTATTTTTCTCTGGACCAACCGGAACTTTTCTCTAACGAAGCCATTTATATTAACGGAATGTTTAATAATTACGAACTGGATGATGAGAACAAGATGGATTTTAATCCTAAAACGAACCGCTATGAAAAAGCGCTTTACTTAAAACAGGGGTATGTTAATTATCAGTACGTTATAGCAGATGCCACTAAGAAAATAAACTTTGCAGATGCAATAGATGGTAATTTTTACTTAACCGAAAACAGCTATACTATTTTAGTGTATTACCGAAACAATACCGACAGGTACGATCGTGTAATAGGCATTGCTACGATTAACAGTGAAAACATCCGAAACTAATATATGGGAAGAAAAGACGCTAAATACAGAAGTGACAAATGTTTAAACTGTAATACTCCTTTAGATATAAGCGAACGTTATTGCCATTATTGCGGCCAGTTGAACTCCACAAAAAAAATAACTATCTCCGATTTTATAGAGGAATTCTTTTCTAACTTTTATGCTTACGATTCGAAACTAAGAAATTCCATTATTTCTATCTTTTCTAAACCGGGAGTTTTAGCTAAGCGATATAATAACGGACAGCGATTTACGTATGCTAATCCGTTCCGATTATTTCTAAGTGTCTCGATCTTGCTTTTTTTAACCTTTTCTTTAATTGAGGGCAACGACAGAACCATGCCTAAATCTTCCGACTTTCTTGATCTTAAAAACGACAACGACAGTATAATAGCTTCTGCAACTATTTCCGGCAAAAAAGAAACAGTAACCTATAAAAACTTCAGCGTTGATTCTATTTACAGCCAAGAAACACTACATAAAAGTTCTGACAATAGTTATAAAAAATTAAAATACACCTTAACTACATTCAGAAATTACCACATTGAACACCCCGATAAAGAGATCAGCTTCATGTTACAAGATCTGGGCTTTGAAAATAATACCCTGAATCATTTTTTAGCCAGTAAAGCCAAAACTTTCAAAACAAACGATATTGAAGAAGAGATAAAAGATTATTTCTACCAAAAACTTCCGTTCCTAATATTTCTTTCAATCCCTTTTATCACTGTCATTTTTTGGTTGGTTTTTTACAACCGAGATATCAACTACACGGAACACCTTATATTCGTATACACTTTCTATACCTTTATTTTTATTTGTTTCATTCTTTTCAATTTAATTAACCTTTTCAGCCCGCCCTTTCAAAATTTTGTCTCATCGGTCTGTTCTCTTTTAATATTTCCTTACTATCTATACCGCTCTTTAAGAAATTTTTATCAATTGAGTCGTTGGAAAACAATTTTAAAATTAGTACTTTTACATCCATTATTCATGATCGCATTCATATTCGTAATATTTATTACGTTTATTTTTGGAATAATATTAAAATAGATGGTAACCCAAATTACAAAAGGCATAAAAATCTCTGTATTAACTAGTTTTGAAGGTACTTATTTCAAAAACTACAGGATTCACTTTGCTTTCAGTTACCAGATCACTATTGAAAATCAAAGTAAAGATTCCGTTCAGTTAAACTCAAGACACTGGGAAATCTTAGACGCTTTGAACAACAAAGAATTAGTCGACGGCGAAGGGGTTGTAGGTAAAAAACCGGTTCTGAAACCCGGCGAAAAACACACCTATACTTCAGGCTGCCTCCTTTCTTCTCCCATCGGGGCTATGAAAGGCTATTTTAACATGATCAACTTTACTACTACTAAAAGTTTTAAAGTTTACATTCCTACTTTTAAATTCAGTGCACCTTTTGCATTGAATTAAGTTTTTATTAACGCATTTGTCAACTACTTTTATTACTGAAAGATGTTTATTTTTTAGTAAATTTGCGTACCAAAAATTTAATAATTCCTAAATAACAATATCATGTCAAAAGGATTTTTCAATGTTCCTAAGGCTGTAAACGAACCTGTAAAATCGTATGCACCCGGAACTCCCGAAAGAGAGCAGGTTTTAGCTGCTTATAAAAAAATGTGGAATGAAACTGTTGATGTTCCGTTATATATCGGTAAAGAAGAAATAAGAACCGGAAACACAAGAAACTTAACAGCACCACACGATCACCAACACGTTGTAGGCACGTATCACTTAGCAGAACAAGAGCACGTAGAAAAAGCTATTGCAACAGCTTTAGAAGCACGTAAAAAATGGGCAAATACTTCTTGGGAATCAAGAGCTGCTATTTTCCTAAAAGCTGCTGAATTGGTTGCCGGACCTTACCGTGCTAAAATCAATGCCGCAACCATGATTGCGCAATCTAAAACGGTTCATCAGGCAGAAATAGATGCTGCTTGTGAATTAACCGATTTCTTGCGTTTCAACGTGGAATACATGACGCAGATCTATAAAGAACAACCTATTTCAGATTCTTCTGTTTGGAATCGTGTAGAACACCGTCCGTTAGAAGGTTTTGTTTATGCGATTACGCCGTTTAACTTTACTGCCATTGCTGCTAACTTGCCTTCAAGTGCTGCCATGATGGGAATGTTGTCGTTTGGAAACCTAGTGACAGCCAAATTTTCTCAGCTAAAATTATTGTAGACATTTTCAAAGAAGCCGGTGTTCCTGACGGTGTGATCAATGTAGTTTACGGAGACCCTGTAATGGTAACCGACACGCTATTAGCAAGTCCGGATTTTGCAGGTATTCACTTTACAGGATCAACGCATGTATTTAAAGACTTATGGGCTAAAGTTGGCGCCAACATTCATAACTATAAAACATATCCGAGAATTGTAGGTGAAACCGGTGGTAAAGATTTTATCTTAGCTCACCCGTCTGCTAATGTAAAACAAGTAGTAACAGGAATTGTTCGCGGTGCTTTTGAGTTCCAAGGACAAAAATGTAGTGCTGCTTCAAGAGTATACATCCCACAAAGTTTATGGCCGGCTGTAAAAGAACAATTAACGACAGACGTTCAATCCATTAAAATGGGGTCGCCTGAAGATTTATCGAACTTCTTCACAGCGGTTATTCACGAAGGATCATTCAACAAATTAGTTTCATATATCGAACAAGCGAAACAAGATAGCGATGCCGAAATTATTTTAGGTGGCGGTTATGACAAATCAAAAGGATGGTTTGTGGAACCAACGGTTATCTTAACAACTAATCCGAAATACAAAACTATGGAAACGGAACTTTTCGGACCTGTAGTTACGATTTATGTATATGAAGACGAAAAATGGGCTAAAACTTTAGAATTAGTTGATACCACTTCTGAATATGCTTTAACAGGTGCTATTTTCAGTCAGGATCGTTATGCTATTGAAGAAGCAACCCTTGCTTTACAAAATGCTGCCGGAAATTTCTACATTAACGACAAACCGACAGGTGCTGTTGTAGGAAACCAACCGTTTGGCGGCGCAAGAGCATCAGGAACTAATGACAAAGCCGGTTCAATCCTGAACCTATTGCGTTGGGTTTCTCCAAGAACAATTAAAGAAACACTTATTGTTCCGGAAGATTACAGATATCCATTCTTAGGATAATTCAACATATAAAAAGTCCCGCAATTGCGGGATTTTTTAGTTTTTCTTATTATACTTCATAGGCAGGTAAACCACCTTTTTGGTTTCAAAAAATTCACCCTCAAAAATATCCGCCAGATCAAAAAGTTGTACATTCTGATATACTGCTAATTCTTCAGCCAGATCACCTCCTTTTAAATATAAAATTCCGTTTTTCATTTCATGTACAGAGTCTTTAGCCACTCTTCCTTTTATCCATTTTACAAAATCGGGCATATTCGTTACGGCACGACTTACAATAAAATCAAATTCTTCTTTGACCAATTCGGCACGTTTTTGTTCTGCTTTAACATTTTTCAAACCTAAGGCATTCGCCACTTCCGTAACCACTTTAATCTTTTTAGCGATAACGTCGATCAAATAAAAATCTACATTCGGAAACAAAATAGCCAGTGGAATTCCCGGAAACCCACCTCCGGTCCCCACATCCATGACCTTTGCTCCGTCTTTAAACGAAATAACTTTGGCAATACCTAAAGAATGCAATACATGACGGGTATACAACTCGTCAATATCCTTACGCGAAATTACATTTATTTTAGCGTTCCACTCGTTATACAAGCTTTGTAACATTTTGAACTGTTCTATCTGTTTTTCAGACAAATCAGGAAAGTATTGCAAAATTTTATCCATCTCATAAATTTTCAACAAAAATACATCTTTTCGTTAAGAAATATTTTTTTTAAGTCGCATTTCGCAAAAGAATATTAGTACCTTTGAAACCATCAATGAATTAATGAATTATGCAAAATAAAACCCCTATTTTTTCAAAAACCAATAACGCTGCTTTTTTCAGAACGTTAAATAAAAGAGTAAACACATACTTCAAGGAAAATAACTTAAAGAAAACAGGAAACTGGAGACTTCACCTGAAAACCATTATTATGTTTAGCTTATTTCTGGCTCCTTATTTCTTTTTAATTGCAATGGATATGCCTTTTTGGGTATACTTACTTCTGAGCATTGTAATAGGAATCGGAATGGCCGGAGTAGGAATGAATGTCATGCACGATGGCAACCATGGGTCTTATTCTACAAAAAACTGGGTTAACAAAATAATGGGTAGCAGTATCTATATTTTGGCCGGAAATGTTTATAACTGGCAAGTTCAGCACAATGTACTACACCATACATACACCAATATTCACGGACATGATGAAGATTTAGACGCCGGAAAGATCATTCGTTTTACCGAAAAAGCAAAATGGCACAAATTCCATAAATTTCAGCACTATTACTCTATTTTCTTATACGGCTTATTAACTTTCAACTGGGCTATCACTACTGATTTCCTTCAAATGAAACGTTATTTAAAACGTCAATTATCTTACGGTGCATTTAAAAAACCTGCTTTTCAGTGGACTACATTAATCATCACTAAAGCCATTTACTTTTCCGTTTGGTTGGTTATCCCGATGATCTTGGGAATTGTTTGGTGGAAAGTACTCATTGGCTTTATTGCAATGCACTATACTGCCGGTTTAATTTTAAGTGTTGTATTCCAATTAGCACATGTGGTGGAAGACACTACTAATCCGGAACCAAACGAAGAAGGTGAAATGGAGCACACTTGGGCAGCGCACCAATTGTTTACTACTGCTAATTTTGCGCCTAAAAACTGGTTGGTCAATTATTTTACCGGTGGCTTAAACCATCAGATTGAGCATCACATTTTTCCGAATATCAGCCATATTCATTATAAAAAAATATCTAAGATCGTAAAAGAAACGGCTCACGAGTTTAATTTACCGTATTACGAATTCAAAACAACCCGTCAGGCTATTTATTCGCATTTTAAACATTTAAAAGAATTAGGAAGAAAACCACAATTTACCTAGTAAAAGTAACACAACAATAATAAATCTAATATGAATCACGTATTATCTGATCGTATCAACAATTTGGCTGTTTCGCAAACTTTAGCCATGGCTGCTTTAGCACGCGAATTAAAAGCTCAAGGAAAAGACATCATCAGTTTAAGTTTGGGAGAACCTGATTTTAACACTCCCGATTTTATTAAAGAAGCGGCAAAAAAAGCTATTGACGACAACTGGAGCGCTTATCCTCCGGTAGATGGTTATGTTGATTTGAAAGAGGCTATTTGTCACAAATTCAAACGCGATAATAATTTACATTATACTCCTACTCAAATTGTAGTTTCAACCGGTGCTAAACAATCCTTATACAATGTAGCACAGGTTATGCTGAACAATGGCGACGAAGTTATCTTGCCGGCTCCTTACTGGGTTAGCTATTTTGAAATCGTAAAACTTTCGGGAGGTGTTCCCGTTGAAGTTCCTACCGCTATTGACAGTAATTTTAAAATGACAGCCGAACAACTTGAAGCTGCCATTACACCTAAGACTAAAATGATGTGGTTCAGTTCGCCCTGCAACCCGTCAGGATCTGTTTACAGTAAAGCAGAACTGGAGGCTTTAGTTGAAGTATTAAAAAAACATCCGCAAATCTATGTTGTTTCTGACGAGATTTACGAACATATCAATTATACTACTGATTCATATTGCAGTATCGGTTCCATTCCCGGAATGGAAGACAGAACGATCACTGTAAACGGCGTTGCAAAAGCTTTTGCCATGACAGGCTGGAGAATCGGGTACATAGGTGCTCCTGAATTTATCGCTAAAGCATGTACTAAAATTCAAGGACAAGTAACCAGTGGTGCCAACTCTATTGCTCAGAGAGCTACTATAGCTGCTGTTTCTGCCGAACCTTCAGCGATTCAGTATATGGTTGACGCTTTCAAAAACCGAAAAGAAATTGTTTACCAATTACTTTCTGAAATCCCCGGCTTTAAGGTAAACCAACCGGAAGGTGCTTTCTATTTCTTCCCTGACGTTTCTGAATATTTCGGAAAAACTATCAAAGGAAAAGAAATTCAAAACGCTAATGACTTTGCCATGTTCTTATTGGCTGAAGCCAATGTAGCTACAGTAACGGGTGATGCTTTTGGCAATCCGAACTGTATACGTTTATCGTATGCTACCAGCGAAGAACTATTGCGTGAAGCGATAAAAAGAATTAAAGAAGCTTTGGCTTAACTATAAAACCTTTAAATAAATGCCCTGAGAGAACTTGGGGCTTTTTTTATAACCATCAACACAACAACCATGCGTAAAAAAATAATTTTATTAGGTTCCGGCGAATTAGGAAAAGAATTTGTAATTGCAGCACAACGATTAGGGCAATATGTAATTGCAGTTGATAGTTATTCCAATGCTCCTGCAATGCAAGTGGCTCATGAATTTGAAGTGATTAACATGTTAGATGGCGCCGAACTTGACCGAATAGTAGCCAAACACCAACCTGATTTTATAGTTCCGGAAATTGAAGCGATCCGCACCGAGCGTTTTTATGATTATGAAAAACAAGGCATCACAGTAGTCCCTTCTGCTAAAGCCGCTAACTTTACCATGAACCGTAAAGCAATTCGCGATTTAGCAGCTAAAGATTTAGGACTTCGTACAGCTAATTATAAGTATGCAACTTCTCAGGACGGACTAGAAAAAGCAGTTGCTGAAGTTGGTATTCCTTGTGTAGTAAAACCATTAATGAGCTCATCAGGAAAAGGTCAATCAACGATCAAAACGGAAGCTGATATTGAAAAAGCCTGGAAATATGCCGTAGAAGGTTCTCGAGGTGACCTTGTTGAAGTAATTGTAGAAGCTTTTGTTAATTTTCATTCCGAAATTACCTTATTAACGGTAACTCAAAACAATGGATTACCCACATTATTTTGTGCTCCGATCGGCCACCGACAAGAACGTGGCGATTATCAGGAAAGCTGGCAACCGGCAAGAGTCTCCGATCAGGATATTGCCGAAGCACAGAATATGGCTAAAAAAGTTACGGAAGCTCTAGGAGGAGCCGGTATTTTTGGTGTGGAATTCTTTTTAACTGATGAAGGTGTTTATTTCTCCGAATTATCTCCTCGTCCGCACGATACCGGAATGGTAACTTTAGCAGGAACTCAAAACTTCAGTGAATTTGAATTGCATCTGCGAACAATCTTAAGCTTGCCTATTGCTGAGATCACCTTAGAAAAAGCCGGAGCTAGTGCCGTTATTCTTGCTTCTGATTTTTCAGAGAACCCTCGATATGAAGGTTTAGAAAAAATAGCTGCTCTGCCTAAAACGGATTTCAGAATTTTCGGCAAGCCTACAACCCGCCCTTACAGAAGAATGGGGATTGCTTTAACACACGATACCTTAGACACTCCGGTAGAAGAAATCGTGGAAAAAGCAAAAGCAGCAGCTTCCTTAGTTACGGTTAAAGCTTAATTTAAAACAATATACAAAAAAACAACACCGGTAAAAATCCGATGTTGCTCTTTGCATATATTCAAGTATTTAGTTTTTGACAAATCTTAAAGTCGAACTTGAGTTTTCTGATCTTAATTTAATAAAATATACTCCTTCATGCCAATCTCCGATAGTAAGTATGAACTCTTTTTGAGTCACTTTGCCAACTTTCAAAATTTGTCCTAAATTATTATAAATCTCATACGTTAGATCATCCGTTATTTCTAATGGTATTGAAACATTGAGAATATTTTCAGCCGGATTCGGGTAAAGTGTAAAATCATTTGTTTCAAAGGCATCATTGCTTAAAACAGTTGTACTAAACGACAGGTATTCTGCAAAACTGAAACTACCACCACTTCCTACTGTAATGGCACCTGAATCAGTTGTTATACTCCAATTACCTGCACCACTTGTACAACAAATACCATCTCCGTAAGAATCATTAATTGTAAAATTATAACACCCGTCATACGGTAAGTTCCACACCATATTTGTGACAAGGTTCTGGGTACCGTTAAGTAGCTTGTTTGTATAAGGTCCTCCGGAATAAAGCACTACTCCGTTTGAATCCTTTAAATCCCATGTTGTTTCACTACCCCAACGATCTCCTACCAGATTAAACACAAAATTTTCAAACGGATAATCAGTCGGTAATTGCCCAAAATCAAATACCTTACTACTGTTATTATTTGAAGAACGCTCATCAACTCCTCCGTTTACTGAAGCAAGAGAAATATTTAATACCCCAGTCGTTTCTGTAGTATAGATCGTTATTAACTCGTATTTATCAGGCTCTATAATACCTGACCAACTGTAATTATAATTTCCTCCACCGTCAACATTATATGTTAAGGTTGCTGCAGTAAGATCAGAAGTTCCTCTATTGTAAAGGAGTATTTTATGTGTTGGGTTACAAGCCCTCCGGTACAATAGTTTTCAATTTTCACCTCAGCATCATTAGCGAATAAAGGTATCGGAGCACTGGTAGGGGATGTTTTTAAAGAAACTCTTCTGGGCGAATTATCCATGACTGCCAAGATCCTTAATTTCTGATCATTTGTAAAAATGTTCATGCATAAATCATCTGTATAATCCATATAGTTTTCAATCATATCGTTTCCTTGTCCATCCGGACAGGAATCGGTCGTATTGCAACCGTAATTAGCGGCGGCGGCATTCGGAGTATCCAAACAGAAATCATCTACCGAACAATTACCGTCGCCCCAAATATGGCGTAATCCCAAAAAATGACCAACCTCATGAGTCATTGTTCTTCCTTTATCATAAGGCGGATAGAAATTACCCGAAGTAAGATCAGAGCTGCCGAAAAATCTATACCCAGACACTACTCCATCAGTTGTATCTGTTCCATATCCACTAGTTAAACCGTCAAGTCCTGACCCGAAGGAAAAGTTGCATATCCTAAAAGGCTACCACTTGAAAAATTAACAGACCACATATTCATATACAGATTCGGATCCCAAATAGTATTTGGCTTAACGTAATCGTCGATAGCTGATGTAGACCATGACTCCTGACACATATTAACGCGATCAATTCCGTTTGTAGGATTTCCGTTCGGATCTACTTTTGCTAAGACAAATTCTACCATTATATCTGCACCTACAGGATTTGAATTATAGCCCGGAGTACCTGTCATCTTTCTAAAATCCTGATTCATTACTGTAATTTGAGATTCTACCTGCTCGTCTGTAATATTCTCTTCCGTTCCGTAAGGATCTCCGTTATGAATAACATGAACTACTACCGGAATATAAATAACTTGGGTAGGGCTAAGTAACTGTCTGCTATTTTTATATCTTTCAATGAGCGGAGCCAACCATTCTTCAAACTTATCGTTAGTTAATCTACCGGAATTTCTCTCTTGTAAATATTGTTCATATTCATCTGTTATACATTTTATATATCCGGATGAACTTATTTTATCGGCTGCTATTTCTTTTCCGAAAAATTTAGGCTTTTTTTCCATTGACTCCTGAGCATTTGAAAAAAATAAACTCACCGAAAAAAGCAACAAAAAGTATTTCTTCTTCATAATTGTTTTTTTAAAGACTGTATACGAAATTATCTAAGAATGTATTTTCTATATTTTTTTAATTACTGAAATAACCAAAATAGGATTTAAAATGAATCTATTTCTCATTGAAATACTCAACCTCACAATTTTTCTTTCTTCAAAGAGCTTACTTCTTTTAACAAAGTCTCTACTATTTGTTTCAGATTGTCTATCTCACTCTCCTGTTTTTCAATAATTGCTTGTTGCTCCTGAACCGCTTTTACCAAAGGTGATAATAAGTCATTGTAACGCACTCCATACATACCATCGTCTCCGATAGTGATCATCCCTGTATTTTGCACATTACAATTGATTAAACTCTTTTCCACCTCTTGTGCTATAAACCCATACTCCGTTTTATGACTTAAATCATTCTTACGTGTATACTTGACCGGCTTAAGATCCTTAATGAAAGTTAACCCCAAATCAGAAAGTTGAATATTTTCTTTCCATCTTTTATCGGAAGTAATTGTCCACCCTACCTGTATCCCTGCATAAGTTATATTCGTATTCCCAATTTGCACCTGATTATCTGCTGTTGCAGAAGGAACTTGAGCATCGTAGCCCACACCAATATTATTACCGCCTGATGTAACACTTGACAATGCCTGATAGCCTATTGCTGTATTATATCTTCCCGAAACATTATTATACAATGATTGTGTTCCTTGAGCTGTGTTCCACATTCCATCTACATTTCTATATAATGCTCCATATCCTCCGGCAACATTAAAGGAGCCTGATACATTACTTCTAAGCGATTGTGTTCCGGCGGCTGTATTATATTCTCCTGTAGTATTAGCATATAATGCCCAATATCCGACACCTGTATTATTCCCTCCTGTAGTATTGCTATTAAGAGCCTGTACACCGTTAGCTGTATTACCTCCTCCAATAGTATTGGCATATAATGCCTGATTCCCTACTGCTGTATTACTTCCGCCAGAAGTATTCCATCGCATAGCGGAATCGCCTAACGCTGTATTGCCGGATCCTATATTATTATTATATAAAGCTTGACTACCATTGGCTGTATTCCAATTCCCTGTTGTATTATTTCTCAATGTCTGACTTCCTGTCGCTGTATTATTTCCTCCGGTCGTATTACTATAAAGTGCCCAATAACCACTTGCCGTATTATTAGCTCCTGTAGTATTGCTGAATAATGATTGTACTCCGCTAGCCATATTCCAAGAGCCTGTATCATTACTATATAATGCTCCATATCCTGAAGCTGTATTCCATGATCCGGTAGTGTTTCCCCTCAATGCTTGTGTCCCGGCGGCCGTATTCTCTGAGCCTGTTGAATTGCTTCTCAAAGCCTGATACCCAGCTGCTGTATTATTTGAACCAGTACTGTTACTATACAAAGCATAACTCCCTTCCGCTGTATTACTTCCACCAGTTGTATTACTGAATAAGGCTCCATTACCATTTGCTGTATTATTAGAACCTGTACTATTACTATATAACGACTGGTATCCTCCAGCGGTATTATATACTCCGGTGGTATTAAAATACAAAGCTCCATATCCTAAAGCTGTATTCCATGATCCTGTGGTGTTACTATATAATGACTGAAATCCTTTAGCCGTGTTATAAACTCCGGTCGTATTATTATATAAAGCCTGATACCCTGCCCCGGTATTTCTTATCCCTGTTGTGTTGTTAAAACCGGACTGATATCCTAAAAAAGTATTTTTATTGTCTGACAGATCATCATTAGCACCTGCCTGATACCCTAAAAAAGTACTTCCGTCAGTGGCAATTCCGATCCGTCCTGCTTTCTGTGCATTCACTTTAAAATTCAATGCTGTGTTATTAATCGTTCCCAAAAAATTAGCATCATTAATCCCTGTATTCCCGTTAACAAGCCAACTCACACCATCTGTACTCGTTGTGAATCGGATCCATTTTGTACCGTCCCAATAATAATATCCGGGAGTTACATCAGCCGTTGTTGTCGTGTTATACACTAATTCTGATTCGGTGGGAGTTATTACTGTTGCTGTAGTCGTATTTACCAATGCTACTCTCGGAATTAAAATTCCGTCATCTACAGCTACAATATCTAATGCTGCTTTAGGTACAGTTGTATTTATTCCAACCTGAGCCTTGACTAACATAGTCATAAAAAAAATAAAGTAGAATTTTATTCTCATTGTTTTTCAAAATTTAGTTAATAGCATTTCATTTAGCAACTAAAAATATCAATAACGGGAAACGCTTTTCCTACTCAATATTCAATATGAACAAAAAGACAATTAAACTGAACATCAGTCACTCTTATACTAACATTTTTTAAATTGATACTTTTCAAAAGAAAAAAAAACGGAAAGCTATTCCTGTTTTAACTAACCAAAACTTATGCTTACTTTAGCAAAACCAATTTTTTATTTTATGAGTTTAATTTTAGATAATATTAGTAAACATATCACTTTGACAGAGGAAGAAAAAGCACTATTCTTATCTAAAACAAAAACCATTCATGCAAAAGCTAAGACCATGCTTTTAAATGCCGGAGAAAAAAGCCGGTATACTTATTTTGTAAACCAAGGTATTTTGAGAAGCTTCAATGTAACCGACAATATAGTGGAACACGTTTTAAGCTTTGCCTGTAAAGATTGGTGGATGGGCGACATGTATAGCTTAATCTCCGGAAAACCCGGCCATTTATTTATTGAAGTTCTGGAAGATGCCGAGTTGGTTTTACTTTCCCGTGAGGATCAGGAAGATCTATTCCATCAGATCCCGAAATTAGAACGCTTCTTTAGAATCTTAGTCGAAAACTCATTGGTAGCCCACCAAGAGCGTTTAATGGATAATTTAGGGCTAACTGCTGAAGAGCGCTACGAAAAGTTCTGTCAAAAATACCCTAGCTTAATTACTTCTGTTGCGCAAAAACACATTGCTTCTTATATTGGTGTAACACCTGAGTTCTTCAGCAAAATGAAAGCTAAACTACTCAGAAACAGCTCTCATTAACATTTTTTAACATCATTTTCAATTTTCCTGTCGGCTTTCTTAACCTAGGTTAAGTGATTGAGTATTGTCCTCATCGTAACTTTGTCATGTAAAAACAAAGGATATGAAACGAGCCGATTTTATACGAAAAGGATTTTTAGCCTCCGGACTTCTGTTCAGTAATTTATTTAAAAGTCAGGAAACAGAAAAATCGACTGCTCAAGAAAAACCTTTAGGCTTCAATCATATCCCTAACACAACATCAAAAGTCATGAAAAATGCAGTTTTACATAAAGCCGATAGCAGAGGGTATGCTAACCATGGATGGCTTAAAAGCTTTCACACGTTTAGCTTTGCTAATTACTACAACCCGGAACGCGTCAACTTTGGTGTTCTAAGAGTTCTTAATGATGACACTGTAGATCCGGGGATGGGATTCGGAACACATCCTCATGAAAACATGGAGATCATTTCCATTCCGCTTGAAGGAGATCTGAAACACAAAGACAGCATGGGCAATACCACGGTAATTAAACACGGGGACATACAAGTCATGAGCGCCGGAACCGGAGTAATGCACAGTGAATACAATAAGAACAAAGACGCTTTGGTTAAATTCCTTCAAATATGGGTTTTTCCAAACCAAAGAAATGTAGCTCCACGTTACGATCAAATCACATTAAATGTAGCTGACAGACATAATAAATTACAACAAATCGTATCTCCGAATCCTGATGATGCCGGGGTTTGGCTCCATCAGAATGCTTGGTTCAATATGGGAAATTTTGATAAAGATACCACAACCGAATATAAAGTACATGATGCGAAAAACGGTTTGTATGTTTTTGTATTAAAAGGAGAAATAACCGTCGGAGAACAGAAATTAACAACAAGGGATGGCTACGGAATCTGGGATTTTGATACTGTAACGATAAAAGCCGACTCAAATGCGGAATTCCTTTTAATGGAAGTCCCCATGTATTAAAGAATATAAATCATATAATATTAATCATTAAAAACAACCACTATGGCTAAGACAAATTGGACAATCGACACAACCCACTCAAAAGTAGGTTTTAAAGTAAAACACATGATGTTTACTAATGTTTCCGGTAAATTCAATACTTATGATGCTACAATTGAAACAGACGAAGACGATTTTACAAAAGCAGCTATTGCTTTTTCGGCAGACATTAATTCTGTTGATACAAACAACGATGACCGAGACAATCACTTAAAAAGTGCTGACTTTTTTGATGGCGAAAAATTCCCGAAACTAAGTTTTAAAGCAACTTCTTTAGCTTCTAAAGGTGACGATTACGAACTAACCGGAGACCTGACTATTAAAGATGTTACTAAAGCCGTAACCCTACCGGCTGAATTCAGCGGATTGATGAAAGATCCTTGGGGAAATACAAAAGCAGGACTAAATGTCTATGGAAAAATTAACCGTAAAGATTTCGGACTAAACTGGAATGCAGCTCTTGAAACCGGTGGTGTTCTGGTAGGAGAAGAAGTCAAATTCGAAATCGAATTACAATTACTTAAACAATAAGTTTATTTTCATAATAATTAGTTTTTGGTTACTTAATTCATACAAGCACTGCTAAGCGGTGCTTGTGCTTTTTAAAACAGTAACTATTTGCTTCTCATTAAAAAAACGTATTTTTGCCTGTTTTTGAAATTAAATATAAAAAACAGACTAAACATAAATTAAAAATATGAAAGCATACGTATTTCCAGGGCAAGGAGCGCAATTTACCGGAATGGGTAAAGAACTATATGAGAACTCTGCCGAAGCAAAAGAATTATTTGAAAAAGCCAACGAAATTCTGGGTTTCAGAATCACTGATATTATGTTTGAAGGCTCTGCCGAAGAACTAAAAGAAACGAAGGTTACACAACCTGCCGTTTTTTTACACTCTGTCATCTTATTCAAAACCTTAAATGCTCAACCGGATATGGTTGCCGGACATTCATTAGGTGAATTCTCCGCTTTAGTAGCCAACGGAGCCTTATGCTTTGAAGACGGACTGAAATTAGTTTCCCAACGTGCCATGGCCATGCAAAAAGCTTGTGAAATAGCTCCTTCAACAATGGCTGCCGTTTTAAACTTAGAGGATAAAGTAGTAGAAGATATTTGTGCGGAAATTGATGGCGTAGTCGTTGCAGCAAATTACAACTGTCCGGGGCAGTTAGTTATTTCTGGCGAATTGAAAGCTGTAGAAGAAGCTTGCGAAAAATTAAAAGCTGCCGGAGCAAAACGCGCTTTAATCTTACCGGTTGGTGGTGCTTTCCACTCGCCTATGATGGAGCCGGCTCGTGAAGAATTAGCGGCTGCTATTGAAGCAACATCGTTCAATATCCCGTCATGCCCAGTATATCAAAATGTAACGGCAAGTGCTGTTAGTGATCCGGCAGAAATTAAAAAGAACCTGATCGCTCAGCTAACCGGAGCCGTAAAATGGACCCAATCCGTTAACCAGATGATCGCTGACGGCGCAACAAGCTTTACCGAAGTCGGCCCCGGAAAAGTATTGGTCGGACTGGTTAAAAAGATCAACAATGAGGTAGAAACCATCTCTGCTTAAAACAATATAAACTCCGAAATACCATCGGAGTTTTTTATTTATCTTTGTTAAAAGAAGTTTCCGTTTATGAATTTGGATTTACGAACCGTAAATGTCATTCGCTATATTACCCCGCTTCGCGAAGGAGGCTCACTACCCGCTTTAGCAGAAGCCGATGACGATTTTAAATATGTCTTAAAGTTCAGAGGTGCCGGTCATGGTGTCAAAGCTTTAATTGCTGAATATTTAGGCGGACAAATTGCCGGTTATTTAGGCTTACCCGTTCCGGAGTTGGTTTTTGCTACCTTAGACGAAGCTTTTGGCAGAACAGAAGCCGATGAAGAAATTCAGGATCTGTTGAAATTCAGTCAGGGGCTTAACCTTGGCCTTCATTATTTATCCGGTGCGCTTACGTATGACGCTGCAGTTAATAATTGTGACGCTCTTTTAGCTTCCAAAATCGTCTGGCTCGATGCGTTTATCACTAACGTTGACCGTACGTTTAAAAATACTAATCTATTGATCTGGAAAAAAGAGATCTGGTTAATTGACCACGGTGCTTCTTTCTATTTTCATCACTCATGGACAAATTGGGAACAAAGCGCTCTTACGCCATTTGCCCTGATCAAAGACCATGTTTTGCTGCCCAAAGCCGATAAACTGGAAGAAGCTCATACTGAATTTACCAATAAACTAAACGATTCTATCCTAAAAAATATTGTAGATCGAATTCCGGAAGATTGGTTACAGTGGGAGGATAATGAATTAAGTCCTGAAGAAATCAAATCGGTTTACTTTCAATTTTTAGCAATACGGTTGAAGAATGCTTCAATCTTTTTAAAACAAGCTCAGGATGCACGAAAAACACTTATATGATTATGCAGTGATTCGTGTTGTACCGAGAGTGGAACGCGAAGAATTCATCAATATCGGCTTAATGCTTTTTTGTAAACGCCAGAGATACCTGCGCATTCAATATCACATCCCGAAAGAAAAGATCTTATCATTTTGTCCGGATTTTGATATAGAACAGCTACAGATCAATATCGAAGCGTTTACCAAAATCTGTTCCGGAAAAAAAGAGGGCGGACCTATTGGCGAATTTGAATTAGCCGAACGTTTCAGATGGCTTACCGCCGTAAAAAGCTCCAGTATTCAGACTTCCCGACCGCATTCCGGTTTTAGCGAGAATTTAGATAAAACTTTTGACCGATTATATACGGAATTGGTACTGTAATTTTTACTAAATTAGTACAACCGTAACTTCAAAACGATTTAATATGAAAAAAACAGCTTTAGCGTTGGTCTTTATCGCTATATTAACTGTTTCTTGTAAAGAAGAAACCAAAGAAAAAATTGATGATGCAGCTGATGCTGTAAAAACGGAAGTCAAAGAAAAAATAGATACTACTGCAGCTAAGATGGAAGCTCATGTTGATACTCTAAAAGTAAAGACAGGAGAAGCTTTAGAAAAAGGTGCTGAAAAATTAAATGAGGCGGCAGAAGAAATAAAAAAATAGCATAAAAAAACCGAAGCAATACTTCGGTTTTTATTATTTTTTACTTCTTTTCTCTGATCTTTTGTTCCCATTTCCAAGCACTGGCCAAAGCTTCTTCTAAAGTAGATTTCGCTTGCCAACCCAAAACGGTATTGGCCTTATCTGTATTGGCATATGCTTCCGTAATATCTCCTTCTCTCCTGCCTACAATTTTATACGGTAATTTTTGTCCGGATACTTTCTCAAAAGCATGGATGACCTCTAAAACAGAGCTTCCGGTTCCGGTTCCTATATTAAAGGTTTCTACCTTTGCCTCATTCTTGTTTTGCAGCAGTCTTTGTAAAGCCACAACATGAGCCTTAGCCAGATCTACGACATGAATATAATCGCGAACAGCCGTACCGTCTGCGGTAGGATAGTCATCTCCGTAAACTGAAAGTTCCTTCCGGATTCCCATAGCAGTTTGTGTAATAAAGGGAACTAAATTTTGCGGCACGCCTAAAGGCAGCTCTCCTATTTCTGCTGACGGATGTGAACCGATAGGGTTAAAATAACGTAATAAAACAGCATTTATATCAGATACTTTAACCACATCCGTAATGATCTCCTCTCCCATTTGTTTGGTATTGCCATAAGGAGACATCGCCTGCTGAACCGGCGCATTTTCGGTAATTGGCATTTCCTCAGCCTGTCCATAAACAGTACAGGAAGAGCTGAAAATAATATTTGCTTTAGGTTTTGACTGCAATTCCTGTAAAAGGTATACCAATGTGTTTATATTGTTCTCATAATACAACAACGGATTTTCCACGCTTTCTCCTACGGCTTTACTTGCCGCAAAATGAATGACGCCTGCTATATCACTATACGTCGCAAAAAGTTCCTGTACAGCCTTTTTATCGCGTAAGTCAATATTCTCAAAAAGGGGCTTTCTCTTGGTAATACATTCTATTCCTCCCAAAACATCTTTTGATGAATTGGACAGATTATCGACGATCACTACTTCAAAACCTTCATTTTGCAACTCCACAACAGTATGTGAACCTATAAAACCAAGACCTCCTGTGACAAGTATTTTCATAAGATTAATTTGTTGATTCGGGGACGTAAAGAAACAAATTATTAAACAAACTCTAAAACAGCATCCGTAATAAATTGTATCTGTTCATCATCTAATTCCGTATGCATCGGCAAAGCGATCACTTCTTTACACAACTGATTCGTTACGTTAAAATCAGCTTCGTTATAACGGGAATCTACATAAGCTTTTTGCTCATGAAGCGGAATAGGATAGTAAATAGCACAAGGAATTCCTTTTTCCTGTAAATGAGCCAATAAATCGTCTCTTTTTCCGTTCGTGATTCGGATCACATACTGGTGAAAAACATGATCGTCTCCATTCCAGTCAAATTGCGGAACAACAATATTTTCATTTTGCGATAAAATGTCATTGTATTTTTTTGCGGCTGTTCTTCTGGCTTGGTTATACTCGTCCAAATGCGGTAATTTCGCTTTCAGAACACCGGCCTGAATACTATCTAATCTGGAATTAACGCCAACTACATCGTGGTGGTAACGAACATACATCCCGTGATTTACGATTCCTCTCAGCGTATGTGCCAATTCATCATCATTCGTAAAAATAGCACCTCCATCACCGTAGCAACCTAAATTTTTTGACGGGAAGAAAGAAGTCGCACCTACATTTCCGATAGTTCCTACTTTTTGTTTAGCACCGTCATTCCATGTATAGTTAGCCCCGATTGCCTGTGCATTATCTTCAATTACAAATAAATTGTGTTCTTTGGCAATTTCCATGATTGCATCCATATTAGCCGCACGACCGAATAAATGTACCGGAACAATTGCTTTTGTTTTAGGCGTAATTGCATTTTTAATAGCTTCGATTGAAATGTTCATGGTATCCAAATCTACATCTACCAATACCGGAGTCAATTGTAACAAAGCAATAACCTCAACCGTTGCTGCAAAAGTAAAATCGGCCGTAATCACCTCATCACCCGGTTTCAAACCTAGTCCCATCATGGCAATCTGTAAAGCGTCTGTACCGTTAGCACAAGGAATAACATGTTTTGCTCCTAAATATTTTTCTAAATCTGCCTGAAACTGATGCACTAAAGGACCGTTCACATAGGTAGTAGTATCCAACACTTCCTGAATGGAAGCATTTACGTCTTCTTTTATTTTTTCATATTGACTTTTCAAGTCAACCATTTGTAGTTTTCTCATTTGTAAAACGAATATTTTGTATAGCAAAAGTAAGAATTAATTATGATTAGCACTAAATGGTTCTACCATTTTTACTTGTACATTTTACCGCCTTCCATTGCTCTGTAAAGAACCTTATTAGCAATTTTTTGTTTATTTTAGCCACTCAAATTCAAGTGAATGTTTTTTCTGTACAATATCGCAACTCTTTTGATTTCGCAGATCGTGAAATTGACCGCTTTTTTCAATCCTAAAATGAAGCTTTTTGTCAACGGACGAAAAGATGTCTTTTCGATCTTAAAAAATAAAATACAAGCTCAGGATAGGGTTATTTGGTTTCATGCTGCTTCTTTAGGCGAATACGAACAAGGGCTTCCGGTCATGGAAAAAATCAAAAAAGAATTTCCAGAACATAAGATCGTTTTAACATTCTTTTCTCCTCCGGTTATGAAGTTCGGAAAAACAATACGATTGCCGACGCTACAGTTTATCTACCATTAGACACTCAACCCAATGCCGTATCGTTTTTAGACCTTGTACACCCCGAAATGGTCTTTTTTATCAAATATGAATTCTGGCCTAATTATTTGAACGAACTCAAAAAAAGACAAATCCCCACTTATCTTATTTCCGGTATTTTCAGGAAAGAGCAGGCATTTTTTAAATGGTACGGAGGATTTTATAAAAAGGCACTGCAAACTTTTGAACATTTTTTTGTACAGAACGATTCCTCTAAGCAATTGATCCGATCTATAGGTTTTACGAATGTAACTGTTTCAGGAGATACTCGCTTTGACCGTGTTACAGCCATTTTAGAGCGCGATAATTCTCTGGATTTTATCGAAGATTTTATACTTGATGAAAATCGCACAACCATAGTGATCGGCAGTTCCTGGCCAAAGGACGAAGAGCTTGTAGCTAATTATATCAATCAAAGCCCCGATTCTATAAAATTTATTATTGCTCCGCACAACATTAAAAAAGAACAAATTGCTACTTTAAGATCGTTGATCACTAAAAAAACAGTTTTATTCTCTGAAAAAGAAGGCAAGCAACTTTCTGATCACACGGTTTTTATCATAGATACTATAGGAATTTTGACTAAAATATATAGCTATGCGGATATTGCGTATGTAGGCGGTGGTTTCGGAAATCCAGGGGTTCACAACATTTTAGAACCGGCAACATTTGGTGTTCCGATCGTTATCGGACCGAATTATTCTCATTTTGCAGAAGCTACAGCTCTGGTACAATCTGAAGGTTGCATTTCTGTAAAAAACCAAAGCGAACTAACTCACAGTTTTAATCTATTAGTCCAAAACATAGACGAAAGGAAGGAAAAAGGACATATTTGTGAGACCTTTGTTCAAATGAATAAAGGAGCAACCCAAACCATTTTGAATTATATTTTAACAACTAAGCAGTGCACGGCTAATTCTTAAAAACGTAAATTGCAAACCAAAAACCAATACAAAATGAAACTTTTAAAATTATTTATTCTTTTTCTTAGCTTCCCTATTTTAGCCCAGCAGGGAGGTATGTGGGTTCCCAGCATGCTAGAAGGCATGAACGAAAGTGAAATGCAACAGTTGGGAATGAAAATGACAGCAGAAGATATTTATGACACTAATACATCTAGCTTGAAAGATGCAATTGTGCATTTTGACGGTGGTTGTACCGCTGAAATCATTTCTCCTAAAGGTTTATTACTAACCAATCACCATTGCGGTTATGATGCGATCCAAAACCATTCAAGCATAGAACATGATTATTTACAAGATGGTTTTTGGGCAAAATCTCAAAATGAGGAGTTGCCGAACCCTAAAATGGTAGCTACCCTGATTGTAAGCATACATGACGTAACCAATACCGTTCTGGAAGGCGTTAGTCAGTTAACTTCAGAAGCTGAGAAGCAAAAAAAGATTCAGGAAAACAGTAACCGTATCCAGAAGAGCTTTCCGAAAGAATCCTGGCAGGAAAACAAGATCAAAACCTTTTATGAAGGAAACCAATATTTATTATTCGTTACCGAAACATTCAAAGACATCCGTTTAGTGGGAGCACCGCCAAGTTCGATCGGTAAATTCGGTTCTGATACCGATAATTGGGTTTGGCCCCGCCACACAGGGGATTTTTCCATCTTCAGAATTTATGCCGACAAAAACAATAAACCAGCCGAATATTCAAAAGACAATGTTCCGTATACTCCGAAACATTTCCTGCCCATTTCATTGGACGGGATCAGTGAAGGAGACTTCACTATGGTTTTCGGTTTTCCGGGTAGAACTCAGGAATATTTACCTTCATTTGCCGTAGAACAAATCATAAATACATTAAATCCGGCTAAAATAGAGATCCGCGACGCTGCTTTAAAAGTTCAGGATGGTTTTATGCGTAAAGACAAAGCAATAAAAATTCAATACGCTTCAAAATATGCCCGAATTGCAAATTATTGGAAAAAATGGATCGGAGAAAGTCAAGGGCTAAAGAAATCAGATGCCGTTCAATTGAAGAAAGACTTTGAAACCGAGTTTCAAAAAAGAGTTGTTGCCCAAGGAAAACAAGACACTTATGGTAATCTTTTAAGCGATTTTGAGAAAAACTATAAAGCAATCAACGATTATGCACTGGCCAGAGATTATTTTATAGAAGTCGTTTACCGCAATACCGAACTATTGAATGTTGGCTTCCGCTTGTATCAATTGGAACAAATTTACAAAACCAAGGGAGAACAAGCTTTCAACGACAGAAAAGAAAATACCGTTAAATCTCTTGAAAATTTCTACAAAGATTTCAATGTAAATGTAGACAAACAAGTCTTTGAGAAGTTAATTGCTCTGTACGGTCAGAAATCGCCATTGATCCCGACCGAATTTAAAACTATGGATTATGGTAAAACTACCGATGAAATCTATAGTAAATCTAAATTGACTTCTTACAAAAACCTGCAATCTCTTTTAAGCGGAGAAGCATCAAAAGTCATCAAGGCATTACACAAAGACAAAGGGTATCAATTGGTTAAAAAATTAGCCGATAATTTCTATGAAAACATTTCACCTAAATATGATGCAATTGATTTAGAAATCGGAGGATTACAAAGAGACTATATGAAAGCTCAACTGGAGCTTTTTCCCGATGGACGCTTTTTCCCTGATGCAAACAGCACATTGCGTATTACCTACGGACAAGTAAAAGGATATCACCCCAGTGATGCCGTATACTATGAAACTTCCACTCATTTAGAAGGCGTTATGGAGAAATACATTCCGGGTGATTATGAATTTGATGTTCCTGCTAAACTGATCGAACTCTATAAAACTAAAAACTACGGTCCGTATGCAGAAAACGGTAAAATACCGGTTTGTTTTATTGCTACCAACCACACAACCGGAGGGAATTCAGGAAGCCCTGCTCTTGATGCCAACGGAAATTTGATAGGTTTGAACTTTGACCGTGTTTGGGAAGGCACTATGAGTGATATCCACTATGACCCTGAAATATGCCGAAACATCATGGTTGACATTCGTTATGTACTATTTATCATCGACAAATATGCAGGAGCTGAGAATTTAATAGACGAAATGCAAATGGTACACCCTAAAAAATCGACAAAAAAATAAGAAATATATAGGTATTTTTTAATAATACCCCTTATAAATCAAGGGGTTCGAAAAAAAAATATTTTTTCACAAAAAAAAATCTAAAAATATTTTGACAAGTCAAAAAATTTATATCTTTGCTATGAATTAATAATTAACCTTTTATAATTTAGTAAGATGAAAAAAGTTGTTTTAAGCTTAGCATTAGTTGCTATGATGTTCGTATCTTGTAAAGAAGCTGCTGAAAATACTGAAGCTGCTGCTACTGAGGCTACAGAAGCTGTTGAAGCTACTGCTACTGAGGCTACAGAAGCTGTTGAAGCTGCTGCTGACACTACAGCTGCTGCTGTTGAAGCTGCTGTTGATAGCACTGCTGCTGCTGTTGAAGAAGCTGCTCACTAATATTAAGCAAACAGTACAAAAAAAGCCCTGCAAAATTGCAGGGCTTTTTTATTTTCATTTCTTTTCTTCTTCTATAGCTCCGAATATATCTATCGAAGCAGAAAAATCTAAGATCTCTGCTGTCTCCATATACTTTTTTATTTCATTGACTCCTTTTTCCATTAAAAGCTGAGTAGTATACTTCCTACTGATAGCAATTTCTTTCTCATCCAGAATCAATTTAAAAAAATATTTACCACTACCGGAACGAAAGTTCATAAAAAAGATCCGATCAATATGTTGTTTAATGTGTTCTATTTCTTCTTCACACTCAAAACGCAATTCAAACGGATTACTGGTGAAAATTGTTTTCCCTTTTCTGGATGTTAATTCGTACTTGTAGAAACCACTTGGTCTTTTTGTGATTATAAAAGTTGCCATAAAAGTTTTGTAATTGCTAAAACGTTATGTTTAAAAATTGAGTTCTGCTTTAAAAGTACTCAAAAAAGTATAAAACAAAAAAGCCAAATATTAAATTTGGATCTGACATCTTTTTAAGAAGGTTTATTTTGCAACACCTTTTTATTGATAAAGTATTTCAGAATATAGAAAACACTTCCTAAAAAAGGTAAGAACAGGAGCAACAGTATCCATAAGAAAATAACCATTGATTTTTCATTTTTTAGCACTAATACTAAAGCTGTAATAGTGATCAGTAAATAAACGATCGAACCCACCACAATATCTGACGGATTAATTATACCTAAATAAATAATCAATTCCATAATTTTATTTTTTAGTTACAACAAAAAACACACGGATTAAATATACTATTCCTTACTAAATACTTTTCTTACTCTTAAGCTTTCAGCTTAATTATTATATATGAAACAGCAAGAACAATACCGGCGGCTACGAGAAAATAAAAAGCTAAATCATAATCTTTAGTAAAGTAAAAATACACACTGGCTCCCCAAAAAAATACAGCATAAGGAGCAACTTTTTTAATTCTGTTCAAAATAAATTCCCCATACCTTAAATTTAATATGTGAATTTACACTTAAATAAGAAAATTTTAAACAAGAATGATAAAAATTATGTAATAGTAAAAAACAAAAAAGCCTTGACAATCTTAGATTAATCAAGGCTTTTGTACTCAAGGCGGGACTTGAACCCGCACGGACATTACTGTCCACTGGATTTTAAGTCCAGCGTGTCTACCAATTCCACCACTCGAGCTAATATCTTTATCTTGGTAGTTGAGCGAAAAACGGGGTTCGAACCCGCGACCTCAACCTTGGCAAGGTTGCGCTCTACCAACTGAGCTATTTTCGCGTTTTTAAAGAACTTCGCCATACTTGTTCCGTATTGCGAGTGCAAATATAGAACATATTTTTATTTCTACAAGTACTTTTAAAAGAAAAAAATAAACTTTTTTCTAATGTTTTGATAACGAATAGCTTATTTTTAAATTATTTTTTAGCCAACATTCGCTTTATCTCATTCAGCTTCATCAAGGCCTCAACAGGCGTTAATGTATTAATGTCAATATTGACAATCTCTTCCCGGATTTCTTCTAAAAGCGGATCGTCTAAATTAAAAAAGCTCAATTGCATTTCTTCTTCTGCGGCATCTTTCAGTCCGCTCAATTCGGCTCCGGAATGTTCTTTCTCTAACTTTTTCAACATCTTTTGCGCTTTTTGGATTACCGTTTGCGGCATTCCGGCCATTTTGGCTACATGAATACCGAAACTATGTGCACTTCCGCCTTTAACCAACTTACGAATAAACAATACGGTATCTTTCAACTCTTTTACCGAAACATTGAAGTTTTGAACACGTTCAAAGAGTCCTTCCATTTCGTTCAATTCGTGGTAATGGGTCGCAAACAATGTTTTGGGTTTATGAGGGTGTTCGTGCAAATACTCTGAAATTGCCCAGGCAATCGAAATTCCGTCATATGTAGAAGTTCCACGTCCGATCTCATCCAACAACACCAAACTTCTTTCAGAAACATTGTTCAAGATAGAAGCCGTTTCATTCATTTCGACCATAAACGTAGATTCTCCCATCGAAATATTATCACTCGCTCCTACCCGAGTAAAGATCTTATCAACAACTCCCATTCGCACGCTTTCGGCCGGTACAAAACTTCCCATTTGTGCTAACAATACAATCAAAGCCGTTTGTCTCAGAATAGCGGATTTACCCGACATATTAGGCCCGGTGATCATGATAAGCTGTTGCGTTTCTCTATTTAAGAAAACATCGTTAGAAATATAAGGTACGCCTATCGGTAATTGTTTTTCAATAACCGGATGCCTTCCTTCTTTAATATCCAGATCAAACGAATCGTCCAGTTCCGGTTGGATATACTTATTTTCAATGGCCAACTGTGTGAATGACTGCAAACAATCAAGTTGGGCTACCAGATTCGCATTATGTTGAACCGGTTTTATATACGTGGCCATCCAGTTGATCAACTGTTCAAATATCTGGCTTTCCAGTGTTTGAATCTTCTCTTCCGCGCCTAAAATCTTAGCTTCATATTCTTTTAGTTCTTCCGTAATATAACGCTCTGCATTGACTAATGTCTGTTTACGGATCCATTCCGAAGGAACTTTATCTTTATGAGCATTCCGAACTTCAATATAATATCCAAAAACATTATTAAAAGCCACCTTCAAAGACGGGATACCGGTTCGCTCACTTTCTCGTTGTTCCAGTTCTTCTAAATACGATTTCCCGTTTGCAGAAATATTACGCAATTCGTCCAGTTCCGGATTCACTCCTACTGCGATGGCATTTCCTTTATTAATATTAACCGGTGCTTCCGGATGAACTGTAGTTCCTATCTTTTCCCGTAACAGTTCACAGGCATGCAGACTATCACCGATCGCTTTTAATGCTTCATTCTCGCTTTGTAAAGCCAATGTTTTAATGGGAATAATAGCATCCAGTGAGTCCTTAAGGTAAATAACTTCTCTCGGCGACACTTTTCCGGCTGCTACTTTAGAGATCAAACGCTCCAGATCGGAAATTTGCCGGATCTGATACTGAATTTGCGTCAGAATTTCTGAATGTTCTTTTAAATAAGCAACCACTTCATGTCGGCTTTTAATTCGGGAAACATCTTTCAACGGCAAAGCCAGCCATCGTTTTAACAGCCTTCCTCCCATGGGGACAAAGTCTTATCGATAACATCCAAAAGCGTTACAGCATTTACATTCGCTGAATGATACAATTCCAGATTGCGAATGGTAAAACGATCCATCCACACATATGCATCTTCAGCGATACGCTGAATATTAGTAATATGTTGTATCTTATTATGTTGCGTTTCCGAAAGGTAATACAACACTGCTCCTGAGGCAATGATTCCCTCCGGTAATTCTTCGATCCCGAAACCTTTTAACGAATTGGTCTGAAAATGCTTGGTCAGGTTTTCTAAAGCATAATCTTCTTTGTATATCCAATCTTCCAAATAAAAAGTATGAAAATCTTCCCCGAAGGTTTCTTTAAATCTATTTTTGAATTGTTTGGACACTAAAATCTCACTCGGATTAAAGTTTTGCAGCAATTTATCTACATATTCTTCATTGCCCTGAGCTGTTAAAAATTCTCCGGTTGACACATCTAAAAAAGTGACTCCTAAAAGTTTCTTCCCAAAATGAACAGATGCTAAGAAATTATTGGATTTTGCGTGCAGCACCTCATCGTTCATTGCCACTCCCGGCGTTACCAGTTCCGTTACTCCGCGTTTTACAATGGTTTTGGTCATTTTAGGATCTTCCAGCTGATCACAGATCGCTACGCGAAGTCCTGCTTTAACTAACTTAGGTAAATACGTGTTCAGAGAATGGTGCGGAAATCCTGCGAGTGCTGAATTTTCTCCTCCGTTATTTCGATTGGTCAATACAATTCCAAGTATATTTGCTGTACGCACCGCATCTTCACCGAAAGTCTCATAAAAATCTCCTACTCTAAACAACAAACAAGCATCAGGATATTTTGCCTTGATAGTGTTATACTGCTGCATTAACGGGGTTTCTTTTTTTGCTTTTTCTTTCGTTTTAGACGCTTCCTTTTTTGCCACAATCTTTAATTTTAGTCCTTGCGAAGGTAAGAAATTCATGCACAATTGCAAGATCAAAATTCAATTACAATTAACTCCGTTTATAAAACTATCAAACTTTGTATCTTTGCAACTTTGTGACTTATCCACTGTATCAAATGAGAAAATTAGCCAACGAAGAGTTAAACCGTATTAGCAAAGAAGAATTTAAAACTGCTGAAAAGACACCTATTATTGTAATTTTAGATGATATCAGGAGTTTACATAATATCGGTTCTGTTTTTAGAACAAGTGATGCTTTTTTACTGGAAAAAATATATTTATGCGGCATTACGGCTACACCTCCTAACAAAGAGATACACAAAACGGCTTTAGGTGCTACGGAAACGGTAACTTGGGAATATACCAAAGATGTTTTGGAAGTTATTCAAAAACTAAAAGAAGAAAAGATCAATATCTTTTCTGTAGAACAGACTGAAAATTCAATTATGCTGAATGATTTTCAGGTTCAGGTCAATGAAAAATATGCTTTAGTTTTCGGAAATGAAGTAAAAGGTGTTTCCCAAAAAGCAATTGATCTAAGTGATGGTGTCATTGAAATCCCGCAATTAGGAAGTAAACATTCTCTGAATATCTCTGTTAGTGCAGGAATCGTTATCTGGGATCTGTTTCAAAAACTTGGATTTAAGGCTGAGAACTAACCTTCCTTTGTCTTTTTATGGATTTGATCTAAAATAAAAACATAATCTTCCTGCTTTTTCACAAAATCGAGGTCCGTAACGTCTAAAATCAAAACGTTCAAGTCAGTTTGTATCTTGATGTAATCCAAATAGCCTCGATTGATGTTTTCCAGATACTCTGAAGGAATTTCCTGCTCATAACTTCTGCCTCGTTTTTTAATGTTTCCTAAAAGGCGATCGGTATTTTGATACAAATACACATACAGGTCAGGCTTAGGCATTTCCTTGTGAATAATATCAAACATTGTTTTATACAAGCGGTATTCGTCTTCCTGAAGTGTTACTTTAGCAAAAATCAACGACTTAAAAATATGATAATCTGCTACAATAAAATCTTTAAATAAATCAAACTGCGCCAGATCATCCGTTAACTGTTGGTAACGATCTGCCAGAAAAGACATTTCCAGAGGAAAAGCATAGCGATTTTGGTCTTTATAAAACTTCGGTAAAAAAGGATTATCAGCAAAACGTTCTAAAACCAGTTTAGCATTGCAATCTTCTGACAGTTTGGTTGCTAATGTTGTTTTCCCGGCTCCTATATTCCCTTCAATAGCAATATAATTATACTGTTCTATTCCCAAAGTTGCTAATGGTGATCCCAATCGTTCCGGAAAAACCGCACAGTCGGAATCATCCTGAGTTTCCTGTAACAACTCTCCCGCTGTTTTCTTTAAAACCGGATGTTTCCATTGGCTATCAATATCCCTAAATGGGAGCAACACAAACTTTCGGTTCTGCATTTGCGGATGTGGAACAGTCAGATCATGGGTTGTTATAATATCTTCATTAGCCGCTATAATATCCAGGTCTATCGTTCTTGCCTGATACCCTGCTCCTTCTTGTCTTACCCTGCCTAACTCTTTTTCTATTTTCAATAGTTCTTTTAAAACTTTAGCAGGACTCTTAGTGGTATGAACCAAAATCGCTAAATTTAAGAAAGCTTCGCTTTCAAATCCCCAAGCCGGTGTTTCATATACTTTAGACACTTTTACGACCGTTGCAACTCTTTCATGAATAAGACGAATTGACTGTTTTGCATAATTACGTCTATCTCCTGTATTACTGCCTATGGAAATAATTATTTGATTTTGGTTTTTCATACAAGGGCAAAATAACAAACTATTTTACACTTAAAACCGAACAAATTTATTTTTTTATGAACATGTAACATTTTAACATTTTAACAGACATATTAGTCCAGATTATTTAATCAAACGAAAATGAAATTTTTAGGAAATGTATTAGCCACAGTTGTGGGAATCTTTATTTTTTGTATGTTATTCTTCTTCGGACTGCTTTTTATCAGTGTAATAGCAGGCGGAGATGGCGATAAAATTACACTAAAAGATAATTCGGTTATTGAACTGGATTTATCGAATGTAAACCTTGATTATGCAGGAAAAGTAAATTTTAAAGACTTTAATTATATTGAGACCAACCATAACGGTCTGATTGATGTTTTAAATGCTATTGATTATGCTAAAACAGACGAAAACATCAAAGGAATCTCTATCCTGAATAACTTTTCAGAATTGGGATTAGCTCAAAGTAAAGCCCTTCGCGACAAATTAGAAGATTTTAAAAAATCGGGGAAATTCATAGTTGCTTATTCTAATTACATGACGCAAAAAGACTATTACCTGAACTCGGTTGCCGATACTCTGTATTTAAACCCTGTTGGCGAACTTGATTTTAAAGGTTTAAGCTCTGAGATCCTGTACATGAAAGAGCTTCAGGAAAAAACCGGTATCAAAATGGAAGTTATACGTCACGGAAAATACAAAAGTGCAGTAGAACCATTCCTTTCACAGGAAATGAGTCCTGAAAACCGTGAACAGATGACTGTTTTATTAGAATCGGCTTGGAAAACCATTGTCGATGACATTTCTATCAGCCGAAACATTTCTGTAGATAGTTTAAACAGTATTGCTAATTCATTAGGCGGCCGTACTCCGGAATTAGCTTTAGCTAAAAACTTAGTCGATAAAATAGCTTATGAAGACGTTTACCACGAAGCTATTAAAACTGCTCTGAAAGTGAAACCTTCTGATGATTACAACAAGATTGAAATCTTAGATTATGCTAAAAAAGTAGCAACGACCGCAAAAGATTTCGACAAAGAAGATATCATTGCCATTATCTACGCACAAGGCGAAATTGCCGGCGGTGAAGGAGACATCAATGTTATTGGCGAAGGTGCTATCCGCAAATCATTAGAAGAAGCCCGTAAAAACAAAAATATTAAAGCTGTCGTATTACGTGTTAACAGTCCGGGAGGAAGCGCTTTGACCTCTGATCTGATCTGGAGAGAAATCGAACTTACCAAGAAAGTAAAACCGGTTATTGTTTCTATGGGAAATTATGCCGCTTCCGGTGGTTATTATATTTCGTGTAATGCCAATAAGATCTTTGCCGAGCCTAGTACTATTACCGGATCGATCGGAGTTTTCGGTATGCTGCCTAATATGAACCAATTGGCTAAAAACATCGGGATTAATGCAGAACAAGTAAAAACTCATGAAAACGCCGGTGGATACAGCATCTTTGAACCCTTAGATGAAAACTTCAAAAACTTTACACTGGAAAGTATTGAAAATGTATACGATACTTTTGTAAAAAGGGTTGCAGACGGCCGAAAAATGTCTCCTCAAGCCGTTGATGCCATAGCACAGGGAAGAGTTTGGACAGGAGCTGACGCTCTTAGAATTGGTCTGGTAGATGAATTAGGAGGATTAGACGACGCTATTGCTTATGCTGCAAAAGTGGCTAAAACCGATTCTTACAAAACAAAGAATTTCCCTGAATATGAGAAAAATTTCCAAGATCTGTTAGCCAATTATACCGGACTAGCTATGTTTAAAACACGCGAACAAATGATCAAAGAAGAGATCGGGGAAGCTAATTATCAGGTTTTAGAACAACTAAGACGTGTTCAAAACCGCAAAGGCATTCAAGCTATTATGCCTTATGAAATTAAAATTGAATAGTATTTCAAAAAAATAAAAAGCAAAAAGCCATTCTTCAGGAGTGGCTTTTTTTATGCACGTTTAAGTATCTTTGTGTAATTTTAAACAGAATGAGTAGTACAGATAAATTTTTAGCCCAACGCATCTATTTTACACTAAGTGCCCTGTTTATATGTTCTCTGGTTGTTTCCAATCTGATTTTTCAAAAGTTCTTCTATTGGTATCCATTCGGAGATATTGAAATTTTCGGCACTAAACTTTTTGAAATATCAGTAGGTATCATTCCATACCCGATAACTTTTTTAGTAACAGATATCATTTCTGAGATCTACGGAAAGAAAAAGGCTAATCAGGTCGTTACCACAGGAATCTTTGCTTCTGTTTTTTCCCTGGGAATAATCTATACTGCTAATCTAGCTCCTGCTATAGAGAACTCTCCGGTAAACGACGAACTTTTTACTAAAGTTTTCGGACAAACAGCTTTAGCCGTACTGGCTTCTATGATCGCCTATTTAGCCGCTCAGTATATTGACATTCAGGTTTATCATTTTTGGAAAAGAATTACAAAAGGTAAAATGCTTTGGGTTCGCAACAATTTCTCAACCATGACCTCACAGGCCGTTGACACGTTCTCTGTGTTATTCTTACTTTGTGCTTTTAAAATCCTGCCTTGGGAACTCTTCGGAAAATTATTTGTAAGCGGTTTTGCATTTAAAGTTTTTATTGCTTTACTGGACACTCCTTTTATGTATTTAGCCGTATATTTATTCCGCAAAAAGTTCAAACTGAATGTTAATGAAGAATTATTCATTGATTAGCTTCATTTTTTTAACGTAATATTAAATATTTTTAAATCAATAGCTTTTATTTTTGTAACTTACTTAGTTCATTTTTAACACTAAAAACCTCAATACGTTATGCTAAAAAAGATACTTAAAGGCGTTGGGATTTTCTTATTGATATCCATTATTGCCTTAGCTGCTGCTCCATTTATTTTTAAAGACAAGATCAAAGCACTTGTTTTAAAATCCATTAACGAAAATGTAGATGCGGAAGTGTCGTTTGCCGACGTAGATCTTAGTTTACTGCGAAATTTTCCCAATGCCAGCGTAAACATAGCCGATCTGAGCATCATCAACAAAGCTCCTTTTAAAGGAGACACTTTGTTTTATGCCGGAGACCTTAATGTAAAAATGAGCATTAAAGAGCTTTTTAAAGGCGAAAACGAAGCCATGAACTTAGAAAGCTTCTCTTCTTCAAATGCTTTAGTAAATCTGATCATCAACAAAGACGGAATAGGTAATTATGACATTGCTTTAAAAACAAATGAAGAAGACACTAAAGAAGATTCCGAAAGCCAACCTTTTAACCTAAACATTCAAAACTATGAGATCAACAATCTGAGAATGGTCTATTTTGATGAAGGTTCTAATATGAAACTGGCATTAGACAGCCTGAACCATAACGGAACAGGTAATTTTGCCGAGCAAAAACTGGATCTGGACACTCATACCAACACCAAGCTCTCTTTTGATATGGACGGTACAAACTACATGAGAAATGTGGCTTTATCTTTAGACGCTGTTTTAGGAATTGATCTGGACAATATGAAATTTGAATTCAAAGACAATAAAGCCCTGATCAATCAGCTACCTCTGGAATTCGACGGATTTCTGCAAATGGTAGAGGACGGGCAATTGTACAAGCTTACTTTCGGTACGCCGGACTCAGATTTCAAAAACTTTTTAGGTTTAGTTCCCGAGGCATATTCCGGAGATATCAGTAAAGTAAAAACAAGCGGAGAATTTAAAGTTTCGGGTAAAGTAGACGGAAAACTAACGGAAACAACTATTCCTAAATTTAACATTGAATTAGCCTCTAAAAATGCTTCATTCCAATATCCTGACCTTCCAAAATCGGTTAAAAATATCGTAATTGACACACATATTGTGAACGAAACCGGTAACATGAAAGATATCTATGTAGATCTGAACCAGTTGTCATTTGCCATTGACCAGGATGTATTCAATGCTAAGGCTAATATTAAAAACTTAACAGAAAACGCTCTTGTAGATGCAAAATTAAACGGCGTGATCAACTTAGCCAATGTTACTAAAGCGTATCCGGTACAGTTAGACCAACCTCTTTCAGGAGTTTTAAAAGCCGATGTAGCTACAAAATTTGACATGAAGTCTGTTGAAAACAGCCAATATCAAAACATACAAAACTCGGGTAATATAAGCTTAACAGGATTCAACTACGAAGGACCTGAATTAGCAAAACCGTTCAAAATCAATAATACTTCCATCACTTTTAACCCTAACCAGATTAAATTAAATGATTTTGATGCTGTTACCGGATCAAGTGATATTAAGGTAAGTGGCGGATTGGATAATTTCTACGGATTCTTGTTCAAGAATCAAACTTTAAAAGGAAATTTTGATCTGGCTTCTAACAAATTGATCGTTTCTGATTTTATGGCTCCTACGACCACTACTGACGAAACTACCGGAACAACCACTACTGAAGCTGTTAAAATACCGGCTTTTCTGGATTGTACCTTATCTGCTAAAGCCAACACTGTGGTTTACGATAATTTAAACCTGAAAAATGTTTCCGGTAATTTAGCCATTAAAGATGAAGCCATTACTTTGAGCAACCTCAAAATGGATATCTTCGGAGGAAATATCGGTTTAACGGGAACAGTTTCTACTAAAGAGAACACACCGAAATTCAATATGGATCTGGGATTGAACAGTGTTAATATTGCCGAATCCTTTACTCAGGTTGACATGTTAAAGAGCATTGCTCCTATCGCTAATACGATTAACGGTAAACTGAATTCCACCATTAAATTATCCGGTAATTTAACTAATGACATGACTCCCGATTTAAAAACTATTTCCGGAGATCTATTCGGACAATTACTATCAACCTCAGTAAATACTGAAAACTCCAAGTTATTGTCTTCATTAGCCTCTAACGTTCAATTCATAGATGTAAGCAAATTGAACTTAGACGATGTAAAAGCCTCTTTAACATTCAAAGACGGTAAAGTTGCTCTAAAACCAATGAACTTAAAATATCAGGATATCAACATGACCGTTGACGGAACACATGGCTTTGACCAGTCCATGAATTACAATGTTACTTTTGATGTTCCTGCCAAATATTTAGGCACTGAAGTTAACAATTTGATTTCAAAACTTTCTGCTTCAGACCAACAGAAAATCGAAAGTGTTCCGGTTACAGCAAATCTTACAGGAAGCTTTACCAGTCCTTCTGTAAAAACAGATTTAAAGCAAGCTACGACCAATTTAGCTTCGCAATTGGTACAAATGCAGAAAGAAAAATTAATTAATCAGGGAACAGGTGCATTAAGCAACTTACTAGGAGGTAACAAAGATGCTTCTTCTAATTCAGCCACTTCTGATTCTACTAAAACAGAAACAAAAGAAGACGTAAAAACTACAGTTAAAGAAAAAGCTTCTGATGCGATTAATAGTTTATTCAAGAAAAAGAAAAGTGAATAATCAATGATAAAATGAAAAAGCCGATTTTTAAAAATCGGCTTTTTTTATAATGATAGTTTTACAACATATCCCTCATACGTCCGTACATTAAAGACCGTACCATCTTCAAACATCAGGTATTGCCCTTTTATACCGGTTAATGTCCCTTTGTAATCAGGTACTTTTTCCAGATTTAGACTACTTACTTTTTTAGGGTAATGCAAAACCGGATAATGCAAATCATAAATTTTAGCATATTCCGTATAATATGGTAAAATTTCTTTAGGTAACCAATTCTGCACTTTCTCTCTTTCCTTTACCAGATCAGCCTGAACCACATCATTTTTTAGCATTTTCTGCCAACTCGTTTTATCCGTAAAATGTTCTTTTAATGCTACTTCTGTAATTCCGGCTAAATATCTGTTAGGCACTTCTACTATCGGCACTGCTTCAATCGCTCCCTGATCGATCCAACGAGTAGGAACCTGAGTTTTCCTTGTAACTCCTACTTTCACTTCACTTGACAAAGCAAGGTAAACAATATGCGGTTGCAATTGTACTCTTTTTTCATATTCCAGATCACGATCTTCAATCCCCAAATGTGCTGTACTCAATTCCGGTTTCATAATCCAGTCGCCTACTGCGGGGCTCTTCATAAAACAATCGTAACAAAAACCTTGTCGGAATATCTTTTTCGGTTGTCCGCAATTTAAGCACTGATAGCCTTGAAACTGAATTTCTAAATTTTTACCTAAAACCTGATTAAGATTTAGAAAACTATCTTCAAAAACCAGATAATAATCTATAGGATCCGTTAATTCTGTTTGCATTTTTTGCAGAACTCCTTGGTATGTCATTACTATTTTGCTTAATAATTAGATTTAAAATTTAAAAAAAATATTATTTTTGGTAAAGTTATAATTCATAAATTGTAATTCATAATTATACTTTTTAAAAAATGCCTTTACCTATAATTAATTCTATTGCTTCATGGCTTCTTAAAAAACGAGTCCATCAAATGGAATTGTTTTTGAAATATCCCCATGAAGTACAGGAAGAACTGCTTTTCAATCTTTTGAAAATAGCTGAAAACACTGTTATAGGTAAAAAATATGATTTTGGATCTATCAAAAGCTACGAAACTTTTTGCGAACGAATCCCGATCTCGAATTATGAAGATCTGGAACCTTTGATTGAACGAACGCGCAGAGGCGAGCAAAATGTTTTTTGGCCTACTTCCATCAAGTGGTTTGCTAAATCGAGCGGAACCACTAATGCTAAAAGCAAATTCATTCCGGTAAGTACGGAAGCACTGGAAAACTGTCATTACAAAGCCAGTAAAGACCTGTTGTGCCTCTACCTGAACAACAATGAAGATTCAGAATTATTTACTGGCAAAAGCTTGCGATTAGGAGGTAGTAAACAATTATATGAAGACAACAATACTTTTTTCGGAGACCTTTCTGCCATCTTAATTGACAATATGCCTATCTGGGCAGAATTCAGTTCAACTCCGAGCAACAAAGTGTCGCTGATGGGTGATTGGGAAACCAAACTTCCGGCTATCATTAACGAAACCGTTCAAGAAAACGTTACCAGTCTGGCTGGCGTTCCGAGTTGGATGATGGTTCTGCTTAATAAAACATTAGAAACCACAAAACGAGGAAGCATCCTGGATATCTGGCCTAATGTAGAAGTCTATTTTCACGGTGGTGTAAGCTTTGAACCTTACAGAGAGCAATACCAGAAGTTGTTCCCGAAAAAAGACTTCAACTTCTATGAGATTTATAATGCATCTGAAGGCTTTTTTGCACTTCAGGACCAGAATAACTCCAATGAGTTATTATTAATGCTTGACTACGGAATTTTTTACGAGTTCATTCCAATGGAAACTTTCGGCACACCGCAGCAGCGAACAATTCCTTTACATCAGGTTGAATTGCATAAAAATTATGCTTTGGTCATCAGCACCAATTCCGGATTATGGCGTTACTTAATCGGTGATACCGTGCGTTTTACATCACTCAATCCCTACAGAATTATGGTAACCGGCAGAACCAAGCACCACATCAATGTTTTCGGCGAGGAGCTTATGATTGAAAACACAGATAAAGCACTTGCCAAAACTTGTCAGGAATTAGGTTGTGAAGTGATTGATTATACTGTAGCTCCGATTTTTATGAAAGAAAAAGAAAAAGGGGCTCACGAATGGTTGATCGAGTTTAAGACCTATCCCATGAACACAGAACACTTTGCTTTACTTTTAGATGAGAATTTACAAAAGCTTAATTCTGATTACGAAGCCAAAAGACATAATAACATGACGCTTAATGCGTTAAAATTGAATATAGCACGTCCTCATTTGTTTTACGACTGGTTAAAAGAGAAAGACAAACTTGGCGGACAGCACAAAATTCCAAGACTGTCTAACAATAGAAGTTATTTGGATGAATTATTAAAAATGCAAATCCTACAAATGAAATAAACATGAAACATTGTATTAAAATTGTAAGCTTGGTGATGATAATCGGTATGACTTTGGTCTCCTGCGGACCGAGACGATACAAATGCGGACCTTACAGAAAATGTGAAGTAAAAGAACAGAAGTCGGAAAACACACCTATTCTGATACTTACAAAAGAAAACAAGGCTAATTGCTAAAAAAGTTTTGCCTTTTCAACCTATAACGCGACCTAATTGTATTAGGTCGTTTTTTTTTGTATTTAATCGATTTTAAGACTAACTTTTTTTTATTATATGATAAAAATCATGTGAAACTTATATTTTTGCACTCGTTTCTTAACTAAAAGCTAACTAAAAATTAAACAATTACTTTCTTATGAAAAAACTAATCGTTCTTTCAGTGATTGCCCTTTTCACACAACTAAAAATATTTTCTCAAGAACCTCAGCGAGTTGAAGGACTGGATTCAATCGTTGACATCCTAAACACTTCAACCAAAGGGAACCGTTATGTTTTAAGTGACACCGGAATCAACTCTGAGTTATCTGAAATAGGAACTTCTTTTTTTATGAATAAATATGTTATTTTATCTAACAAAAAAAGAAGACATTACGAAACCACTAAAAACGAAAAAACAAATACTTTCAACAACAACCTGTATTGCGTTAATGTTGATTCAGAAGGAAATTTATCATTCCCATTATTGTTTTCCTCAGCTCTTGACTCAAAAAATAATGAAGGATCATTAGCTTTTACACCGGACCAACAAACGATTTACTTTACTCAAGAAACCGACCCTGAATCCGGAAAATTTGAATTATTCAGAGCCACTTTAGCCAGTGAAGGTAGCAAAAAATTCTGGTCTGACATCACTAAAATAGACTTAGATAACGGCAACTATTCTATAGAAACACCAAGTGTTGCTCCTGACGGAAAGAAATTATACATCTCAAGTAATAAACCTGGTGGATTCGGTGGATATGACATTTATGAAGTAGCCATTTTAGAAAACGGAAGCTTCGGAACAATGAAAAACTTAGGCGCAAACGTTAACACTGCTGAAGATGACAAATATCCGCATTTAACTCCTGATGGTAAATACTTTTACTTTTCATCAAAAGGTCATTTAAACATCGGAGGATATGATGTTTTCCGCTCTTCAATTGTAAATGAAAAATATTTAAAAGCATTAAATTTAGGCCCTACGCTAAACTCACGAAAAGATGACTTGGCATTTATTTTAGTCAATGACAAACAAGGATATCTTTCTACAGACAAATCCGGAACAGATAATTTTGACATTTTAAAATTTGAAATCAAAAATCTGGAGAAGGGCAACAAAACTTTCCAAATTACAGAAAAGAACTCTCAATTACCATTACCGAACGCTAAAGTTGTGATCAAAGACGAATTCGGGAACATCGTTTCTCAAACGGTATCTGACAACAACGGTAATATAAAAGTTGATATCAATCCGATCTCTTACAATTATATCAGTGTTGAAAAAGACGGATATGAAAATTATGAGAATGATTTTACTTCAGAAAATATTTTGAAAAGCCCTATTGTTTTACAACAAGCTAAGCCTATCATTACGGAAGATGCTATTGTTATTGAAAATATCTATTTTGATTTTAACAAAGCATCCATTAAACCGGAATCTGAATTGTCCCTGAATAAGATCAAAATGGTATTAGAAGAACATCCTGAGTTTAAAATTGCTATCAACGCTCATACTGACACTAAAGGTTCGGACAGGTACAATCTTCAACTATCCGATAAAAGAGCAAAATCAGCATATAATTACTTAATTAAAAACGGTGTCGCTCCTGAAAAACTAACTTCTAAAGGATACGGAGAATCACAACCGTTAAAAAAATGTACTAGCTGTACTTCTGAAGAAGATCAGGCAAACAGAAGAATTGAATTCAAAATTATAAAACAACTAAACCAAATATAAAACAAAATGAAACGAAAATTAATTGCCTTATTCGCAATCTCAGGAACTATTTTAATTACTTCTTGTTCAAGTGGCTGGAGTTGTAAAGCCAGTTATTGTAAAAAAGATTCTACAACAAAAATGAAATCGGAGAAAGCTGAAGCATAGAAATTAAAAAGGGGAAGTTTAAAACTTCCCCTTTTTATTTCAATAATCTTTATGAAGCGGTTTTTAAACGCTGTAATAAATTTTTATTTAAACTATGTTCTGCGAACGTTTTTGTAACCACGAGTTCTTTCTCTGAAGAGCTAGGCAATTCAAACATTACATCTGTCAGAATAGCTTCGCACAGCGAACGTAACCCTCTGGCTCCTAATTTATATTCCAAGGCTTTGTCTACAATAAACTGTAACGCTTCCTCTTCAATTGAAAAATCAACATCATCCATTTCAAACAGTTTTTTGTACTGTTTTACTAAAGCATTTTTAGGCTCTGTCAAAATAGCTCTTAATGTTTTACCATCAAGTGGGTCCATGTGAGTCAGAACAGGCAAACGCCCTATGATTTCAGGTATCAAACCGAAGTCTTTCAAATCTTTGGGTACTACATATTGCAACAGATTGTCTTTATCAATAACATCAGTATTTTTTGAGGAACCGTATCCTACTGCCTGACGATTCAATCTTTTGGAAATAATACGTTCGATACCGTCAAAAGCACCTCCGGCTATGAACAGGATATTTTGCGTATTAACCTCAACAAATTTCTGATCTGGATGTTTTCTTCCTCCTTTAGGCGGCACATTAACTACTGTTCCTTCTAACAATTTTAATAATGCTTGCTGAACACCTTCTCCTGAAACGTCTCGTGTTATAGAAGGATTATCACTTTTTCGGGCTATTTTATCTATTTCATCTATAAAGACAATCCCACGTTCGGCTTTAGACACATCATAATCTGCTGCTTGTAACAGACGGGTTAAAATGCTTTCCACATCTTCCCCAACATATCCGGCTTCTGTTAAAACAGTTGCATCAACAATAGCCAACGGAACATTTAACATTTTAGCAATGGTTTTAGCTACTAATGTTTTTCCGGTTCCGGTTTGCCCCACCATAATAATGTTACTCTTTTCAATCTCCACCTCATCATCTAACTGCTTTTGCATTAAACGTTTATAGTGGTTATAAACAGCAACGCTCATCACTTTTTTTGTCTGATCCTGTCCGATGATGTATTCATCTAAAAAAGTCTTAATTTCTTTTGGTTTCAAGAGAACCAATTCAGCCATTAAATCACTTTTTCCACTTTGTTTTAACTCTTCTAAAACAATTCCATGCGCTTGTTCAATACAACGATCACAGATATGCGCATTAATCCCTGCGATCAATAAATTGGTTTCTGGCTTTTTTCTACCACAAAACGAACATTCTAATACTTCTTTAGCCATTTTTTTTAAGTCAAGGGTGAAAGGAAAAAGGTTAAGGCGAAAGGAAATGAAAAATACTCATTACCTCATACCGTTTACCAATATCCTAAAAAAATCATCTGGTTAATACTTCATCGATCATTCCGTATTCTTTTGCTTCGCTGGCAATCATCCAATAATCTCTGTCACTATCGTCATTTACCTTTTCAATAGTTTGTCCTGAATGTTTAGAAATAATCTCGTATAATTCTCCTTTTAATTTTAAAATCTCACGTGCTGTAATTTCGATATCTGATGCCTGTCCTTGCGCTCCTCCTAACGGTTGATGGATCATAACGCGAGAGTGTGGCAATGCACTTCTTTTTCCGGCTGCTCCGGCACATAACAATACCGCTCCCATTGAAGCTGCCATACCTGTACAAATAGTTGCTACATCCGGCTTAATGAACTGCATGGTATCATAAATACCTAAACCTGCATAAACACCACCTCCCGGAGAGTTTACATAAATCTGAATATCTTTGGAAGCATCCAAACTTTCCAAAAACAATAACTGCGCTTGTACAATATTAGCAATCTGATCGTCGATCCCCGTCCCTAAGAAAATGATTCTATCCATCATTAAACGAGAGAACACATCCAATTGCGTTACGTTTAACTGACGCTCTTCCATAATATAGGGAGTCATTCCTACAGGAGGTGTTACACGGCTCATAATTTTATCGTAATACAAGCTGTTTATCTTGTGATGCTTTGTAGCATACTTCTGAAATTCTTTACCAAAATTCATACTGAATTAAATTAAGGGTTTACAAAAAAATAAACGTCAAACATTAATGTTTGACGTTCAAAGATAATTATTTTTTACGAAAAAATTATTCTCCGTACATCTCTTTAATAAACTGATCGTAGTTTACTTTTTTAGATTTAGCTCCTACTTTTTCTTTGAATAGGTCTAACATCTTTTCGCTCATCACTTGTTCAGACAAACGTTTTACCTCTTCTTGATTTGAAAGCACACGCGCTACAATTCCTTCAACTTCTTCATCAGACGGATTTAGCTGACCAAATTGAGCCATTTGTTTTTTGATCAAATCTGCAGTATGTGCTTTTAAGTCTTCAAATTGAATTTGTAAATTATTATCTGCAATAATCTTGTTCTCGATCAACTGATAACGTAATCCTTTTTCTGATTTGCTATATTCTTCCTCTGCTTGTTCAATAGTTAACGGATTCTCTCCAACAGTTTGAATCCATTTTTTCAAGAATTCAGCAGGCAATTCGAATTTTGTGTTTTCAATTAGACTTTCAATAACATCATTCAAGAATTTTTGATCAGCTTGTTGTGCAAATTGTGCTTCAGCATCTTCTTTAATTTTTGCTTTTAATTCTTCAACAGACGTTACTTTTCCTTCTCCGAACAATTTATCGAAAAGTTCTTGATTCAATTCAGCTTTCTCTACTTCGTTAATCTCTTCGATTTTGAAATCAACACTGATATCTAAACCATGAACATCGTCATGAGATATTTTTAAATAATCCATTAGTTTGTGGTCATCATCAAAAAGCCCTTTAGTTGCTAAAGTCACTACATCTCCAACTTTTTTACCTACAAACTGTTTTGCTGTTTTCTTATCTTTAAAGATATCTAATGTAATATTTGCTGCATTATTAATGCCTTTTTCTTCATTAGAAAAAGTACCACGGATCGAGCTGTCTTCTGCAACTTTATCTTGAGGAACTAATTTTCCGTATTGTTTTTGAATACGCTCTACTTGTTCGTCTAACATTTTATCGTCTGCCTCGATATCGAACTTAGTCACTTTCGTTTTAGCTTCTAAATCAACTGTAAATTCCGGAGCAAGTCCTAATTCAAATTCAAAAGTAAAGTCATCTTTATCCCAATCAAAATCTTCGGTTACTTTAGGAAGCGGATTTCCTAAGATATCTATTTTTTCTTCTACTAAATAATCATTCAATGATGACTGTAATAATTTATTAACCTCATCAAACAATACTGATTTACCATATTGCTTTTGAATAAGGCTCATAGGCACTTGTCCTTTTCTAAATCCCGGGATATTAGCATTTTTTCTATAATCAGAAAGTACTTTTTCTACTTTGTCTGCATAATCTTCTTTTGAAATAGCTACTGTTACAATAGCATTTAATGCATCTACCTGCTCTTTTGAAATGTTCATTATGTTACTAATTTAATGTCATAAAATTTGGGTTGCAAAATTATAGAATTTTTACAACCCAAACAAGTTTTTAACCAATTGAATTTCAGTTTACTATTTTTTAGTTTTCCTCTACAAATATTTTATTGAGGATAGATTGTAAAACGGACAGAATGATACTAAAAAATAGTGCACTCCAGAATCCGGAAACATAAAAGCCTCCTACAAAATGTCCGGCTAATAAAATAATTACTGCATTAATCACAAATAAGAACAAGCCTAATGTCAGAACTGTTGCCGGAATTGTCAAAAGAACTAATACTGGTTTTACAAATACATTCAACAAGCCTAAAACGACAGCAACCACTAAAGCCGTTTGAATACTATTCACATTTATTCCCGGTAAAAAATGAGACAAAACCACAATTAAGACAGTGGTTATGATCAATTTAATAATTAGCTTCATCTTCTTAATCTTTATTAGTTATTTCCTTTTAAAACTGAAATTTAAAAAATAAAAAAGACACCAAAAAAATATTGGTGTCTTTTCTTAAAATAAAATATATAACCCAAATTTATTTTCTAGTTTGAGCCTACAATATGGATCCCCGGATAGTCATTCACATACTTCAACGGTAAATTTGCATTGTAGTATTGGTTGATCAAATTAATGATCGAATTCGTAATAACTGCATATCCTTTTGCATTCGGATGAACACCGTCTAAAGAAAACAATACTTCATTTTCAGTTTCAATACCACTAAAATAATCAGCAGTAAAAATCTGACCGGTTTCGATTCTCAATCCGTTTACTAACAAATTCATCATTGTATTCATATCTGCCACAGCCAAATCATTTGTATTAGCAATGGAAACAATCGTAGCATTGAAAGCATCAGTTGCCGCAGCTACTTTCGCTTTTTCATTAGCTGTTAACACCCATCTGTTTGCCATAGGATAAGAAACACCATTAATGTTTAACCCTAACGATGCTAAAGTTGCCGAAGCCCCTGAATTAACCGTACCGATAACTGAAGATGCCGGTAAAACTACTAAATCAGCAGTATTTGCCTGACGTGCTTTACCATAAGCCATTCCTATTTCATCAGCAATACTTGCCGGATACCCCTGCATTTGTAAAGCTCCGGAAATTTGAGCTGTTCTATCAGCTGCATCTGCATCATAAATTAAAATCGGATTAACTGCAACTGAGGAAAGCGGATTAATTCTATTAGGTTCGCCATAAGCAGTAAAAACTGCATCCAATGGTCCGTATAAATTTGCATTTAACAAATCAATATTAGACTGTCCTCCTAGAGCTGCTGGAGAAAGCGGAGCATAAGGAACTGTTGTAAAATAAGGGATTGATGTTACACTAGGAATTGTTGCTACCACCCCTTTAGCACCACCGGAAGTCAATGTATTCACAATTGTTGAATAAACATTTCCGAATACCATTGCATTTGTAATATCATTACCTCCGTAAGTTGAAGGATCCATATTTCCTGTTTCATTGTGATCTTCAGCCGGAGTCATTCCGTCATCTTGAGCACCACCGTTAGTTGCATATGCCAAAACATCATTAGAACCGATCCAATTTGTAAAGAAAGTCGGATCCATAGCCATTGCATCTGCTAAAACCGATGTACTAGAACTACTAGCCATTCTTACAAAATACGGATTAGCTGCCCCAATAGCAACTCCTGCGACATTCCCATATCCATTTGCTACTAAATGAAATGATTTTGCGCCCGGAACCCCCATATTATTATAAGGTCCTGCATGAATATCCGATACTTCTATTGTAGGCGTTCCTGTTATATTTTCCGGTCTTCCTTCAGAAGCATCAATTACCAATCTTGTCGAAGCAATCTGAACCCCTCCTAAAGTCAATCCTCCTAAATTATTTGCATCATCTCCGTAATAAGGCTGAGTAAAACTTCCACCTCCTACTAAAGCAAATTGTTGTGCCAGCATATTAGGATACGAATTCATCTGACCTGTTTTATAAACAGTACCGTCCATATAACCTGCAGTTAATGAATTACCTACTGCTACATACGATGTAAAATCAGCATTCCCAGAGGTGTAGTTAGCATCTACATCATTTTCAAACTCCGGCTCACATGAAGCAAAACCGGCAGCTAAAATCGCTAAGTATATAAATTTATTTTTCATTTTTTTCTTGTTTAAAATCAATATTAGAAACTATAAGTTACACCTAAACCAGGAGAAAACACCACTGATTTATAAGTACCTCCGAAAGACGGATTAGGTTGTCCTGAGATCGGATCTGTTGAATAATCGTATGAATTATCAATTTGATCGAAATGTAAGTACAAGAATGAGAAATCAACTCCGAATTTTTGGTTCAATTGATAAGTCAGACCTCCTGTAAAGCCCATAGAATCATTTCTAGGTGTTTCAGGAGCAAAGTACCCGTCTTGTACAGGACTTTGATCATGATACCATCCGGCTCTGAATGTAAATTTATCATTTGCCTCGTATTGAGTACCGATTCTGAATGTACTTGAATTTTTATAATTTCTAGGATTTAAAGACTCACTTCCGTTAGCAAATTTAACATCTAAAGCTTTATAAGTATCCCATAAAGTATAGTTGTAGTCAAAAGCCACCAACCATTTATCAGTAACTTCATAAGAGAACCCTACTGTTAACTCAGCCGGTAACGGAAGGTCTGCATTAAAAGTAGTATTTTGAAAACTAGGGTCATTAGTAGCAAAATCAGGCACATTATAGAAATTAGCATCTCCTCCACGAGCTTCCATCGTAATTTCAGAACGATAATTCATCCCTAAACGCATTTTATCGGTTGGATTAAACATGAAACCTAATGTATATCCCCAAGCTGTGATTCCTGAATCTTCAATTGTTAAATTAGTTCCTGTTCCATCAGCAGACTGAAAAGCCTGATTCATCGTAACATCTCTATTGAAAGTAACCTTCCCTATAGCATAGATTGGCCCACCACCAACGCTAAAGTGCTCTCCAAGACGAACTGAAATTGAAGGCTGAACAAAAATAGCTTGCAGATCAATATTATTTACGAGGTGCGCACCTTCCCATCCTTGATCCCATTCTACTGCACTACCATAAGGTGTATATACAGACAAACCTGCTGTTAACCAATCATTCAAACGATACGTGGCATAAACTTCTAATGGCGTTCCTACATTTGTCGTTGACGCAGTCCAATTATAGGTAGAATTTTGAAACTTAGTTTTAGCAACCAAAGCGTTAGCTCCTACAGATAAATTAAACTTATTTTCCAAATAAGCCATCCCCGCAGGATTAAAAAATGAAACCTCTGCACTATTAACTACAGCAACACCTGTATGCCCCATAGCCAACTGCTTTTGCCCTTGCATCGCTACTCTATATCCTCCTGCATAAACAGAAGTACCAGCCAGTGCTAAAAGCGCTAAAGAAAGTAATTTTCTCATAATTCTGATTTGTTAGTTTTTTTCGAATAAAAATTTCTACAATTCAAAATTATAACAAAATATGGAATATGCAATTTTTTACGCAAAAATATTATGAACGCATAATATTTTTATCCTTATTTTTCCAAATACTCAAAAACAAAGTCATAAAACAATTCCGGATTTTCCGCATGTAGCCAATGCCCTGCACCTTCAATTGTTTTTAGTTGCATCAATGGGAATTGTTCTTTAATACGTTCTACGTCTGAATCTAAAATATAATTCGAAACCGACCCCCTTACAAACAAACAAGGTCTAGCAAAATGTAAAGTAGTCGGAAGTCCTTGCCCTATGTTTTCTATTTTTTTATTAAAGACCTCTAAATTAAATCTAAAGGCTAATTGCCCGGGCTCTTTCCAATACAAACTTTTTAGTAAAAACTGCTTCGTCCCGAAATCATTGATATATTGGGATAAAATATTATCTACCTCCTGACGCGATGGTTTTAAACTGAAATCCACAGCATTAAGCGCTGCTAATATTTGTTGATGATGTGGCGGATAATATTTAGGTCCGATATCTGCTATTATCAATTTCTCAACTAGATCCGGGTTTTTACAAGCCAGTTGCATGGCAATTTTACCTCCCATAGAATGACCTAACAACACTATACTATCAAGTTGATGGAAACGACAATATTCCAACACATCCTGAGCCATAACCTCATAATCAAACACTTCTGAGTGAAAACTTCTACCATGGTTGCGCATATCAAGCAAATGTACCTGATATCCTAATTCGGAAAATTTAAGTCCTAACGTTTTCCAATTGTCAGACATTCCTAAAAAACCGTGAAGGATTAAGAAAGGCTTCCCGCTTCCTTCTATTTTTGAATACAACATTCTCTTAAATTTTTTTCTTAAACTATAGCCAGTTCTCTATTATTATTTTAATCGTTGTAAATACATATTCACTACATTTTCTAACCCTAAATAAATTGATTCGGAAATCAATGCGTGTCCAATAGAAACCTCTAACAATCCCGGAATATTTTCTTTAAAAAACTTTGTATTCTCCAAATTTAAATCATGTCCGGCATTAATTCCTAAGTCCAACTCATTTGCCTTGATCGCCGCTTTCACATAAGGATCGATCCCTTTTAAATTACCTAAACCGTATTCATGCGCATAACTTTCCGTATACAATTCAATTCTATCCGTTCCGGTTGCTTTAGCACCTTCAATCATTTCCTCTATCGGATCTACAAAAACAGACGTCCGTATTCCATTCCGCTTAAACTCATTGATAACTTCAACCAAAAAGCCTTTGTGTTTAATCGTATCCCAACCCGCATTTGATGTTATAGCATCGTCTGCATCAGGAACTAATGTAACCTGAGTAGGTTTTATTTCTAAAACCAGATCTATAAATTTTGCTACCGGATTGCCTTCAATATTATACTCTGTATATACAACATCTTTTAGGTCCCGGGCATCCTGATATCTGATATGCCGCTCATCCGGTCTTGGATGAACCGTTACTCCCTGAGCTCCGAACTTCTGCACATCCTTCGCTACCTGCAACAAATCCGGCACATTACCCCCTCTTGAGTTCCTTAAAGTTGCTATTTTATTGATATTAACTGATAACTTTGTCATGTTTTTATTTTATTTTTACAAAAATACAAAGTATGCCTCGCTTAAATGCTCTTTTTTGATTAATTTGCATGAAATTTTGGTTACCTATATATGAATCCACTCTTAGAATACCTTAACAACTCCATAAAACCCCTTAAAAGCTCTCAGTCATTAAAAGAAGCCGAAGAGTTATTTTATGAATTATCTTATTCCCACTTCCCGGTAACTGAGAACAACATATATATAGGAGTGATCAACAGAGAGAGTGCAGAGATAGGTTCAGCAGAAACTATTATTTCAGACAAACGATACGATTTCGATCGTTTTTATGTTCGCACTAATATGAACTGGTTGGACGTATTAGAAGTTTTTGCTAAAAACGAAACCAATTTAGTACCGGTTTTAGATGAAAAGAACCAATATGCCGGCTATTATGAATTAGAAGACGTTATTCGCTTTTTACACGAAACGCCTTTTCTTAAAGAGAACGGAGGAATTTTAGTTGTCAAAAAAGAAGCAAATGCTTTTTCAATGAGTCAAATTGCTCAAATTGTAGAAAGCAACAACGGTAAGCTTTTAGGCTTGTTCGTTTCTAAAACAGACGGACATTTTGTTGAAATTACACTAAAGATAAGCCAAACCGGATTAAATGAAATCATTCAAACCTTTAGAAGGTATGAGTATGAAATTATTTCGGAGCACCAAGAGGATTCTTATCTAAAAAACCTGAAAGATCGATCGGATTATTTAGACAAATACCTAAATATTTGATATTATTGCAAGCGAAAAAACACTAAGCATTATAACTCAGCTATGAAAATCGCGATTTACGGTCAATATTACCAGAACAACACAGAGGAAATTGTCTCCAAAGTCATTACTATTCTTAAAAAGAATGATTTTGAAGTATTCATAGAAAAAACATTTGCTGAAAATCTTTCAACTATCTCTACCAAAGAGTATAAAACATTTTCATGTCACGAAGAATTAGATGAAAGCACGGCTTTCCTAATCAGTATAGGAGGCGATGGCACTATTCTCAGAGCAGTGACCTATATTCGTAACAAAAACATTCCGATCGTCGGGATCAATTCCGGAAGGTTAGGTTTTTTAGCTACTGTTCAGATAGAAAACATAGAACTTTTCATCAATAAAATGATTCAAGGGAATTATACCATATCCCAAAGAACACTTTTAAGTTTAAGTTCAAAACCTATCAATCATGATTTAGACGATCTGAACTTTGCTTTGAACGAAGTTAGTGTTTCCAGAAAAGATACCACTTCCATGATTACTATTGAAACGTATCTGGATAACGAATACCTTACCTCTTATTGGGCTGACGGCCTGATCATCTCTACTCCTACAGGTTCAACCGGCTATTCTCTAAGTTGTGGCGGCCCGATTTTAACCCCTGAAGTCAAAAGTCTCGTAATAAACCCCATAGCACCACACAACCTGAATGCCAGACCATTAGTAATTCCAGATAATACTGAAATCAAACTAAAAGTATCCGGAAGGGAAAATGAGTATTTAGTTTCATTAGACTCCCGCATTACTTCTGTAAATAACGAGACCGTTCTTTACGTTAAAAAATCTGATTTTTCGATACAATTAGTTGAATTTCCAGAGGAAGGTTTTCTTAAAACCATAAGAAAAAAACTGTTGTGGGGAGAAGACCGAAGAAATTAGTTGCTTAAAAATATAACATTTTGAATTTTTTACGTTTAAAATAAAAATTTCCTTTACATAATGGTAAAGAAATCTATATTGTTATATTTGCAAACTGTTTAAAAAATGAAGCGCTTATTTTTTTACATATTAGTAGTATTAGGATTAAACCTATCATATAGTCAGATCAATGAATTAGGAGTATTTGTTGGTGGTGTTAACTATATAGGTGATGTAGGTCCTACAGATTATATTTCCCCTAACAATCCGGCCATTGGTTTAATTTACAAATGGAATAGAAGTCCCAGACATGCTTTCCGATTTGGTTTTACCACCGGTAAACTTGAATCTAAAGACATTGACAGCGATGTTCCGAGCCGCTATCTGAGAGGTTACAGTTTTGAGAACAACGTTATGGAATTCTCTGCGGGACTGGAATTTAATTTTTTCGAGTTTGACTTACACGAATCGGGTTTCTTAATGACACCTTATGTTTCATCCGGAATTAATTATTTTATTTACAAAGAATTATATATTTTAAACGATAAAAGCGAAGTAGACTATAGAGACAGTACTTTTGCTATACCAATGGTTGTAGGGCTCAAAGCTCGTTTAACAGAAAGTATCATTTTAGGTTTTGAAGTAGGAGCTCGTTATACTTTCACTGATAACTTAGACGGTAGTAACCCTAAAAATGACAATTTTGAAACGTTGCGTTTCGGTAATTTAAACAGTAATGACTGGTATGTCTTTACAGGTTTTACCTTAACCTATACCTTTGGTCAGAATCCTTGTTTTTGTGTAGAATAATTATGAGTTTATTAGAACAAATAGATACAAACAATTTACCCAAGCACCTGGCCATCATCATGGACGGTAACGGGCGCTGGGCAAAACAAAGAGGACTTCTGAGAACTTTAGGGCACGAAAGCGGCACTAAATCGGTAAGAACAACTGTTGAGACTTGCGCTAAACTGGGGATCGAAAACCTTACATTATATGCTTTCTCTACTGAAAACTGGAACAGACCCAAATTTGAAGTAGATACATTAATGAAGCTTTTAATCTCTTCTCTTAAAAAAGAATTAAAAACTTTATCAAAAAACAACGTCAGGTTAAATGCTATAGGAAATTTAACAAATTTACCAACAAAAGTTCAAACCGAACTACAGGAGGTTATTGCTAAAACTGCTGATAATTCAAGACTTACCTTAACTTTAGCTTTAAGCTATGGCTCCAGAGAAGAACTTGTTCAGGCTGTTAAAAAAATTAGTGATAAAGTTAAAAATAATATAATTTCTTCTGACGCTATTGACGAAACAATTATTAATCAGCATCTTTACACGCATAATTTGCCAGATGTAGACTTAGTAATAAGAACCAGTGGCGAACACAGAATCAGTAATTTTTTACTTTGGCAGATTGCATACGCTGAATTTTATTTCACGAATGTTTTATGGCCCGATTTTAAAGAAGAAAATTTATATGAAGCCATCATTAGCTATCAAAAACGAGAAAGAAGATTTGGAAAAACAAGTGAACAAATTTCATAATAACAAAATGTTTAAAAAGAGGATAAAATTACTATTTACCTTTATCGTTTTAGGAAATTTCGGTGCCTTAGTGGCTCAGGAAACAAAATTAGAAAGCGGAAAAGAATATATTTTAGCGGATGTTGAAGTAAGCGGTAAAAGTCAATATAGTGAGCAAACCGTTGTGACTTTCACCGGATTGGAAAAAGGGCAAAAAATCATGGTTCCGGGAGAAGACATCAGTACTGCTATTAAGAAATTATGGAAACTTGGTCTTTTCAATGATGTTGCATTCTATATCAATAAAGTTGAAGGCGACAGCATTTATCTTGACCTTCACCTAAATGAACTTCCGAAACTTTCGGATGTAAAAATCCAAGGAGTAAAGAAAGGAAAAGCTGAAGAACTTATCAAAGATACCGATCTTAAGAAAGGAAAGATCGTTAACGAAAATTTGTTGACTACAACAAAGAACTATATCGAAAACAAATACAAAAAAGACGGATATTACAACGCTAAAGTTAACATTAACACTATTCAGGACACCATAGATTCGCAAGTGAAAATGGTTGTTGGTATTGATAAAGGCGATAAAGTAAAAGTAAAATCTATTGATTTCAGCGGGAACAATGAAATATCTGACCGAAAACTAAGAAGAGCTTTTAAAAATACAAAGCAAAAAAATCCGATACGTATCTTTAAACGATCTAAATATATTAAAGACAAATACAAAGAGGATTTGGTTTCTGTTATTGATAAATACAAAGAAAACGGATTCCGCGATGCCAGAGTTGTTTCAGACACTGTCTCTTACAACAAAGAGAAAGACATGATCGCTATCAAGGTAAATTTAGAAGAAGGAAAAAAATATTATTTCGGTAACATTCGCTACATCGGAAACACTGTTTATACGGAAAATCAATTGAATCGTATTTTAGGTATCAAAAAAGGAGATGTGTATAATGGTGTTTTACTTCAGAAACGTATTGCCGACCAATCTAAACCAGATGGCGAGGACTTAACAAACCTTTACCAAAATAACGGTTATTTGTTCTCAAGCATCAATCCGGTTGAAGTAAAAACATACAATGACACCATCGATTTTGAAATCAGAATTACGGAAGGTCCTATTGCTTACTTCAATAAAATCACCGTTGTAGGTAATGACAAGACTAATGATCGTGTGATCTATCGTGAACTTAGAACAAAACCGGGAGAAAAATACAGCAAAGAATTATTGATACGCTCTATTCGTGAGATCGGACAATTAGGTTTCTTCGATGCTGAAGCCATTAAACCTGAATTTAAAAACGTAGACCCTCAAGCGGGTACGGTAGATATTGAATATAGTGTTGTAGAAAAAGGATCAAGCCAGGTTGAATTACAAGGGGGTTATGGTAGTGGTAGTTTTATAGGTACTTTAGGGCTTTCATTCAACAACTTCTCTATGCGAAACATCTTTAAAAAAGACGCTTACAAACCACTTCCTATGGGAGACGGACAAAAGTTAGCTTTGCGTTTACAAGGAAGTTCCTATTTCAGAACGTATAGTTTATCTTTCTCAGAACCATGGTTAGGAGGAAAAAAACCAATTAACTTTTCGACCTCTATTTCTCACAGTAGACAATACTCTTATAACTATTCTACAAGTAACGTTGATAAAAGTCAAAGCTTTAGTATCACTTCATTAACGGTTGGTTTAGCTAAAAGATTGAAAGTACCGGATGATTACTTTGTGTTATCTCAAAGTGTTTCTTTCCAATATTATGCCTTGAGCAATTATTACACCGGATTATTTACTTTCGGAGACGGTTCATCAAGAAACTTAACATATACTGTTGCCCTATCGCGTAACAGTAAAGGATTTAACCCTATCTACCCGACTTACGGTTCTGAATTTACAATCAGTGGTAAATTTACACCACCTTATTCATTATTCAACGGTGTAGATTATGCTAACCTTGGCGACAAAGAAGAGAACAAACAAAGAAATACAGGTGATAGTTATTTTAACGATAACGGTAACTGGGTTCCTTCCGGATCTTATCTTGATTCAAACGGTGATGCCGTAGCAACATATCAACAGGCTGCAACCGATCAGGGAAAAGTAGATCAGATAAAATTCAACTGGTTAGAATACTATAAAATCAAAGTGAAAGCGGATCTATATACTACAATATACGACAAGTTAGTTTTAAGAACTCTCGGTGAATTCGGATTTATGGGTGCCTATAATCAAGACAGAGGCTTGGTTCCTTTTGAGCGTTTTTACTTAGGTGGTGACGGTATGGCAAACTACTCCCTTGACGGTAGAGAAAACATTCAGTTACGAGGTTATCAAAACAACTCTCTTTCGCCTATAAACAGTAGTGGAAGTCAGATTGGGGCAACTGTTTACAACAAGTTCTCCATGGAATTGCGTTATCCGATCACTTTGAGTGGAGCGGCTTCAATTTATGGTCTGACCTTCTTAGAAGCCGGTGCTGCATTTGCTGACTTCAGCTCATACAATCCTTTCACAGTACAACGTTCAGCTGGATTCGGATTACGTGTATTCATGCCGGCATTCGGTCTATTAGGAATTGACTTCGGACACGGATTTGATGCTGTACCGGGATCAACAACTAAAAGTGGTTGGCAAACACACTTTATTATTGGACAACAATTTTAACAATTTGACGTTTTTAGTTTAATTTTAAAAGGAGTAACAAAAAAATTATATTTAAAAACTAAATTTTTATGTACTTTTAATGATTAATTAAAAAGGCAACTATGAAAAAAATACTTTTTATTCTTCTGTCAATTACTGCTACTTTTGCTTTTTCTCAAACCAGAGGCATTAGGATTGGCTACATAGATATGGAATATATTTTAGAAAAAGTTCCATCTTATGCAGAAGCCAATAACCAACTGGAATTAAAAGCACAAAAGTGGAAGCAAGAAATTGAAATTAAAAAGAATGAGATCACAAAATTAAAAGAGGCTTTAAAAGTTGAAAAACCGCTTTTAACAAAAGAATTAATAGAAGAACGAGAAGAAGAAATTAGTTTTTTAGAAAAAGAACTTTTAGATTTTCAAGAAAAAAAATTCGGAGCTCAAGGTGATCTAATAGTTCAGAAGTCAACTATAGTTAAGCCTATTCAGGATCAAGTATTCACAGCTATTCAAGATATTGCCGAAAAGAAAAAATATGATTTTATCTTTGACAGATCTTCAGATTTAACAATGTTATTTGCCAAACAGCAACATGACATAAGTGATTTAGTTATCCGAACTATTCTTAGATCTGAAAAAAGAGAAGAATTGACTAAAAAGCAACTTAAGGCACAAGAAGCACAGGAAGCTAAAGAGGACATGTTAGACGAAAATCCTGATTTAGCAGAAAGACAGAAAAAGTTAGACGAAAAAAAGGCTGCTCGTGAAAAAATGCTCGAAGAAAGAAGGTTAGCAAGAGAAAAACTGATCGAAGAACGCAAACAAGCTGCTGCTGACAAACGCAAAAAACTGGAAGAAGAAAAAGAAAATAAAAAAAGTGGCACAGAAATTGAAAATGAAAATATAGAAGAAAGTGCCGGTGATCAAAAAATAACAGATGACACGTCTTCAGAAGATAAATCAGAAGCTGAAATCTCAGCTGAAGAAAAAAGAGCTCAAATACAAGAAGAACGTAAAAGAAAATTAGAAGAACGTAAAAAAGCAATAGAAGAAAAGAAACAAAAGGCTATTGAGGCCAGAGAGGCTGCAAAAAAAGCGAAAGAAGAAAACAACAATAACTCGGAAGAAAACGAAAATCAATAAATTTAACTTAAGAATATAAACATGAAACAAATTAAAACTTTAATTATTGCATTAGTATTATTTGTAGGTACTCAAGTATCAGCACAATCAAAATTAGCTCATATCAATGTGCAGGATTTGATGGAGAATATGCCGGAAATGAAAGCTGCTAAAGCTCAATTAGAAAAAATCCAAGAGCAATATGACAAAGAATACAAAACTATGGTACAAGAATACCAAACTAAATTACAAAAATACGAACAGGAAGCGCCTACTGCCGGAGAAGCTTTGAATGAAACCCGTTCAAAAGAAATGCAGGATATGGGAGCTCGCATCCAACAATACCAACAAACTGCTGGTAAAGATCTACAACAAAAAGAGTTAGACTTATACAAACCTATCTTAGAAAAAGCTCAGGCTGCAATTCAGAAAGTGGCTAAATCTAAAGGTTTTGAATATGTTCTTGATTCAACAACCGGTAGTGGTGTATTAGTAGCAAACGGTACTGATTTACTTCCTGAAGTGAAAAAAGAACTAGGTTTTTAATTAATTCAAAAAAACTAAAACAAACCAACTGTCCAAAAGTAATTTTGGGCAGTTTTTTTTTAAATTTGTCGGTACAATATGGACGAGAATAAACAACCTATCGGCTTTTTTGATTCCGGAGTGGGCGGAACATCAATTTGGAAAGAAGTTAACGCACTTTTACCTCATGAGAACACTATTTACCTAGCCGATAGTAAAAATGCTCCATATGGCTTAAAATCCAAAGAAGAGATCATAGCTTTAAGCATTAAGAATACCGAATTTTTATTAGAACAAAACTGTAAGCTCATTGTAGTCGCTTGTAATACGGCTACAACAAATGCTATAGATGAATTGAGAGAAAAGTTCTCCGTACCGTTTATAGGTATAGAACCGGCTATAAAGCCAGCTGCACTACAATCTGAAACCCACAAGATCGGAATATTAGCTACTAAAGGAACTCTCAATAGCGAACTATTTCACGAAAAAGCTAAAACCTATACGGATGTTCAAATTATTGAGCAAATAGGTCATGGTTTGGTCCAACTCATAGAAAACGGAGATATGGATTCACCTGAAATGGCTGAATTATTAGAGAACTATCTTCAACCAATGATAGAACAGAATATAGACTATCTGGTTTTAGGATGTAGTCATTACCCTTATTTAATTCCTCAGATCAGAAAAATCATTCCGTCAAAAATCACGATAATTGATTCCGGAGAAGCTGTTGCAAAACAAACCAAAAACATTCTGGCTCAGCAAAGCATGTTGAATAATTCTACCGAACCAGGTAATAATGCTTTCTACAGCAATAGTGACATTGAGGTACTCCGGACAATATTAAACAAAAAGGAAAAAGTCTTTTATTTAGATTTCTAATTTACCGCTATTACTCCTCCTTAAACCAAGAGGAATACATGACATAATTATTTGAAATTCGTTCGATCTCGCCTGCAAAATCACTGGCATTGATGTCTTTCACTTTCTTAGCAGGAACTCCGGCATAAATAGTACCCGATTCCACAACTGTATTTTGAGTAACAACTGAACCCGCAGCAACAATAGAATTGCTTTCTATGACACAATTGTCCATAACTATGGCTCCCATGCCGATCAAGACATTATCTTTAACCTCACAGCCATGCACAATGGCATTATGCCCGATAGACACATTATTTCCTATAACTGTAGGGTGCTTCTGATAGGTACAATGAATAACTGCTCCATCCTGAATATTTACTTTGTCTCCAATAATTATAGTGTTAACATCTCCCCTAACCACGGCATTAAACCAGATGCTACACTTTTCCCCTAAAACAACATCCCCGACAATAGTTGCATTCTCTGCTACAAAACAATCTTCCGGAATTTGAGGATATTTCCCGTTTACTTCTTTTATCAACATATTATAAAATTAAAAAAGTCCCGAAAATCGGGACTTTAATATTAAACATTATATTTTTAGTTTACAGCAGGACAATTACAGTCCCAAGCAGCAGCTTTACAGAATACATCAATACCTAAAGTAATTTGATGGAAACCTCCTGTATCAAACTTAACATCTCCCATAATATGAGAATACGTATAAGCAAACATAAACTGCTTGTAATTGATCCCTATTATCGGGGTTAACCATTGAAGTGATTGTGTATCAACTGCATTACCGTTAAGATACTCCGTTTTATCAAAACTTCTTCTATAAGACAAACCTCCCCATACTCTACCGAAATCCATACTTTTATAAACTTTCAAGTTCAAATCAATAGCTTTTTCCGTAGTTTCTTCTGTATACTGAAATAAGAATGACGGCTCAAACATCAATCTGTCACTATCCCGAAAACTGCCCCTGCACTCCACAAATACTTTCTTAAGTTATCAGATTCGAAACCTTCTGTATAGATCTCTCTTCTGTTTGCCAAGAAATTTTTAATTGTAAAATGGGTAAAGAAATCCATGTAGTGGTATGAAGCTCCTAAATCAACATTAAAATAAGAATCTTTTTGATAGATACCACCGTAAACAAACGGATCAAATCCTTGAAATTCTGTCTCATCCAATTGACTTTGAATAAAAGCAGCACTTAAACCAAAAGATAACTGATTCAAATCTACCGTATTTCTCGAAAAACGAATATGGTGAGCATATGTCAATTTAGCTCCCTTTTGCGAATGGTAACCATTTTTGTCATTAAAAGCGATTAAACCGATACCTGATATTCCGTCTTCATCAATTGCAGTATTGAAACTTAATGTCTGTAATGATGGTGCGTCCTCTTGACCAAACCATTGTTGGCGCCCCGTTAATCTAATTTTTCCACAATTAGACGCTCCTGCCATTGACGGATGAATTAAATAATAATTATCAGATAAATAATCTGAGTACACCGCAATACCTTCCTGAGAAAAAGATACTTGCGAAAATAATACTAATAATAAAAATAAATAACTTCTCTTAAGATTCATTTTAGGTTATCGTTTTAATGAAAAATGCGCTTTAAATTCTTTAACTACTTGATTTTCTAGATATTCAACAGAAAACCAATAATCTGTTGACGGTAGAGGATGTCCATTGTAAGTCCCATCCCAACCTTCGCCTTCAGGACTTATTTGTTTTATCAATTTACCATAACGGTCAAAGATATAAATTTTTGTATTATCTGTGGCATTTAATCCAACAATATTCCAAGTATCATGTATTCCGTCTCCATTCGGTGTAAAATACTTAGGATAGTCTATCACCGTTACCGTATCCTGTAAGAAGGTACAGCCTTGTGTATCCACTACCGTGATCTGATGTTCTCCCGAGCTTACTCCGGTAAACACATTGCTCGATTGTAACGATTCCTCATCCAACTGATACAGGTAATCTCCGTTATTTCCTCCGGATACCGTTACCACTACCGTTGCACTATCCGTAAAGGCATCCGTTACCGTAGTCACTATATTTGTCGCAGGATTGGTCTCCTCTACTACTACAGTATTGGAGATCCCTTCACAATTCGTGTCCAGATTCGTTACCACTACATAATAACTCGCTGCCTCTGATACCTCTAACGTTGAATCATTAGATAACGTTGCTACTGATACAGGACCACTTCCATCATCCATAAACCATTCAAACTGATAGTTACCGCCACTGAAATCTCCTGCATTCAATATCGTGGTCTGATAAACCACACCGCTCACCTGTTCCACACAAATGGCACTGTCTTCTAATACCGGTTCAGGCAATGGGTTAACATAAACCGTAATGTATTTGATCTCGCCCATACAACTACCTAACTGTGTCCAGACTTTGTAGATCACATATCCCTGACTATCGCTTGTTGTAAACAACTGATCAGGTATTTCTGCAGGCAATACATTCGTATTACCCGGTAAAGCTCCTGTTACGCCTACGGCATCCTGTACTTCCCAGTAAACCTCTACACCTGTTATATTCGGATAACCTACATAAATATCCAGATCGTCATAAACAATCTCTCCGCTACAGATCTCAGGTGCTACTGTTGGCTCTAAAATACTACCCGGTATCGGATTTACTGTTATGGTATCGCTCACGATCACAGGACCTACACAAGTCCCTAAAACAGGGGTAATCTCAAAGTATACTGTTCCGGACTGCATAGGATCATTCACCGTAAACGGTAATGAGATCGTACTGTCTGTTGTTCCGCTGGTGGAACCTGTTGTACTCAATCCGCTGGTTTGTGCTACCCAGTTGAAGTCCATACCTGTAGGAAGACCTGAGATATTAACCTCTACCACATCTCCGCTACATACAGATACTGAGGCTATGTTAATGTCGATATTTGCCGGATCAGGCATCGGATTTACCTGTATGGTAAATTCTTCTTCTATTCCTGAACAACTACCTCCACTTAATACCGGTGTAATCTGAACCGTAATGTAACCTACCTCCAATAAATCTTGTAGGTTCACTACCTGGTTGATCGCTACGGTTTCATCTCCGCCTTGTACATAAGTGGTATTGTCAATATTCACAATCGTTGCACTCCAATAGTACGACGTTGTATTGTTTAATGTAAAGGAGATATCTGTTGATGTTCCGTTACAGATCTGATCGGAATATACCAAATCACTAATAGATGGTGTCGGATTGATCGTTATCGTTACATTATCTCCTAACGGTTGTACACAAGCAGGTGTCGTTAAAGATGTTACACTTACTAAAGTGTAAGTCGTATCTACTGTTAAGTCAGGGGTTGCCCAATTCGTATAACTTCCTGACGCATCTAATTGTACCTGATAGGTTGATGCTCCGTCTGTAAATTCTATTGTTGCATTTGGTGTTCCGCTAAAATCCAAGAACGTTGCTCCGTTTAAACAAACTGCACTGCTTTGCGCACTGATACTTGCTGTCGGTAAAGGCAATACTGATAATGTACTGCTGTTTCCTACCGTACTTGAACACGTAGTTGAAAGGTTGGTTATCATACTCAACTCCAAGTTTTGATCTACCGTTACATTAGCTACCGGTACACTTCCTGTCCCTGATGATGATAATGTTACACTACCCGGGGTTCCGTTTAAGGTATACTCTACCTCTGATCCCGGAGTTCCTGTAATGGTAAAACTACCCGAGGTTCCCTCACATACCGGACCGTCATTAGTCACAGAGGTAATACTTGGCAGAGGATTAACGGTTACCGTACTGTTCTGACCGACTACTACCGTACAACCATTATCTATAGATATTATATTTACTACTACATCTGATGTAGCATTGTTAACCGAAATACTACCCTGACCTGATGTATCTAACTGTACTTGTGTGCTGCTTCCTCCGTCAATTGTATACGCTACATAAGCATTTGCTGTTCCTTCTACATAAAACGTTGCCGTTTCTCCTGAACATATCGGGCTGTTATTACTGATACTTACAAAAGTAGGACTCGCATTTATAGTTACATTTACTGCTTCCATAGCTGCACAACCATTAACTGAATTCATAATATAATATGTGCCGCCGGCATCTATTGCTGTAGGATCGGATACCGCTACCGTTGCTGCTGCATCTTCCCAATAACTCAATGTCCCTATTGTTGTACTGCCGCTAGTTACAGCAGGATCCGTTATGTCTACTGTACTTGGTGTACATACCGATGCAGGATCATTCACTACAAAACCAGGAACTGAATTAATTGTCACTGTTACAGGCTGAATATCACTACAACTACCTAAACTACTCATAATGTAATACGTGCCGCTGACATCTATCGCTGTAGGATCGGATACCACTATCGTTCCGGCTGCATCTTCCCAGTAACTCAACGTCCCGCCTAAGGTACTACCTGCTGTTACAGCAGGGTCTGTTATGTCTATCGTTGTAGGTGAACATACCGATGCAGGATCCGTAATCACTAAACTTGGCGTTGGATTGATCGTTACCTCTACAGGCTGGATATCGCTACAACTACCTTGCGCATTCATAATATAATATGTTCCACTGATATCTATCGCTGTCGGATCGGATACTGCTACCGTTGCTGCTGCATCTTCCCAATAACTGAAAGTCCCTAAGTTTGTACTACCGCTGGTTACAGCAGGATCCGTTATGTCTACTGTATTAGGCGAACATACCGCTGAAGGATCTGTAATCACTAAACTTGGCGTCGCATTGATCGTCACTACTACAGGCTGAATATCACTACAACTACCTAAACTACTCATAATGTAATACGTGCCGCTGACATCTATCGCTGTAGGATCGGATACCGCTATCGTTCCGGCTGCATCTTCCCAGTAACTCAACGTCCCGCCTAAGGTACTACCTGCTGTTACAGCAGGGTCTGTTATGTCTATCGTTGTAGGTGAACATACCGATGCAGGATCCGTAATCACTAAACTTGGCGTTGGATTGATCGTTACCTCTACAGGCTGGATATCGCTACAACTACCTTGCGCATTCATAATATAATATGTTCCACTGATATCTATCGCTGTCGGATCGGATACTGCTACCGTTGCTGCTGCATCTTCCCAATAACTGAAAGCCCTAAGTTTGTACTACCGCTGGTTACAGCAGGATCCGTTATGTCTACTGTATTAGGTGAACATACCGATGCAGGATCTGTGATCACTAAACTTGGCGTCGCATTGATCGTCACTACTACAGGCTGAATATCACTACAACTACCTAAACTACTCATAATGTAATACGTGCCGCTGACATCTATCGCTGTAGGATCGGATACCGCTATCGTTCCGGCTGCATCTTCCCAGTAACTCAACGTCCCGCCTAAGGTACTACCTGCTGTTACAGCAGGGTCTGTTATGTCTATCGTAGTAGGTGAACATACCGATGCAGGATCCGTAATCACTAAACTTGGCGTTGGATTGATCGTTACCTCTACAGGCTGAATATCACTACAACTACCTTGTGCATTCATAATATAATATGTTCCACTGATATCTATCGCTGTCGGATCGGATACTGCTACCGTTGCTGCTGCATCTTCCCAATAACTGAAAGTCCCTAAGTTTGTACTACCGCTGGTTACAGCAGGATCCGTTATGTCTACTGTATTAGGTGAACATACCGATGCAGGATCTGTGATCACTAAACTTGGCGTCGCATTGATCGTCACTACTACAGGCTGAATATCACTACAACTACCTAAACTACTCATAATGTAATACGTGCCGCTGACATCTATCGCTGTAGGATCGGATACCGCTATCGTTCCGGCTGCATCTTCCCAGTAACTCAACGTCCCGCCTAAGGTACTACCTGCTGTTACAGCAGGGTCTGTTATATCTATCGTAGTAGGTGAACATACCGATGCAGGATCCGTAATCACTAAACTTGGCGTTGGATTGATCGTTACCTCTACAGGCTGGATATCGCTACAACTACCTACTGTTGTGCTTATATAATAAGTACCACTGACATCTATTGCTGTCGGATCGGATACTGCTATCGTTGCTGCTGCATCTTCCCAATAATCAAATGTCCCTGTATTGCTACTGCCGGCCGTAACGGAAGGATCTGTTATGTCTACTGTATTAGGCGAACATACCGCTGAAGGATCTGTGATCACTATAGACGGAACTCCCAAAACATTTAACTCAAAAGTCGTCGTACCGTAATCTCCTGTAGCATTTTCCTCTAATCGAACGTAAATCGTCTGGGGATTACTCGTATTGAGATAGGCATTGAAAGGTGTCGCTAAATCTATAGTTCCGTCATCGGCTCCGGCCTGCGTCGTATGGTACGTTATCGTATAATCAGATGCAGGTGTATACGACCCTAATACTGTAGCATCTTGCTGCGTTAAATCAAATGACTCTACTCCGTCTCCGTCTAAATCACATAAATATAAATCAGAAGGCTGTGTTGGGGTTATTACGGCGCAATTTTGCACCTCTGCAACAAAACTAGTATATGAAGGACATGAAAAGTTAAAATCTTCAACTTTAACATAAACCGTTAAAGGGCTTACATTAGTAGTATAAGTTGCTGGTATTTGAATATCGTCTATTGCATCTTGTTGAGACAAATAGAAGTATGTACTGAAATAATAATCCATATAATTAGGAGTACCTATAATTTCACTTAAATGATCTAAAAAATTATAGGTATAGGTTCCTGTACCATCATCACAAACAACATAATTCCCAGGAGTAGGATTAACTTCAGGTCCTTCTAAAAACTCTACTAAAATACAGTCACTTTGTATACAAGAGGCACCGGAAACATTACTCGCTTCAACACAGTATTGCCCCGGCTCACTTACCATAATACTCGGCCCGGTTTCAGAAGTTATAATCGCACCATCTTGATACCAAACAAAATTATAATAATTAGGATCTAAACCTGTATTAATTTCCCTAACTGTACCCGAACATGCAGCATAACCAGTCTCTACAGTCATATCTTCCGTAGTTGTATCGAGTCCAGCATAATAATACAAATCTGCAAGTCCTACATTAAAACTACCGGCTTCCAAGAACACTGCAGAATCGAATAGGTTATCATTATAATCACCAATTGCTAATTTAATCCTATAGTTGTTATTCGGCACAACCGTCGCTGAAGCTGTCATCGGAATCGTGTACCCTCTCATATTCATGATTGAATTTGGATTCCCACATTATACGTATCAAAATATTGGGAATTTGACGAAGGACAAGAACCATTATAAGCAGTATCTCTTATATTTGTAACCGATACCGGTATATTTGTTCCGGGGATTACCGCTAAATTTGTTGAAACCCCAGTGGTTAAATCCGTTAATATAAAAGCAAAAACATCAGAAAAACCACACTGATACTGACCGTATTCATTAGATGCAAAAATAAAATTAAAAGAGAAATTATCTGTTAAGGGTGTAAAATCAAATTGAATATAAGTAACATCATTTATTGAACCAGTATTACCATTATTATCACTAATCGTTTGCAAATCACCATCTCCAGTTCCTGAACAAGTAGAAGACATAGTAGTTCCAGTATAGGCTCCTTGTGAAGCTATAACATTTCCATTTCTTAAAATAACTCCGGAAGCAAAATCAAAATCAGCATTGTTACTATCGAAATAGCCTATCCCACATATAGGAGAACTTGTGATATTATAAACCTGAGCACATGCTGAATGAATTAACACATCATTAACCAGCTCCTCAACAGTATAAGTTGTAGCTGTATTCGAATTATTTGCTTGCTGAACAGAAATAGTTTTCGGAGCCGGTGTATCCGTATCCGTACAAGCAGAACATCCAGGATTAGGATCGGTTGTTTGACTTGTTACTGAAACTGTATTTGTTAAGTTTGTATTTTGATTATAATTCTCCGGCACCGATAAGGTTACATTAAATGTCACCATTTCATTAACTCCTAAATAAGGAATGAGGTAATTTATATTTCCTGTTCCTGTACCTCCTAAACTGTTTACCCAAAACATCTGAGTGTTTGAAGGTTGATTATCTGTAACATTTACATTGTAAGCATCACTTGGTCCGTAATTGGTTATACTTATAACGTATGACACATCTTCTCCGACTGTATAATTGGATTGATTATTTGTTTTTATGGTAACAATATCTGCTAAAGAATTTGGCATATCAGCATCTACACAACCCGTACAATCCGGATCAGGATCAGTTGTTGAAGAAGAAACGGACACACTATTGATTAAGTTTCCGTTACTTTCATAATCACTCGGAACAAAAATTGTTATTTGATATGTAAAAGTTGCTCCATTTGCTAACAATGGAATGGTTTCATTTAAAGCTCCTATTCCTGTTACACTATTTTGGTCAACCCAAATTATATCTGTCACATTCAAAGGCAGCCCTCCTAAAACATTAACATCTACAGCATCTTCCGGTCCATTATTCGTTATTGTTAGGGTATATGTTATGTAAGTACCCGGCGTATATGTAGTCGCATTATCTGTCAATTGAACCTCTAGATCTGCTCCTGTTGTATTCACAGGCGCATCTGTATCTATACAATCTGTACACCCCGGATTAGGATCTACTGTATCCATAGACAAGATCGTCGTTTCACTCGTTAAATCTCCGGTATAAGATACAGGAATGTCTAAAGTAATTGTATAGGTAACTGTAGAACCTGATGCCAATGCTGCAATGACATCATCTAAATCCGTATTAGTTCCGGAAGAACCATTACTTCCAGTCCACGAAAAATTAGTAATACCGGTTGGTATACCATTAAATACATTTACATTAGTTGTGGCATCAGGACCATTATTAGTTACTGTTACAGTATAAACAACGGTAGTTCCCGGCGTATATTCCGTTTGATTATTTGTATTGGTAATTACAATATCACTACCCGAAGTAACCATTGTATCAGTGTCTTCACAACTCACACAAGTAGTATCAGGATCAAAAGAATCACTATTCATAGTTACTAAACTCACTAAATCCCCTGTAAAAGTTACAGGAACATCCAATACTACAGTATAAACAACTGACTGCCCTACTTGCAAATAAGGTATTGTATCTACTAAATCCACATCTGCTCCTGTACTACCATTAGTTCCAGTCCAAGAAAAGCCAGTAATTCCGGCCGGGATTAAATTTTCTATTTGCACATTAACTGCGTCATCAGGACCATTATTAGTTACTGTAATAGTGTATGTATTTGTAGTACCCGGAACATATACCGTATTATTATCTGTATTTGTAACAACAATATCTGCTACATTTCCTTGCACATTAACATCCTGAGCAGAATTGTTTGCCGTTTCAGAATCAAACATAACAGTACTGTTTGCACTTGCATCCAACACCAAATCTCCTGTAAAACCTGACGGCACATCCACAACAACAGTATATACAACTGTCTCATTAGGACTAAGACTGGTTATTACATCATCCAAATCTGCATTTACACCACTATTTCCGTTTCCTGTCCATGAAAAAGATGTTATCCCTGTTGGCATTGGCACCAAAACATCTATGTTTGAAGATATCTGTGGACCATAATTCACAACTGTAACAGTATACGTTATTTGCCCTCCCTGATCATAAGTTGATGTATTATCTACTATACTAACCGCTACATTCCCAACAAAAGAATTACTGTTAATATCTGTATCCTGACTTGTATTATTTGCCATATCAGGGTCGAAAGTTGAACTAGTAGCCGAAGCCTGATTTGTAAAATCACCCGACACACTAAAAGGTACTTCAAGCGTGATTACATAAGTAATTGTTTGCCCTACCGCAAGAGAAGCAATTGTGTTATTCAAAGGAGCATTTATTCCATACGAACCGTTACTTCCTGTCCAACTAAAATAAGTTATCCCAGCCGGAATAGGATTAGAAACGACAACATTTGTTGCTACTCCAGGCCCATAATTAGTTACTGTCACATTATATATCAATGACTCTCCTCCGGTATAATACATCTGATTATCAGAGCAATTCACGACCACATCAGCAGTATTCATCTGTAGATCAGTATCTGTACTTGTATTATTTGTCATATCTGGATCAGTTGTATCGCTAGTAACAGAAGCTTCATTACTAAAATCTCCTGTAGCTGAAGAAGCCACTTCAACAGATAAATTATAAGTTACTGTTTGACCTGAAGTCAAAGTACCTATCGCATCATTGATTGCAATATTGTTACCTGAAGCTCCTAAACTGCTCGTCCAGTTAAAACTTATCGCTCCTGAAGGTATCGCATTTTGAACAACAACATTTGCAGCATCATTTGTACCCAAATTTTGAACCGTAATCGTGTAATTCAACAATTGGCCGGGATAATATTGAGCCTGGCCGTCCGTGACTGTAATAGTCAAATCAGCCTGACCAAATCCGACCGACGAACTCAGTAAGCATAATAAAAAGATAAAGAAAAAGTATTTTTTTTTCATAATAATGTGTTATGGTTAGTTTGTAGTTGTGTTTCTGGTTATATAAATGTTAATTTGTCGTTAATGGACAAATATAAAAAATCATCTATCATTTTCTTTATTACTTTTGCGAAAACGATGTTAAAATGAATAAATTAACGATAAAAAACACAAATAACCCCTCAATTGTTAAATTTGAATTTGACGATTTCATTGTTCGTAATCAAAGTTTTGAGTTTAAGAACATTGACGAAACAAAGAACTCTCCTTTAGCTCAAAAACTTTTTTATCTACCTTTTGTTAAAACGGTATTTATTTCAGGAAATTTTATAGCTATCGAACGTTTCTCAATTGTTGAATGGGAAGATGTACAGGATGCTGTAGCAAAGGAAATAGAAGATTTTATTGAGCAAGGCGGAAAAATTATTGAAATAGACGAAACGACAAAAAAAATACCGGTTACAGTTTATGGTGAAACCACTCCTAATCCAGCTGTAATGAAATTTGTCGCTAACAAATTGCTCACCAAAACCATGGTGGAATGCAAAAGCATCGACGAAACGAAAGCTGCTCCATTGGCCAAAGAATTATTCAATTTTCCGTTTGTCAAAGAGATCTTTATCGACGAAAACTACATTTCTATTACAAAATATGAAATTGCCGACTGGGACGAATTGACTTTAGAAGTCAGAACGTTTATCAAAGAGTATTTGGAAAACGGTAAAGCTGCTGTAGATGAAACTTTAATCACTGCAACGGCAAATCATGAAAAGCAACAGGAATCTTATTTTGAAAATTTAGATGCTACTTCTCAGCAAATCATCAATATTTTAGAGGAATACGTTAAACCGGCTGTTCAAGGCGATGGCGGAAATATTATGTTTGAATCTTACAATGAAAACAACAAACAAGTTAACGTTATACTTCAAGGGGCTTGTAGCGGATGTCCTTCTTCCACTTTTACTCTTAAAAACGGAATTGAAAATATGTTAAGGCAAATGCTTAATGATAATGAATTAGTTGTTATCGCTAACAATGCTTAAGAATACTATTTTCTACATATAAAAAAGGGAAGCAAAGCTTCCCTTTTTTATTATACTATCATTTTACCATTCTTCGTTTTCACATGCTTATCAAACTCCTGAAACAATTCCAAAAGATTCATTGTCGCCTTTATCAGATCATTTGTTTCCAATAACAGCCCAAAATAAAGTTTACTGTTTTTAGGACTGTTTTCCGTTGTTCTGATTCTTGTAATTTGTTTTTGAATCAGTTCAGAAATCGTATTCAACAATTCATCTTTTTCTTCCAATACAATTGCAAGAGCTTCAAACTTTTCATGAGCAAAACTATTTTGCAACCTCACAAATAAATGATGTAATTGAGCATCAACTGATTTTAAATCCCTAATTTGGTTAAACTTAAGGTTTTTATGATTGTTATTGATATGTTGGTAACTATTATTTGTAATATACCCTATTGATTGCACCATGTCTTGCAGGTACCCTAAGATAAGTATATAAAACTTACTTCCTTCAACAGAAGTTTCATCTAAATTTTTAATAAAATAGTAGACATTTCCTTTTAGTTCATCAACATCTTTTTCCAGTTTTTTTAGCTTCTTTTTACTATCTTTTAACTTATTCAGATCCTGAAGTCCTAAATTATTGACCACATCAGTATACAACAATTGTGCTTTATTGATAACACGTGCAATTTGAGCCGAACTCTCTGACATTACTTCTTTTATAGTGGCAATATCTTCTCTTTTAAGCTTAGCTTCTTCCTCTTGCTCTTTTGATCTCTGCAAATACTTTCTACCGCTTCTATACAATAGAATCCCCACTAAAATCATCAGACCTACGAAAGCAAACACTTTTCCTACTTTTAATAAAAACACTACTGTTACTGCCATTGTAAAGGCCACTATTGCTGTTACAAACCATCCTCCGATAACATTAAAAACGCCAGCTACTCTATATACGGCACTTTCCCTATCCCAAGCCCTGTCAGCAAAAGAGGTCCCCATCGCTACCATAAAAGTAACATAGGTTGTTGATAAAGGCAATTTCAAAGAAGTACCAACAGCAATTAAAATACTGGCAACCATAAGGTTTACAGCTGCTCTGACCATATCAAATGCCGGTTTTTCCTCTTTCTTTTCGTATTTTCTAGCTTCAAACTGTCTGTCAATTTTAATTTCCAATGCTTTAGGCATTACATAGTTTAGCATTTGACCTACATAAATACTTCCTCTAACAATAATTCTGGATAAATTATTCGCATCGAATTTTTCCGAACCTTCACTTTGGCGCGATAAATCCACTCCGGTTTTAATTACCTCTCTGGCTTTTTTCGAGGTCCACAAAGTGTATACCATGATTCCTCCACCAAACAACAGTAACCAAAAATTAGCTCTTATCTCATTAGAAGCTAAAGCCCCATCAACATATTGGCATCTCTTCCGTTTGCTACAAAAATATCATGCGATTGCAAAGCTGCAATCGGCACACCTATAAAATTCACCAAATCATTTCCTGCAAACGCTAAAGCCAATGCAAATGTTCCTATGATAATGATGATCTTAAAAATATTCTGTTTAAGAGTAATAATGATTTGGGAAAAAATAGCCCAAAAAACAAAATTCCCCAATATAATATAAACTTGATTTGCCTTCATCATATCCTTCAGCTCAGCTGTCATGAAAGAAGAACTCTTAATCCCTTTAAACAATATGAAATAGGTAATTGCCGTAATCCCTATCCCTCCGAAAATAGCACCGAAATACTTAATTCTTCTCTCATAATGAAATGAGAATACAATACGAGAAATGTACATTACTATAGCTCCGACTGTAAAAGATATAATTACAGAAAGTAAAATACTGGAAACAATTTCGGAAGCTTTTGCCGTATTAATATAAGAAGCCAATGTATTTATATCACCATCTTGTGTTACTATCTTATAAATAGCCAAACAAACGGCACCTCCTAACAATTCAAAAACTACTGAAACTGTGGTTGAAGTCGGAAAGCCCAATGAATTAAAGATGTCTAGCAATAAAACATCGGTAATCATTACGGCTAAAAATATAATCATAACATCTTCAAACGTGAACATGGACGGAACAAAAATTCCACTTCGAGCAATTTCCATCATTCCACTTGAGAATAACGCCCCTAATGCGACCCCTATACTAGCTACGATCATCAACGTTTTAAAAGAGACCGCTTTAGAACCTATACCTGAGTTTAAAAAATTAACTGCATCATTAGCCACTCCCACCATCAGATCAATAATTGCTAAGATGGCTAATGCAACGAGCATTACAATATAAACTTGTTCCATTTAAGTATTTTTATTTTCTGCAAAATTCTTTTAACTTTTTCTTTTCCATGTTAATTTAACGTTATCAATTTTAAGACAATCTAAAAAACACGCTGTTTTTTTAGATCAAAAATAAGTATCTTTATCACATTCGACATGTTCAAATAATGGATTACGTTATTTTTTTTAACTTTTTAAAGTGACAACAAGGTTTTTTCAACAAAAAACATCCGTCCAAACTAATCCGATATATCTGTTCTATCAATAAGAACATTCTATAATTAAAATCGATAAGTCTAATTGGGTTAACGCAAATATAAAATTTACATTTGTAGTACAACTATGTAATTTCACCGAAACTATTCATTATAATTAATAAATATTTTATCTATGGAAATTGAAAAATGGCTAACTAAGATCATTGAATTAGGTACAGAGTACGGACTTAGGTTATTTGGTGCTTTTCTGATATGGTTTGTAGGAAACTGGATTATAAAAAAACTAATTGCCGGCAGCAGAAAGCTCATGCAAAAACGAGAATTAGAAGAAAGCCTTCAAAAGTTCTTACTCGATTTACTAAGCTGGCTTCTAAAAATACTATTGATCTTAGCCATATTAGCAAAATTAGGCGTTGAAACCACTTCATTTGCCGCTATATTAGCTTCTGCAGGTTTAGCTGTCGGTATGGCATTACAAGGCTCATTAGGCAATTTCGCCGGCGGTGTTCTGATTATGATTTTTAAACCTTTTAAAATAGGGGATTTGATTGAAGCTCAAGGTGAAACCGGAGTTGTAAAAGAAATCGAGATCTTTACTACTAAACTTATCGGTTTATCGAATAAAGAGATTATTATTCCTAACGGAGTTCTGTCAAACGGAAATATTATAAATTACAATACTGAGGGTACCCGAAGAGTGGATCTGATCTTCGGAGTAAGCTATGACGCTAATATCAAAGACACAAAAGAAGTCCTAATGAACGTTTTAACCGCACATCCGCTTGTTCTAAAAGACCCTAAACCAACTGTTAATGTATTAGAACTGGCTGATAGCTCCGTAAACTTTGCCGTTAGACCTTGGTGTAATACGACCGACTACTGGACTGTTTATTTTGATGTTATGGAAAACACAAAACTGGCTCTTGATGCTGCCGGAATTGAAATCCCGTATCCTCATCAGGTTGAGATCAAGAAAAACTAAACTTTTATTTATTTAAAACAAAATCTTTTAAATAATACGGTTCAAAATAAGCGACATCTTCAAAGTCGCTTTTTTTGTATTTCTCAAAAGACAAAAAGCTCATTTCTTGGGTTGATGGATAAACTATTTCAGGATGGTATATAAATTTAGAAGCTGTTAATGTTTCCTGTAATTTTTGAGCTCCATCTCCTATCAAATGAATATCTTCTGAGATTTCCCGATACGAATCCACATCAATAATTTCGGCCTGAGTATCTCTGATCTTTCTTTTTCCGGTATTAAAAACGGCAGAGAACACCTCCATTCGTCTGGCATCTATCATAGGTACAATTACTCCGGATGTCACTGTAAGAGCATTTGCCAGTATCTCTAAAGTATCAACTGAAATAAGCGGCAAGTCTAAAGCATAACACAAGCCTTTAGCGGTTGAAACCCCAATCCGTAAACCGGTATAAGACCCCGGGCCTTTGCTTACGGCTACTGCATCCAGATCTTTAAATGTCAGTTGTGTTTCTTTTAAAAGCTCTTCAATAAAAACATGTAATTTTTCGGCATGAGAGAACTGCTCTGTCGCGATTTCTTTTATCCCGATTGTTTTTCCGTCTTTTGCCAAAGAAACCGAACAGTTCTTAGTAGCTGTTTCTATGTTTAGAATAGTCGCCATACATTTATAATTGAACGCAAAAGTACAAAGTTTAGCTGAAAAAAAATAAAGCACGAATTTGATTCGTGCTTTATCTTAAACCCAAAACTAAAATTTAAAATGCTATCATTTCTTTTGACCTGTAGCCGTTTCCGTTTTTACTTTATCACCGGAAACCAACTCTTTAGAAACAACAGTATAAGGTCCTGTTATAATTTCTTCTCCTTTTTTAATTCCCGAAACGATCTCAATATTTGAATCGTCCTGAATTCCGGTTTTCACCACTCTTAGCTTAGCCTGATCGCCTACTTTAACAAAAACACATTCAAATTTTTTATCAAAGCCTGAAGCCGTTTTGTTCTCTTTTTTCTCAAGCTCAGCCATTACATCTTTTTTAACGGAAGTCGTATCATCTTTAATGACTACCGCGCTGATCGGTACTGCTATCACATTTTCTCTTCTCTTTGTAATGATATCCACTGTAGCGGTCATTCCTGGTCTGAACGGTGAATAGTTTTCCGGTTTCCCTTCTAACAAGTCTTTGTAGGACTCTTTCAGAATACGAACTTTTACTTTAAAATTTGTTACTTGATCGGCTGTTAAGTCTGAACTGGCAGAATTTGAGATACTTGTTACAATCCCTTTAAATTCTTTTTTCAGATAAGCATCCACTTCTATTTTCGCTGAATCGCCTATACTCACTTTCACAATATCATTTTCATTCACATCAACTTCCACTTCCATATTATTCAGATTCGCCACACGTAAAAGCTCTGTTCCGGTCATTTGTTGCGTTCCTAAAACACGCTCTCCTAATTCCACTGATAAAAGAGATATGGTTCCGTCTGCCGGCGCATAAATTGTTGTACGCCCCAAGTTGTCTTTTGCTTCCGTTAAAGTTGCCGATGCACTTTGCACGTTAAAATAAGCTGATTGTTTAGAAGCTACAGCCACATCATAAGCTGAAACGATTTTATCCCATTCTGATTTTGAAATAACCCCTTTTCCAAACAACACTTTATTTCTGTCATAATTTGCTTTAGCCTCTTTTAACTGAGCCTCTGCCTGATTCAATCCTGCTTTTGTAGTAGAAAGTGAGGCTGCGGAACGATTTACTCCCGACACATAGATATCCGGATTGATCTTTACCAATAAATCTCCTTTTTTCACTTGTTGCCCCTCAACAATAGGCAAATCAATGATCTCCCCGAGACTTCCGATGATATCTTCACCTCTACTTCGGGCTGTATTTTTCCGGTAGCTGAAACTGTTTCAACAATTGTGCTTTGAGAAGCTTTGGTAATTTCAACTGTTTTACTATTTTCATTATTTCCTATCACACCGGCCTTCTTCAAGCCTAAAAGAACAACAAAAAGAGTAATTGCAACACCTCCCAGTATATAAATAGTTTTCTTTGACATGGTTAATTATTTTGAATTATAGGTATTCCGAAATAAAATTCTAAAATTTTGGTTCTAAAGATATAATCGTATTTTGCTCTGATCAGATCAGCCTGAGCATTATCAAAATTGGTTTTAGACTGCATAAAATCATAACCGTTCATCATTCCGATATCGTAACGTTCCTGTGAAAACTCATAAGCCGACTTACGCGCTTCTAAAGTTTTTTGAGCCGCTAAATATGTTTTTTGAGCGCTTATAGCATCATTATAGGCTTGATACACATTTTGCTCTAAGTCCAATTCGGATTGCTTCAGCAGGAACTCATTATTCAACTTGCTTAATTTAGCTCTTTTTACAGATGCTCTGGTAGAAAAACCATTCAGAATAGGAACTGTCAATTGAAGACCTATTGCTGTACCGTCTAATAAATATAACTGTTCCCTGAAACTCAACACTTGACTTTCAGACCAACGTGTATTATACCCTAAAAAGCCTGATATCCTTGGATAATAAGCAGCTCTTGCTATACTTAAATCTTTTGCAGCCAGATCAAAATTAGACTGTGCTACTTTTATATCATTTACAACATCTCTTGCTTTTTGATAAATGGCATCCGGTGTTTGGTCAAACACCTGAGACAATTCAGGGGTAAATGTTTCATCTGCAATATCAAAATCCACATAATCCTCAATCAACAGCAATTGGGCTAAACCCACTTTTGCAAAGACCAAAGTATTTTGAGCGGCAATTAATTGTTGTTCTTGGGAAGCCAATGTTGCTTCGATCTCAAAAATGTCTCCGGCAGGTAATTGTCCGGCTTCTATTAATTCCGATGTTCTTTTATGATTTTCTTTGGTTAGCAAAATTTGGTTCTCCAACACTTTCACCTGTTCCTTTTGTAACAAAATCTGGAGGTAGCCATTCGCAACATTCAGTGCCACATCATCCTTCATTTTATTCAAACGGTATTGATAGGCAATGTTATTCAGTTTGGCACGTTGCAATCTTTTCCAGTTAGCCAATCCGTTAAACAAATTTATCTGTGAATTAGCGCTGGCTGAAAAGGACTTAAACGTACTGTTTTCAAACTGGTTTGTCGTAGGATTAATATTAGCTCCTGTATTTACATTATAACTTGCACTACCATTAAGCGTTGGCAGGAAGTTACCTACTGCTTCTAATTTATCCACCTTTGCTGTCTCCCAATTAATCAGAGCTTGTTTTACTGATATATTGTTTTCTAAGGCATGCATCACACATTCCTGAAGTGTCCACTTCTTGTCTTGTGCTTGTAATGCCAGGGGTACTAATAAAAGTAAGGCTATCTTTTTTAGCATTTGCTTATGAATTTTACTATATGACCCTTTTTTAGCTTTTTTGTTACAGTAAAACGATAAAATTTTAATTTTACATAAAATTCAACTTATGAAACCGTTTTTCATCTTTGCTTTACTAAGTGTTTTGATAGTACTTTGCCTTACAGCCTGTAGTAGTGCTTCTCCTAAAATAGAAGCTATAAAGCCACTTCCTTCCGACAATACTCCTATGGTTTACACCAATAAGACATCTTTTATTTCCCTTCCGGTAGAAATAACGTTAAAAGACATCGAAAAACAACTAAACAAGAACCTGAAAGGATTGATCTATAATGATTCTATTTTAAAAGATGATAATTGCGAATTAAAGATCTGGAAGTCAGATCCCATAACTTTAGAAGAAGAAAATGGTGTTATCCTGTCAAAACTTCCTTTAAAAATATGGACCAGAATAAAATACGGCACCGACTTTTTAGGTTTAAACGATACTCGTGAAATCTATCTGGACGGGGTCTTGACCTTAAAAAGCAAAGCCCATTTAACCAATTGGAAATTAACTACTACTTCTGCTATAGATGATTTTGAATGGAATGAAAGTCCGGCTATTGTAATTGCAGGAAAGAAGATCCCTATAACTTACATTATTAACCCTACGCTTAGTTATTTTAAAAAAACTATTGCTCAGCAAATTGACAAAGCTATTGATGAGACCTGTGATTTTAAACCTCACGTTTTTGATGCTTTAGACAAGATCAGCGAACCTTTTTTGGTTCATGAAGCATACGAAACATGGTTTACAGTTATTCCTGTTGAATTATATGTTACTGAAGCCCGTTTAAAAGACAAACAGATTACTCTTGACATGGGGTTAAAATGCAATTTACAAACCATGATAGGTCAAAAACCGATGAAACAATTTGACCGCAATTCAGTTATTCTGAAACCGGTAAGCAAAATGCCGGACAAGGTTTCTCTGGCTTTAGCCGGCGTTTCAACTTATGAAAGCGCTTCAAAGGTACTGACTAAAAACTTTAAAGGACAAGAGTTTTCTTCCGGGAAACGAAAAGTGGTTGTTCAAAAAGTAGACCTTTGGGAAAAAGATAACAAACTGATCATTTCCTTAAGTTTAACCGGTAGTATTACCGGAGACATTTATTTAACAGGCTATCCAAGCTACAACTCTGCTACCCAAGAAATCTATTTTGACCAATTAGACTATATCTTAAGTACCAAAAGTGTTCTGTTAAAATCGGCCAATTGGTTAGCACAAAGCACTATTCTGCGAAAAATTCAGGAAAACTGCCGTTATTCTATTAAAGAGAATCTGGAAGAAGGCAAACAAAACCTAAGCCCTTATTTAAACAATTATTCCCCTATGTCGGGAATATATGTCAACGGAAACTTAAATGATTTTGAATTCGAAAAGATCGAACTAACAAATAAAGCTATAATTGCATTCTTATCTACAACAGGAAAAATCAGAATTAAAATAGACGGACTAGATTAATGCTCTTCTTTTTTAGCGTATCTGATTTTATAAATAGCATAACCGGCGGCGGCAACTAATACATACGGAATAACCATAAGGTAAACGATTCCGTCGTTGATTCCTTCAGCCTTTACCCCGCTTTCTTCACTCTCCAATGCAGCTCTACACATGGCACACTGTGAATAAGAAGAAAGGGAAAAGAAGAAGAACGAAAAAAGAAGAAAAAGCAAGGCTTTTCCTCTTTTTGTTAAATATCTTCTTAGAATTTTATTTCCTCTATCTTGCATAATAAGGTGAAATCATTAAATATACTACAACTCCTGTAACTGCGACATACAACCAGATCGGAAACGTAATTTTCGCTATTTTTTTATGTTTATCAAATCGTTTTGCTAAAGCTCTTACATAAGTAATCAACACCAAAGGAATAATTGCTATAGACAATAATATATGCGAAATAAGGATAAAGAAATACACATATTTCAAAACACCTTCTCCTCCGTATTTTGTCGAATCAGAAGTCATGTGATAAGCCACATACATAACCAAAAACATTACAGAACAAAGAATCGCTAACTTCATCAAGTTCTCGTGTAATTTACGATTCCCGTTTTTGATAGCCCAAACGGCGACGATCAGTAAAAAAGCCGTAACTCCATTAATAGCAGCATAGATCGGAGGTAAAAAAGTTAAAGGTTTCACATCAAAACCCATTTTTTTCAGGTTTACTCCGAATAAAACAGCAACTGCTAAAGGAATAATCACAGACAAAGCAATGATCAACTTATTGTATTTAGTTTCTACGGTATTTTTATTTTCCATACAATTTTCTATTCGTTTAATAATTTCTTAATATCTTCTGTTATTGCCGCTACTCCTTCCGGTTCGATCCCGTCATAATACAGGATCGGATTTCCGAATTGATCCTTCCGGCATCGGATATTTCCTTTTTTATCAATTAGAGCAAACATTCCCGAATGTTCAAAACCACCTGTAGCATTATTATTCTCTGCAGCATATAAGTTAAATCCTTTATTCGCTAAATCGTAAATATACTTTTGATCTCCTGTTAAAAAATTCCAGTTCGCATGCTTTACTCCCAAAATTTCCGCATGTTCTTTTAAAACCTGTGGCGTATCATTTTCAGGATTAATTGTGATTGATACAATTCCGAAATCATTTTTATCCATAAATTCATCCTGAATTTTCAACATATTCTGATTCATCTTCGGACAAATGGTCGGACAGGTGGAAAAGAAAAACTCCAATACATATACTTTTCCCAAATAATCTTTATCTGTAACTTTTTGACCTTCCTGATTTGTCAATTCAAATCTCGGTGCAGAACCTATTTCTACCAAATCAGAAGGTTTGAAATAACGTGCTCTGATTTCTTTTACTGTCCAGATCCCAAAGATCAGAACAATGAATGAGATTCCTATATAGGATTTATTTTTCATAATTAATCGTTTATTCCGCTTTCTATTTCTTCTGTAATCTTATCCCTGAATTCGTCTTTGCGCTTGTCATTCTTTTTCAAGGCTAAACGATATTCTCGCAACAATATCTTTACATCATCTCCCATTTCGTTATGCAATTCGGCTGCCGAAACAGTGTTATAACTTTCTTTAAACTCTTCTTCTCCTATTTTATTTTTCCCTTTTCTACCTCTGTGAGAAAGATTTTTATCGATAATATAAACTGCCGGGGTTCCGTGATTTTGATCCAATTGCCCGACAAAATGAAAAGTATTATAATATTGTTGTATAGAATCGGGAGTAGTAAACACAAAATTCCAACCCGACAGATCCTCCGTAACAGATTCTAACTTTCTCAAAATCTGTTTACAATCATCCTCTGTCCCTTTTGGCATTACCATTACCATTTGAAAATCCTTAAACCCGAAATATTTGTTATAGATTTTCTGGTTCAGATTAAAAAGATTCCCTTTTATTTCTGCAATATTAGATCCCGGAAAGCCTAAAACGGTAATCTTATCCTCTAAAGTAGCTGATTTCCCTTCTAATGTTTTCCACTGAAAAGGAACATCTTGGTTATTTTTAGAGATTACGGGTAAAAAAAGTGAATTGTGTTTTGCAGATGCGAAGATGAGATAGATTACAATCGGCAACGCAAAAAGTATAATTAAAATAATTTTATTTTTATTCATCGGGTTTTAAATACTTTTGCTTCTAACACTCTTTTAAAAGCATAAATTAACCCCACAAAAATAATAAAAAAATCCCGCTCGAAGCGGGATTTTAACTATATGTAAATATTTATTAGAATATCCATTCTAAGTGTCCTGTTTTATACACATGGTATACGTAATTACCTTCTACCAATAAAATAAAACATAGATACAAAATTAAGAATACTAAAGGACCTACAATTGACCAACGGAAACTTCCTTTTTCACCTTCTAAGTGCATGAATGCCCACATAATATAATAAGCTTTCACTAAAGTTAAGATGATGAAAATCCAATTTAAAGGGCTAGTCCCTAAAAATGAAGTCATGTGAAGTGCATCCGGTTTTAAGATACCTAAAGCAACTTCTACAGTCGTTACTACTGATAATATACCGAATACTGTCCAGATTCTTTTTGTGTTTGATTCGTGTGCGTGTGCCATAATAATATCTTTTCTAAAATTAAACCAAATAGAAGAATGTAAATACAAATACCCACACTAAATCCACAAAGTGCCAGTATAACCCCACTTTCTCAACCATTTCATAACTTCCTCTTCTTTCATAAGTTCCTAACAACACGTTAAAGAAAATGATAATATTAATCATAACTCCTGAAAAAACGTGGAAACCGTGGAATCCTGTAATGAAAAAGAAGAAATCAGCAAATAATTTATGTCCGTATTCATTATGAGCCAAATTAGCTCCTTCCACTACATATTTAGCATCTTCAATACGCTTTAATGATTCTTCTCTTGAAAGAACAATCTTCTTTTTATCTTTATTAACAAATTCTGAACGAATATAGATGTCCGGATTGGCTTTGAATCCTTCCGCAACTTCTGCTACAGAAAAAGAAGGAATTGAACTTTCCCCCATAAACCAAACTCCTTTATCACGAGTTAATGTTTCTCTTTCTTCCGGTAAAACTTTTGCAAAATCTGCCAAAGCTACTCTTTTACCGTCTTTATCTACAAATTGAAGAACAGAACCTCCGGTTGTTTCTAAAGCTCCGTATTCTCCTTTGATAAAGTTTTTCCATTCCCAAGCCTGAGAACCTAAGAAGATAAAACCTCCGACAATTGTCAAAAGCATGTAAACCGCTACCTTGGTCTTTTTCAATTGATGTCCTGCATCAACAGCTAAAACCATAGTAACAGATGAGAAAATAAGAATAAACGTCATCAATGCAACGTAATACATAGGAGCATCTACTCCATGTAAGAAAGGAAAGTGTGTAAACACTTCATCGGCTATTGGCCAAGTTTCAATAAACTTAAATCTTGAAAAACCATATGCTGCAAGGAATCCAGAAAATGTTAAGGCATCTGATAAGATAAAAAACCACATCATCATCTTACCATAGGTAGCTCCTAACGGACCCGGCCCTCCGTCTAACAAAGCGTGTTCATTTGTAGTAACTGTCGCTCCCATATTATATTAAATTGTTAAAAAGTTCCCAAATTTATTATTTTTTTTCTATTTGTAAAAGTAGAAAAATAAAAACAAGTATATCCAAATAAAATCCATAAAATGCCAGTACATCGCACTTAGTTCAATCCCAAGGGTTTGTGAGGCATTATATTTTTGTTTATAATGATTATAAATTACGTATAACAACGAAATAAATCCACCTAGTAAATGTACCAAATGCACAATCACCACTATGTATAAAAATGAAGTTGTGATATTACTCTCACTACCTGTAAAATAATAACCTTCTGCAATTACTTCATTGAATCCTTTGAACTGAAACACCACAAACAAGATACCTAAAACTAAAGTAGCCCAAAGCATCATTGTCGTTAAGCTTCTGTTATCCTTTTTAATTGCTTTCTTAGCAAGAATAAATGTAACACTACTCAACAGTAACAGAGCCGTACTCACAGAAAAAGCAACAGGCAATTTAAAATCAGATAACCAGTCCGGTCTTGTTTTACTAACAACATAAGCACTGGTTAAGCCCGCGAAAATCATCAAAATACTGATCATTCCGAAAATGAGCAACATTTTATAGGTCTTTCCCTTTTGTGTTTCGTTTTCCTTATATGAATTATTTGTTCCCATTTCTTAATGAATAAACTTATCAATTACATAAATAATCTGCAATAAAGAAATGTATGAAACACTTACAATCATTAGTTTTCGTGCTGCTTTAGCATCCATCTCTTTATATAATTTAACAGCATAAAACAACATCCAAAACCCTAAAAGGGCTACTATAACAGCAGCCACAACGGAAAGATGTAGCCTCCCTGTAAAACCAAAAACCGGAATTAAAGAAGCCGCGATCGTCCAAAAAGTATAAAGTATTGTTTGTAAGGCTGTTTTTTTATCTCTTTTACCTGTTGGCAACATATAGAACCCTGCTTTCTCATAATCTTCATACAGAAACCAACCAATAGCCCAAAAATGTGGGAATTGCCAAAAAAACTGAATAATAAATAACGTTCCTGCTTCGATACCGAAATGTCCTGTAGCGGCTACCCAACCCAACATAAACGGAATAGCGCCCGGAAATGCTCCTACAAAAACAGATAAAGGTGTTACTGTTTTCAACGGTGTATACAAACTCACATACATGAAGATCGATATAGCACCAAACATGGCTGTTTTAGGATTTATAATGTATAAGATCACTAATCCTACAAGGGTTAAAACAAAACCGAGAATCAATGCTGTTTGTTTTGAGATCATTCCGGAAGGAAGAGGTCGACTTTTTGTTCGATCCATTAATGCATCCAAGTCTTTTTCAATCACCTGATTGAAAACATTAGATGCCCCAACCATACAATAGCCTCCTGTTGCTAACAATAGTATTGTCACCCAACAACCGGCATTCCACTCTTCAACTCCCAATAAAAACCCTGCTACTGTAGAAAACACAACACTAATTGCTAAACGCGCTTTGGTTATGGCAACAAAACTTGAAAAAAGGGACGGTTTAGCAACTGAAGCACTCAAGGAATTCAAATTATTTTTTTATTTGGGCGCAAAGATACAAAGAAGATTTTTTAATCTCAGTAGTTTTTAACGTTAAAAATTTTAATAATCAAAATACCAATTAAACAAGTCACTACGCAATCCTATAGAGAACCAAGTTGTGGTACTTTTTATTGTTGAAGCCGTTTCAACAGTAGGATCAAAATTACGATACATAAATGTTCCGAACACTTTCAAATTAGAAGCAGGATTCACGATATACCCCAATTGCAAATCTGCAATCATTACATTCGTTTTATTTCCCTGTGCGATTGTAACACCGGTATCGTACGGACGATCCTCTTCATAACTTAAAAATATATTTCCTCCGTAATTATAGGAATCTGCAGCTGTATTATAATCAAAACCTCTTTGACCGTAAATCAACTTAGCTTCACCGTAACATCTTCCTTTAAAATAACGAGCGATACCAATCAACTCTCTGAAATTAGCCCCCAAAGGTGCCCCATGCTAATATTATTATGCGCATAATTAGTGATCGGGTTACTATGTGAGTATACATACGGACGTACTTGATTGTATTCCAATTGAAGCATTAAATTTTTCACTTTAAAAGCATCGTAGTATTTCGCTCCGATTTGGTAACCGAATTTATTACGCCAACTTTTATTTCCGGCTTTTACATCTCCTATCGCAAATTCATCTAACAAGAATTGACCGTAAAAATTAATCTGATTATTCCATTTGTATTTTGCTGTCGCACCTAAAACTGCATTCCCTGACTTTGAAGACGAGGAGAATTCAACAGCTCTGTAAAATATAACCGGATTGACAAAATTCATATCAAAACCTCTATCATTTGTATTGGTCCAAACTACATTTTCAAACAAACCAATATTTAATCGTTTTGAAACATTATAGCTCAAATAATGACTTGCCATGTATTTCGTTGCATAGGTCCCGTCGACAGTTACATCCGGACGAACATCTTTTAACCACATATAAGTATTTGTATACTTGATCTTCCAAAATGTTGTATTGATCTTGAAATACGGATACGGACTTGTAGCATCACTCTGCAACAATGAGCGGTAACCGTCTCCTATAAAATTTCTCCCGTAGCCCAGTTGCAGATCAATAAATTCACTAGGTTTGTATTTGATATTCGCTTCTGCCATAGGAAAGTCATAAGCATCTTCTTTGAATCGTTTTGCGATACCGATTCCCGGAATGATTGCCGGGTTTCCTCCCGATGGCTTTATACTTTCTGCATAAGCATTGTAATAATCTGCAAATCTTCCCTGACTTTCATAAATAGATGCCGAAAATGTCAGTTGTTTACCCAAACCTCCTTGTATCTGTACTCCACGCGTATTCACAAAAGTATTGGACAACTCACTGTCTGTATCTTTACCTAAACGGAAATCCACTACAGGATTAAGTGTAAACCAATATCCTTCACCCTGAATCGCTACTAAATTTTCATTCCAAAGTTTTCTTCCCAACCAGGTACTTTTATCTTTTAACTGACTCTTGTAAACCGATTCAAAATCATAATATTTAGCTACTTCGGCATAAGAATACGGTTTTACTGCCGTATGGTTATTAGCTCCTACCTGATTCATAAGCGCATCAAAATTCATATAATTCAAATGCGTAAACGGAATATTCAGATCGCTTTTAAACTGTGGATTTTCAAACTCTTTATAATTATCAGCAACCGCCTCAAACTCTTTTAGCTCTTTTGAATTATCTATAAGTTTGGTATTACTTTTATCCTGACCTTCATCCTCCTCTTTTGTCCCGTAAGGTTTAGGCGCTTCGAGCGGGATTGCAATTTTTACCGTATACTTTGCATATACTTTTCTTCCTGAAAAAGTAGCCGGCTCCGGCTTAGGCATTTTTTGAAAAACCTCTTCTGTTGCTTTTTTCAATTCTTCGTCAACGGCGTCAATATACAAAGGCTTTATTGTTCCTGTTGTATCCACTTCAAACAACACATACACATCTCCTGTATAATTTCGTTTTGAAGTACTTTCAGGCACCTCAAAATTATTGTATACAAACTCCTGTACCGTATTATAAAAACACGCTTCTAACTCATTCTGATTTACTTCTTTACATTTTTCAAAAACAGGAGGTTGTTCATTTCTGCCCCCTTTTTGAGCAGTTGCAGCCAACGAAAACAAAAATAAAAGGATAAAGATTTTTCTCATTATACTATTTTCAATTCAAATTAATATCCAGATTGTGAAATTCCGCCGTTTGCTATAACTTTTGCAGCTGATGTCCCGATCCTTTTAACGCCTAATTTTATCATTTCCACTGCTTCGTCAAATGTACGCACCCCTCCGGCCGCTTTAACAGGCAAAGGAAATGAATTTTCAATCATTAATTTTACCGCCGGAATAGTAGCGCCGTTAGGCTCTCCATTTGGTGTCGGATAAAAACCGGTTGACGATTTAACAAAAACATTTTCGTATTCGTCCTCTTTAAAATGTGCTACAATACTATTCTTGATCAAAGCAGATATCTGCACTATCTGATGGTTGTCCAACGCAGCAATCTCAATGATCCACTTTACGATCTTTCCGTGTTCTAATCCTAATTTGGTACAAGCCAGAACCTGGTTTTTAACCAACTCAAGCTCTCCCCTTTTAAACGCTTCATAATCGATAACAAAATCCAGATCATCAACCCCATCCTCAATGGCTTTAGTTGCTTCCGCCATTTTATATTCTAACGACTGCGCTCCTTTCGGAAAATCGATTACCGTTCCGATCGTTACTTTTGACTGAGCCTCATTAATCATCTTTCTGGCTTTTGCCACAAATTCCGGACGAATCATGATTAACTTAAAATTCTCATCAATAGCTTCCTGAATGGCTTTTTCCACTACTTTTTCATTTTCTTCAGGTAAAATCCCTGCCTGTTCTGCCGTTTTAAGATAGGTAGAATCTAAATATTGCTTAATATTCATAACCAAGATATATTTGGGGTAAAAATAAAAAAATCCCAAACAATTGGGATTCTTTTTAGAATATTATTTCGGCTTTTATTGAATTCTAAAACCTATCGGCAAAGTATACTTCACTTTTACAGGAGCATCACCTTGTTTGGCCGGATTAATTTTTTTCAACTTCTTCACCGCTTTCTCTGCCGCCCTAATCATTTCTAATGTTGCCGTTGTTCTCTTGTTATTCTCTAAAACTTTAACATCAGAGAACTCTCCTTTTTCATTAATCGTAAACTCAACTAAGGCAACTCCTTGCCTTCCTGCACTATAATCGTCTTCCGGGTAGATCAAATTTTTAGAAACTGCTTTCCGTAACTGCTCTTCAAAGCATTGCATTTGTTGGTTTCTGGGCAACCCTTTACAAGCCGGAAAAGCCGGCAACACCTCTACTGTCAACAAGGTAGGAGCCTTTTTTTGAGGCATATTATTTGCAACCGAACTATTTTGACTCTCACTTTGGTTTTTTCCGGATTCAACCACTGCCTCTACCGATTCGGTAACTTGTTCTTGCACCTCCTCTTCTTCAGGCTCTTCTATTTCCACTTCGTTCTTTTTTATCTCAACTTCACTTAAATCAGCAGGCTTTGGCTCAACCTTTGCTACCACCTTTTCACTACTTCTTTCTTCTCTTATAATATTAACAGGATCAAAAGAAAAAGCCTCTTCATCAGTTATTTCGATCTCCACACCCGGTTTGTAAGTATGAATTATTTTCTCAAAACGAAATTCTAATGCAAATAACACCACAACTAACACTGCAATCAAGCCCACTTGAAAAAAGATCATTAAAGGCTTTTGTTTCTTACCAAAGTCAACATTTTGTCTCATAATACGATTTTTAGGTTAACACTTTTTTAGTAAGAGAATACAAATGTTATGCCAAAAAAAATCCCATCACTTAGGATGGGATTCTGTTTTTATTTTTGATAAATTATTGTAATCTAAAAGTAATCGGCAAACCGTATTTTACTTTAACCGGTTTTCCTCTTTGTTTACCGGGAGTAAACTTAGGTAGCTTAGAAATGATACGTTTTGCTTCTTTTTCCAATAAATCCGAATCGGCTTTTACACCTCTTGCTCTGGTCAAGATATCAACCACATTTCCTTCTTTATCGATCGTAAACTGAACCGACACTGTACCTTGAGAACCATTTTCGGCAGCTCTTTCAGGATAAGTAAAATATTTTTTAATGTGCTTGTTCATGTGCTCGTTAAAACAGTCCATTTGTTTGTTTTTCGGCAAACCTTCACACCCCGGAAAAACAGGAATGTTTTCGATTACTGCAAACGGCATCTCATCCGGAATATCATCCAAACTATCACCTTCTCCGCCTACTTCAGATGCTTTTACCACTACAACAGGTTTATCCTCCTGTACTTCAGTAGTTTCTATCTTTTTCTCTTCCAGTTTGATCTCATCTTTTACCACTTCGATCACTTCCGGAGCCGGTGGTGGTGGTGGTGGTAACCTTTGAACCGGAGGCAAAGTTATAATTGTTTCCTCTTCATCAATAACATTGTTATCTGTGATAAACTCATTTGAAGTCTCTACCGATTTCTCATAAGTTTTCATCTCAATTCCAATATACGTCAATGCTAACACTGAGGTTAATCCAATTAAAAAATAGAGTCCACTATTTCTCTTCGGGTCTACATCAGGATTCTTCTTTAGTTCCATAATTACAATTTTGAGCTGCTAATATAGTTATTTATACTATTGAAATAAAATTTTTTTAAGATAAACTCTTTTAAAGCTTAGGCTTTAAAATTAACATCGCCAGCACTGCTCCACAGGTATTTGCCAAAACATCAAAAAAATCAGCTTGCCTGTTTACAGTACACACTCCTTGTAAAACCTCAATAATTATGCCATAAATAACAGCAACTATTACTATATAAAAAATTTTATCACTTTGTTTAAAGGTCTTGCTCCAAAAGTACACAAAGAAAAAATAAAATAAAAAGTGTACGATCTTGTCTTTGTTAGGGATCGGCAAAAAGGATCCTGCCGATTCCGTATCAATACTAACAAGACTTAAATAAGTAATTGCTAATGTCCAGAGGATTGCAACAAAGAAAAACTTACGCTCCGATAAGCGCTGCATAATCTTCACTTGACAATAATTGGTCTATTTCTGAAGCATCGCTGATTTTTACTTTAATCATCCAACCGTCTCCATAAGGATCGGTATTAACATTTTCCGGTGTAGTTTCTAAATCCTCATTGAATTCAAAAATTTCTCCTGATAACGGCAAAAACAGATCAGATACAGTTTTAACAGCCTCTACTGTTCCGAAAACTTCATCTTTAGCCAATGTTTGATCTAAAGTTTCTACTTCTACGTAAACAATATCACCTAATTCTTTTTGTGCAAAATCAGTGATTCCTACAGTCGCTACATCGCCATCAACAAGAACCCATTCGTGGTCTTTTGTGTACTTTAAATTGGTTGGAATATTCATTATTATTCATTTTAGTTAGACGCACAAATGTAATTGTAATAATTCAAATGTAAAATAGCTTTTTTGTTATTTTTTTAATTTATGAATCAAAAAAAATACAATTATTAAGGGATTAACAAATAAACTCCCGATATAAAATTAATTACCAAAACTATAACGCAACGTAAAGCCTGCTCTTATGTTTGTTATCGGATAAGAAGTCGAGACTACAGCATTAGTAAATTGATGATCGTAATATAGGATAGCCGTGAAATTTTTACTGAAAGAATAATCTGCCGTTAATTTAACAGACCACATATCCTGACCTCCGACTAATTCATTATTATTATAATCCAGATAACGAACAATTGTATTATTCTTTCTTAATGTAAAATCAGTTTTAATATTGATATCACTTTTTATGACTCCTGTCGGGTTATCAGCCAAGGCGGAATTAATAGTCACGTCTTTAATTCTATATCCCAGACCAATGGTATATTCATTTCCGCTTACTTCAGTCAAAAGGTTATTATCAAAGCTCAAGTTCAACGTTCGGTCTTTTTTCATTTCAGCTAATATGCGTATAGAATTCTTCATTTCAAAATCAACCCTCATTAACGGGCTGAACTGTTCCGTTAAGTTAACATTAGACATTAATTTCGAAGCATAGAAATTACCGTTAGCATCTACCGGCGAACTATTCAAATTAGAGGTATACGCATTAATATTATAACTTGCTCTGTACCCATGCTGTAACGAAAAACGCTTGAACTTATCTTTAAACCATTTGTAGCGCATTAATCCGGTATATTTCACATTCCAGTTTGGCAATGGTATATCTCTAAATAAGCCTGTAGATACTTTAGATGCATCTGAACCGGAATATGCCGCAATGAAAGCCGGCAACAATACTTGCTGACTATTTTTTCCGAATCCTACCGGATATCCTTCGGCATCAGTAGGAAAGGTTGTTGTCCCGTAATACTTTTCCGCTAATCGGTTTGCTATTACAATTCTATTATCTCTGAAGTCCTGAAATGCCTGCGAGAAATTAACATCACTTTGCGTAAAAGAGGTTCTGATCAGGATAGTAGAAATACTGAAGTTTCCGTAATTATAGGGTGATCGGGAATTATACTGTCCATTGCTTACATCATATTGTTCAGAGAAATTGTCGGCGTACATTCTATCTCCTGTTAAGTCTATTTTCAAGTCCGGAAATAATTCCATCTGAGCTGTAAAATTGAGCTGCTTATTGGTTACCTGTGTAAAACTTTGATTAAATTCCGGATAATTGGTCAACCAACCTCTTCTGGCGGCTTCGTAGCGAACATCAGATTGGCTACCGAAAACAAATCCTAAACTTGGTTTTGCTGAACCGAAGAAGCCTAAAGACGGTAAATACCCTGGCAAAACAGTACCATTTGTTTCACTATAATTGATCTGAATATTTTTCACACTTGTTAAAATTCCTTTCAAACCATTAATAAAAATATTGCCATCTTTATTCTCGTTTGATTTTGCAGCCGCCGAAATCTTTTGTCCCGGTAAAGGCACTGCTGCTTTTTTAGCCGGTACATTTTTTCGTTTCTTTTTACCTGTTAATCCGATATAACGATAAAAAGCCTCCATATTGAATGATGTGTTCAACTTATGGGAATTAGCATTCTGAATCGTATTCCCCAGTTGATATACAGCACCGCTTTCCGTTGTAACCGATGTAAAAGCATCTGATGAACGTTGCCAATTATAATCTCCCGTATAAGTATACGTGGATTTAACAAAACTGAATATCGGTAACTTATTGATCGGCAAATCATAGTTAACCGTTAACTTCTGATTGAACTGATTCGGATCACCTATATCCCAATAGTTATCCCAAATATCTAATGTATTGTCTGAAGTTCCGTCCTGATTCAGATAATTGCGTACTATATTATTTCGTGATGCCTGGAAATTTAATTTCAGTGATTTAGAGATGGTATAATTGAACCCGTAATTATAATTAAAGAAGTAATTTCTTCTATATAAAGGATCCAGTCCGATCCCCTGAACATCGACCAATCTGTATTGTTGTCTGTTGTATTGCCTTATAATATTTGTACTGAAAGCAACATTTGAAGGCAAGAAATTAAAATTAAAATCAGACAGCATTTTATAGTATCCGTTTTTCTTGAACTTTTTAGAATTTTTAAACGGTTCAAAGGTTGCCGGTTTGAACGAATAGGCATAGTCGACAGTACTTTTGTTCTGCTGATCTAACAAACTTTCTACTTCATAATCATGGTGTTCTGTTTCGTTATACGAATATGACAACGTCAGATTTTCCACATCATAAAAATGCTGTTTCTGTTCAGGCGCTCTGTTTTTCTTAACCCCAATAAAATTGACACTTGTCCGTTTTGTATAGTCTATTGCTCTGTTTTCAATGTTAGAACGTTGATCCGGATCAGTTGTTATATCTATCAACTCCTGCAATTCTATATCCTGATAATACGGATCATATTTCGGTGTAATAGTTGTTTCTCCGACTCCGTAATTGAATGGCAGATTGATACCCCATTTCTTAGGCAATAATTGTCCCAAGTTTACATTCGTGACTAAATCGTACTGAAAAAGATCTTCTCTACTACGTTCATTCGGACCTTCTTCAATTCCTCCGAAACCTATTGTACTAACTCTTGTTGTTGCTGAGACATTCGCAAAATCAGCTAAATTAGAATCCAAACTAGCTACGGCAGCATAGCCTCCTTTATTATCCATATCCGACAATCGAAGCTCATTAAACCATACTTCTCCTCGAATAATCTGACTACTTCCGTTCTTAAGACCCACCATTAAAGTACGTACCAATCCGAAATTAGGATTACCTTTAATACCTAATGTCAATTTACTACTTTCAGACCCGATTGCTTCTTCTTCAACGTAACCAATTCCGTTTGCATCATAAATAATCGAAGAATCATTATTGATTAACATCACTTTTAATTTAGTCAGTAAAGACAATGGCAACTCTATTTCATTATCCGTCGGCCAGATATCTTCCGCAGTAACAGCATTCTGACCGGTTACTTTCAACGGAATTTCCACTTGATAGAAATTTTCAGTAAAATCATTACCGAAACGTATAAAGGCTATCATCTGATCGTCTTGTAAAGGCAGGGTTTCAGGAGGTGTCGGTAATGCTTCCGCATGTAAAAACATACGTATCTTTTTATATTGACGCATGTCTACACTTACATTTTTAAACACCCCTCTTGAATCTCCGGGTTCCAATCCATTTACATAGCCTCCCAGTTTATCATAAACTCTCAACGACAAAGCTTGTTCGTTCTGATTGATAACAGTATTGTTGTTGTACAATTGTTCTCTTGTTACTCCAGGAGGAGAAACATAAGGAATAGGATAACGATTTGTGTTTTCCTGAATATTTACAGAAACTACATCAAAACCGGTTTCATCATCATCAGGGTTTGTATCATTAGCATCTAAAGTACTTGTGTATCTTCTCCATGTTCCTCGTACTAAATCTAAAGCTCCGAAACGAAGTGTGATATCATCTTTAAATCCTGTCAGGTACATTCTCATAAAACGGATAGATCGCAAATCTTCAATGTTCCCTATTTTTTCTGCATTTTCTATATCTTGGATCGGAATTTTATATAAAATCCATCTTGCACTACCTGTTTGTCCGTTTGGCAGAGCAATGCTGTTATCTATACGCGCATCTACCACATAATTTTGTCCGATGGTAACTCCGTCTGACGTTGACGGATAATACTGTATCGGAACCTCAAATTTAAAATATGCGTTTATGGTATTCATCGTATTATCTCTGTTCACATCTTCAACATCCGGATATGTTGTATTCCCTCTATCTGCATCAGTAACATTTACCGGAGAGTTCCCTGAAAACCGTTATAACTTTTATATCTATTGATAACATCACCTGTAGCACTTAAATAAAACTGGTAATTATCCCCTGCCGGGTCACCATAACCTGCATATTCAGTAAATTTCGCCGCCTCGTCTGCATCTAATAATCCGTCGAATCCGGCATCCTGCACATCTCTATTGGCTTGATCCGTATCAAAAGCATAGATCAAAGACTGAGAACTTGGAATTTGTCCCCAACTGGTTTGAATGGTCGGCTCAATTGCACCTGCTTCCGGCAATCCGTTTTCATATAGTTTTCTTCCGTCTTTCAGAATATCTTCTGATATTTCACCAAGGTTTATTACGAGTTTCCCCACATTCGTCGGATCTACATAATCATCCGGATTTCCGTTATTATAAAACGGATCCATCATCCAGAACTGGATATACTCGACATTTGATTGTTCAAAATTTGTCGTACTGATCGCTCTCATTATACCACCCCAGTTGTCCGGCGCATCGACATCCGAAAATATCCCGCCATTAGGTGCAATAGAAGAGTTAAAGTTATATTGCCCTCTTTCCTTAGGGAAATACGAAAGGTCTAATGTATTTACAACATTACTTTGCCCTTGAGCAACATCCGTATTAGGGTATAGCTCACTCATATAAACACGACGTGTTCTGTTTAATGACAAGTCATTTTCGCTTATCCCACCCGGGGTCTGAGAATAAAAGACCGGATCAATTGAATACCAAGCTAAATGTGCTCTTTTGTCACCAATGTGAATATCATCAGTCGTTGACTCATTATCTGTAGGGTCTCCGTCAAAATTTCCTTCCAGAGGTACACTGGCAAGTGTCCAACTTGATGCTGTTCTCAAATCTATTGTAGATTGAGAACCTTCAAAATCATCAACATAGGTCGTTGGCTCTCCATTGAACTGATCTGCTTTAGAAGCATCCGGCATCAAATATGCTATTTCTCCTCTGAAAGACACGTTTGAAGGCACATCTGTATCAATATTCGGTAATTTATTTACTAATCTGGTTAAGAAAGGTACCTCCGTAGAGAAATTAGTATTAAACCCGATGATCGTATTATTTACTGATTCCTGTCCGTAATTTGACTTATTCGTAAAAGGTCTTTCAGATAGTTTCAGAAAAGTACCTCCGACCATAAAATCTTTATTGAAACGATGCTCTACATTAACCCCATAGAAACGCTTGGTTTGCTGACCGAAAACGGAATTGTTCTCAACAGAAATCTCGATCGGTGTATTAGAAGCCTGCAATGAAGCATCGAGTATCTGAACTTTACCTAATTGATAATTCACTGTATAATCTACTCCTTCCACTAAAGTTCTACCTCCGGCAGTAACTACTACCGATCCTTGCGGTATATTATAGGCTCCGATGGAAATACCGTCTCCTCCCGTAGATTTGAATCGTCCTTTGAACTGAAATTTATTCTTTTCACTTTCCTGCAATGAAGCAGCTTGTGTTTTGGTATACATCGTTCTAAATACATACTTTGATTGATTCTCATTGTATGTCAAAGGATCTGTATAATCTTCTGAAGCTGTATTATCATTTAATTTACCGAACAAATGCTCTCCGAAAGGTTCTTTTACCGGAAAGATAATTCTAGCGTATTGAACATCTATTGTAATACCGGAATAGAAGTCAAAGAAACCGTCTCCTCCTTCCTGCGGGTCATTGGTATAATTCAAGCGATCCACATTAAACACTCTCAACAAAGGTGTTTCCTCAACATCAGCAGGCAAATTCGGTGCAGTGCTACTCGCTTTTGTAATATAATTTAAAGGTGAAGGATCTGTATAAAATATATTTAATTTAAAATCTTCTTGTTGTAATTGATAGGCTCCCGGTATCTGATAGATATTTTTCATCATCAAATTCCAAACCGGCATAGTATAGCTCCCGGATGAAACCGTATTAGTCACCAGAGTAAGGTTACTCTTTAACATTTTAAGAATAAGTGCCTGCGAACTCGGAACACCTGAATTATCAACATTAGTAGCATCTACACCATCGGTTCCGAATTCTCCCACTTGGTATACCTGATCTCCAACTGTATATTGATAAGCTACAGCTAACACTTCATCGTTTGACAAACTCTGATTTAAAGACACATATCCTAACTGCGGATTATAAGTATATTCTGAAGTTGTTAACTTTCTGGCATTTTCCAACTTGGCATAATCAGTTCCTTCTTCTATCCCTGAAATATTAAATCCGTTATTTGCCGTGGCAACATCTCTAATATTTGAATTCAGGTAATTACTTCCTATCAGATTAGGATTGAATTGATTGTTACCGTTATTAGTCGGCGTATCCAAAGATGTTGTTCCGAAAAAGCCTGCATTAGCTCCTAAATCTATAGCAACAACTTCCTGAGAAGCTAAATTTGTCAACGGCCCTTCTCCTAAATCTTGTAAAGCCACAATATTTCGGATATTATTTTCAGTAGAATTAACTCTGTTCTGTTTATTGGTAACCCAAACTTCAATACGAGTAATCTGAACCCGGCTATCTATTACCGGATAGTTTCTTAAAGCTCTATCGTATTTATCTCTAAAATATTGTGATAAGAAAAAGTGTCGATTCGCATCGTAATCTAATGCAAATAATTCAAACTCTTGCACTGTTCCGCCACCTTGTGATGTTACCGTCTTTGTCTGAGATTTTTGCTCAGAAAAAACGCCAGTTACAGTCGTTTTTCCAAATTGAAATTGTGCTTTTACACCGAATAAACTTTGAGCACCACGTATCAACGAATTAGACAGGGGAAAACTAACATTTCCCACTTCTAATTTTTGTAAGATATCATCTTCATTGGAACCGTACTCTAGCTTGATCAGGTTTTGAAAAGCGAAGGTAGACTGTGTATCGTAGTTAACATTTACATTTAAACGGGTTCCGACTTTCCCTTGTAAACCTACACTAATTCTCTGATTAAAATCAAAAGTTGTGGTTTTTCTGTTCCTTGGAGAAAGTGCCGGATTATCCTGTTTGGTAAAACGTACCCCTAAATCTATTTCTACAGAACCTGTCGGTTTAATATCAATGGTATTACTACCGAAAATAGTTTCAAAAAACTTAGAATTTACATAATACCTTGGCAACAGGTCCTTTTTAGCTTCTTCACTTCCCTCTTTTTTACCGTCTATCGCTGCAGATTTTTGCTGATAATATTCACGCATTTGCTCTCTTAACACCAATTCCTGATATTGTTCCGGTGTTAAAACCATTGGATAATTAATGTTAAAACCGTCAAAAGTTCGGGTATAAATATAACGATCTGTTATGGGATCATAAGTATAGGCTTCGACAATACTTTTAGGGTTCGGAACTTCTATCTTTCCGACATCGACACCTGTTTTAATAGAATCCTGTTCTTCTGTTTGTGCAAAAGAAATAACCGGAGCAAAAAAGAATAAAATTCTAAAAATAGAAATAATACTACTTAGTGAATTTTTTGTATAAGTCTGTTCCAAATTATAAATTTTTTAATGCTTCTTTAATTAATTGTTCTACTGAGGCATTTGGGACATCTCTAAAAACTTTGTCAATTGCTTTTTCAGCAGCTTTTCTGGCAAAACCTAAAACTTCTAATGCTGATAACGCTTCTTCTTTATTTGTATTGTCTACAACAACCGAAACATCGTCTAAATTGTAAACTTTTAACACTTTTTCTTTTAAATCCAATATGATACGCTGTGCTGTCTTAGCTCCGATCCCTTTTATCCCTTGAATAGTGGCCACATCATTTGATGCGATTGCCTGAATAATATGAGTGGGCGGAATGGAAGACAACATTGTTCTCGCTGTACTTGCACCTACTCCTGAAACCGATAAAAGCAATTTAAACAATTCTCTTTCTTGTTTTTCAACAAAACCGTATAGTGTATGTGCATCTTCTTTAATCTGTAAAAAAGTAAATAATTTTAAATTTTCAGAATCTGGAAGTAAAGAATATGTGTGAAGTGAAATATTAATAAGATAACCCACTCCATTGCAATCAATCACAACATCAGTAGGTGTTTTTTCGACTAATCTTCCTTGAATATGGGTTATCATTATAAATTATTTTTCTGTATGTTTATTTTTTCTCTCTTTTTCCTGAGCATCAACAACAGCTACCGCCGCCATATTTACCATTTCTTCAACACTGGCTCCTAATTGGAAAATGTGAACCGGTTTATCTAATCCTAAAACGATAGGTCCAATGGATTCAGATTCATTTAATTCCTTCATCAATTTATAAGTAATATTAGCCGCATCCAGATTAGGGAAGATCAACGTATTTACTTTTTTATTCACCAATTTAGAGAACGGGAATTTACTTTTCAACATCTCAGAATTTAATGCAAAGTCCGTTTGAATTTCTCCGTCTACGATCAGTTCCGGATTATTTTTATGCAAATACGCTACTGCTTCTCTGATTTTTTTAGCCGTTTCTTTTGAGGAAGAACCGAAATTTGAAAAAGATACCATTGCCATGATCGGTTCCATACCAAACATTCTAACCGTCTTAGCCGTCATTAAGGCTATTTTTGCTAAATCTTCCGCACTAGGATCCGGATTAATTGCTGTATCTGCCAAGAAAAGCGGACCGCGCTTTGTCATCATTAAATTGGTTGTTGCAATTTTTGAAACCCCTGCCGCTTTAGGAATCAGTTCCATAACAGGTTTCACAACCGCCGGATAACTTCTGGAATACCCTGTCACCAAAGCATCTGCTTCTCCCTCATTAACCATCATAAGAGCAAAATAATTGCGCTCTCTCATCCATTTTTCGGCTTCTAAAAGCGTAACTCCTTTTCGTTGTTGTTTTTTCCAGAATGAATTAGCGTAACGTTTTCTTGTTTCGTCTTCATCCTTAGTCTTAGGATCTAAAATTGCCACATTAGCATCAAAACCTATTTCCGATTTTAACTCCTGAATAGTTTCTTTATTTCCTAACAAAACCGGAATCCCTATTCCTTCTTCATAAACTATCTGAGCCGCTTTTAAAACATCTAACTGATCAGCTTCAGCAAAAACAACTCGTTTCGGATCTGTTTTAGCTCTATTCATCAGCAAACGAAGCATTTTATTATCTGCTCCTAAACGATCTAACAACTCAATTTCATATTTTTCCCAATCTAAAATCTCCATTTGAGCTACGCCCGAATCCATAGCCGCTTTTGCTACAGCCGGAGCTACGGTTGCGATCAATCTCGGATCAAAAGGTTTAGGAATGATATAATCTCTACCGAATGTTAATTTTGTTTCTCCGTAAGCAATATTCACTTGCTCCGGAACCGGTGATTTTGTCAGATTCGCCAAAGCGTGAACGGCTGCCATCTTCATCTCCTCATTAATTTTAGTCGCTCTTACGTCTAACGCACCTCTGAAAATATAAGGAAAACCTAGCACATTATTCACCTGATTAGGAAAATCAGAACGTCCGGTTGCCATAATAATATCTTTACGTGTGCTTACCGCCAGATTATAATCGACCTCCGGCACCGGATTTGCCATAGCAAATACAATCGGATCGTTATTCATTGCCAAAAGCATATCCGGCGTCAGCACATTCCCTACTGACAACCCTAAAAACATATCAGCTCCTTTTATGACTTCGCTTAATGTCATAGGCTCGCAGTCTTTAGCATATTGCATTTGAACGTCTAATAAATCCGTTCTGTTGGTTGTCAACATGCCGTCTTTATCAAACATGTAGATATTTTCTCTTTTTACACCTAACAGTACATAAAGGTTAGCACAAGCTAAGGCTGCTGATCCTGCTCCGGAAACTACTAATTTAATCTTATCGATTTCCTTTTCGGCTAATTCCAAAGCATTCAACAAGGCCGCTGACGAAATGATCGCTGTTCCGTGTTGATCATCGTGCATAACAGGAATATTCAATTCCTCTACCAATCTTCTTTCAATCTCAAAGGATTCAGGTGCTTTAATGTCTTCCAGATTGATCCCTCCGAATGTAGGTGCAATATTTTTTACCGTCTGAATGAACTCTTCTATATCTTTAGTTCCTACTTCAATATCAAATACATCAATACCGGCAAAAATCTTAAAAAGTAAGCCTTTTCCTTCCATCACGGGTTTTGAGGCTTCTGCTCCGATGTCGCCCAGACCTAAAACGGCAGTTCCGTTAGAAATCACGGCTACTAAATTTCCTTTTGTAGTATATTTATAAACGTTATTTACGTCTTTTTTAATCTCTAAACAGGGTTCAGCAACTCCCGGTGAATAGGCTAATGATAAGTCTCTCTGTGTTGCATATTTCTTAGTAGGTACCACTTCTATTTTCCCCGGTACGGGTTTAGCGTGGTATAATAAAGCTTCTCTTCTTTTTGTATCTTTATGCATATAATAAGTTTTATATGAACTTACAAAGTTAAAATAAGCTTTGAAAGAAAAAAATTTTAGGACTACTCTTTTATAAAAATGAAAAAAATATTCGTTTGATTATCTTTTTAATGAAAAATCCCCTTTTTGTACTCGATCATTTATCATATTTATTATATACCAATAATCCGATGAAGGCATGTTAATTGCATCAAAAGTACCGTCCCAACCTTGAGAACAAGGAAGAAATTTGCTTTAATAATTTTCAACATCTATCAAAAATGTAAATAAATATTTGATTTCCAAATCATTCATCAAATCCTTTTGTATTCCAGAAATCATTAATTCCAGATCTAGAAACATTAAAAGGAACACTTTGATTAGTAAAGGCTTGTATATAGTTTTGGCAATCATTTGGTAAATTTTGACTAAATAAGAAGCAAAAGAACAATCTTTTTATTACAAAATTTGTGATTGGCATCAAATATTAGGTGTTTAAAATTTACTCTAAATCAATATCATTTGGAAGATTCCCTATATTTTGAAGTTTTATAGAAGCCAGTTTTTGAGCAATTGTAACAGATTCTTCTATTGTTTTTTTATTTATTTGAGCATATAAAAAACCAGCCCAAAAAGCATCTCCAGCGCCAGTAGTATCTTTTACTTCTTTTACATATATAGCTTCTTGAAAAAACAGACCTTTCTTTAAATCCGAAACTACAACTCCTTTTTTCCCTTTTGTTAAACAGATTGTGGTGACTCCTAAATTATGAAAATAATCAAAAATAAATGTTTCTGATTTTACTTCTGCAAATAGCCTGTAACAATCGTCTTCACTTAATTTAACTAGCGGATCATTTGATAAATAGTAACTTAAAACCTGTTTAGCTTCTTCTCTATCCGGCCAAATTCTTTCTGAAAAATTAATATCTATACTTAATTGAACTCCCAATTCTTTTGCCTTCTTAGCCCTATTTAAAATAGTTTCTCTTGCAGGATTCTTGCTCAATGCGAAACAGGTGGTGTGAAAAACTTTTGCTTTTTCAATACTATCATCTGTTAATTGCTCGATTGTTATATTACAATCTGCTTGTCTATAAGGAATAAAATCTGGTGTATCTGTCGATTTTGAAACAAAAATCACCGACGTTGGTTCCGTATTTACTTTTTTAATACTAGACATATCAATAGAGTTTGATTTCAGTTTTCTAATAATATAATCCCCAAAACCATCTTGTCCACAAGAAGCCACAAGTAAAGGTTTTAAACCTATTTTTGATGCATTAACCGCTACATTAGTAGGAGACCCCCCTAAAAACCGATGATAATCTTTAGTTCTATTTATTGAGGTATTCATCTGATGACCAATCAAATCAATTAAAACTTCACCTATACATATTATATCTATTGTTTTCAATTTACAGTAAGATTTTAAAATTAGTACATAAAGATTGTTGCAGTAAGATTGCTGCTGCTGCACTCCATGCGCAGAAAGATACTCCGTTTGGCATTGAAGTATTTGAATTAAAATTTTCAAAAAAAGAAAAATCATTTAATGAATTCGCTTCATTTATTCTATCTAAAATAGCTTTTGCTTTTGTTTGTTCTGATTTAAAAAGTAATGCTAAACCAAAGAAACCATTCACCATTGGCCAACTTCCTCCATTATGAAATTCATAAGGATAATTTCTAAACTCATATTTACAATTATCTTTTAGTAAGTTCCAATGTTCATCATTTTCAAAAATTGGGGCCAAAAAGCTGGAAGCAATCCTAACTTTGTACTTAATGCTAAATCATATGAATGATTAACGATTTTATTTTGAGTTTTTTTCGTTCCGATATTTAACAATAAAGCTAATGAATTTGCAAAAGCATCAAACTGATTTTTATATCCTGATGGAGAGAAAGAACAGGGCAAATAATCTTGGAAATCCATTTCGTAATAAGCTCTTTCATGAATTTTTTGCCCTTCAGAATTAGGTAAGAAATTAATTTCAATTTGCTTTTCAATTTTTTCAATTTTAACAGAAATAGTTTTGCTTTTTTTAAAATAGTTATAACATTTTAAAGCCCAAATACGAAGTAATTGATCGTATAAAACGTAACCATCAGTTATATATTCATCTGCCCAATTACCAGATAACGGAACATATATTAGGTGTCTATTATTAAACTCCCAAGCTTCTAATAATCGTAATGCTTTTTCTATTTCATTCTCATGTTTCCAAATAAAGGAATCATCTTTTGTATGAAAAGCATATTGACAAACACCAATAATAAACCAAGTTACTGCATCTACTCTACCGGCCAATCCACCATAACTCACATCTACTTTATCGACACCTATTAACACATTAGATGGGATTGTTCCTAATTCATGTTGGTATTTAGCTAATGTTTCAAGTGTGTTTTTAAATGTTTTAATTAATTTTTCGTCACCTGAAGCTAAAGCAGCTAATCCACAAATTACACCATCGCGAGCCCAGACTCTTTGATAATTAGAAGTGTTTTCTGCACTTGCTAAAAACCCATTTGGTGTTGACACTTTATGCAATAATTCTATTGCTTTATCATAGTATATAGTTTCCATGACTATTTATGCTTTCTTAATTTCTTTTTTATTCTTAATTAACATAGTACAAATTGAAGCTAGTGCTAATAAAACCCCTGCAAATGTTATTGCATTTCTTGGATCGTTATTTAAAAAAGTTCTTAATATATAACCAAATGAAAGGTTTTGGACAATCATTGGTATTACAATCATCATATTAATAATTCCCATGTAAACTCCATAACGTTCTTTAGGAATATCAGAAACCACCATTAAATATGGTATTCCCATCATACTCGCCCACCCAATTCCAAAACCTGTTATCGCGAAAAATAAGAAGTTTTTATTTTCTATATGAGGAAAAATAAGAAACCCTATAGCTGCTAATAACAAACAAAAAACATGCACCCATTTTGCTCCATATTTTTTTGCAAAACCAACTAAAACAAATGCAATTAAAAATGTAACTACATTATACCAACCATTAACTAGACCTGTCCAACTTACCGCCTTTTCATAAGCTTCAGGATCAGACTTAGGAGTTGCATTCCAAACCGAAAGCGCTATACTTTTTGAGGAATTTTGCCAATAACAAAATAAAGCATACCACTGAAACAAATAAACTAAAGCCAGTTGCCACATTACTTTTGGCATAGCTCCAATGGCTGAAAAGATTTCAATTAACGGTTCAAAAAGGCCATTTTTTTTACTTTTTATCAACGCTAATTCTTCTTCCGTAGGTTGTATTTCAGAAGTTGTTTTCATACTCCACCAAATAGAGCCTATTGAACAAGCTGCACCTAAGAAAAAAGAGGCATAAACCCATGTAGGCAAAGAACCTGTTTTCCCTACAATGATTAAAGGAAAAATAAATAGTGATAAATTAGCCAACGTTTGACCAAAACCTGTAAAAAAACTTTGCATTTGAAATCCAAGAGGCTGTTGTTCTGGAATTAATTTATCCGCTACAAAAGCACGATAAGGTTCCATTGCCATATTATTCCCTGCATCTAAAATCCAAAGTAAACCAGCTGCCATCCATAAAGAACTACTAAAAGGAAACATTATTAAACTTAAACTACACAACAACGCACCAATTAAGAAATAAGGCTTCCTACGTCCCCATTTTGGATGCCAAGTCTTATCGCTTAATGCTCCAATTATAGGTTGAACCAATAATCCTGTCACTGGACCAGCAAGATTTAATAACGGAATTTCATCTGGAGTTGCTCCTAAAAAATCATAGATAGGATTTACGGCACTTTGTTGCAAACCAAAACTATACTGAATTCCAAAAAAACCAACATTCATGTTTAGGATTTGCCAAAAACTCAGTTTTACTTTTTTTATCATTATTCGTAATATGTAAAGTTTGCTATTCCGTTTTAACTCAAGTTATTAAAACAAATCCCATACCTAAAATTCGTATACTTTTAGGTATAGGGATTTATCTAATAAAAATCTAACTAAAAATTTAAAATCTATATGACAAAGCCATTGATAATGATCTACCAGGTAAAGGTCTAGCCCTTACAATATTTGTTGTATTATCTGTTATACTTCCTTCTTCTGCTTCAGTAATTGCCAGTGTATCAAATAAATTATTCCCTGCAATATTTAATGCTAAATCTTTTACTAAAGTAAATTCTAAAAAGCCATTCACAATGACAAAACCATTCATTACTAACTCATTAGTGTCTTGCGCGAATGCTTTAGATTGTCCTATAAAGCTTAATCCAAATGTATTCTTCTTCTTTGAAAAACTATATGTCGGAATAAAATTATACATTAATTTTGGTTGTCTTCTAGCTTCATTACCATCGTTTGGTCCAGAAGTAATTTCTGCTTTTGTATAAGTAAAAGCACCTCTAAGATTTAAATCTTCAGTTACATTATAAGAAGATTCTAATTCTAAACCTAATGATTTGTAATCATTCTCAATAATTCTATTTGATGTTGCTTCAAAGCCTCCTTCTTCATTTGTTGTCGATTGGAAAGCTGTTACAAATACATAACCATTTGTGAATTTTCTTTTATAACCAATCTCTAATTGGGCTAAAAAATCTCTTGCATTAATTTTATCACCATCTAAATAATTTAAACCTGAAAACAAAATCCTATCTGCTTTAGCAGAAGCTCCTTTACTATATCTTGCAAAAACAGATGATTGTTCATTTAACAAATAATTAGCTCCGAAAGTATAGGACACATAACTGTACTCATAATCTACAGCCGTTGTATTAGCATTATCAATTGCAAATACATTTTGTTCAGGGACTGAAATAGATCCGTCATTATTGATATCATAAGTCGTACTAGTTCCTCCAGCAAATGAACCATTAACTCTACCTTTATCATAACGAATTCCACCTTCTACAATTAAATCATCATTTATGTCTAAAGCTACGTTCAAATAAGGAGCAGAAACATTGTATTGTGTATCATAATTTCTAGCTAAATTACCCCAAAATGGTGTCCCATAAGCATATAATCCGTTTTCTGATAATAAATTCCCTCCCGCATCAGTAACATTAATTAAACGAGGATTATTATCAGACACTTCTTGAAGATAAGAGTTCCACAACCAAGAGATTGATACATTTTGAATCGATTTAAAATAACCTGCAGTTATTCCTAAACCAATTTCATTAAATTGTTTTGACACTCTCAAATCATTCATAAAGTTATTTAAATTATTTAATTTAGCATCAAACATATGGATTCTTGAAACTAATCCATTAGCAGTATTAAAAAGAGAACCATCATTAGCATAAGTCAAGGTTGAACCCACTCCAAACGAATCTGCAATCTCAGCAGCAGTTGCTACTTGTGCTGGAAAAGGAGCTATAAACTGTCCGCTATTAGCCGAAAATCGACCGTTATTATTCACTTTCCAACCTTCTCCTAAATTGAAATCCAAATTGGCTCCTATAGATTTTGAAACAGGATGCATTCCATCACTTACTGCAGTTCTATTTAATTGTCCATCTGGACCTAGACCTACATTATGATTTAAATAAATTGACTGTTGCGTTCCAGAAGTAGCATCATAACCACTAACACTTCCCCAATTAGGATCTGAGTTTGTTCCAGTTACTTGTATTGGCATTGGCATATAAGCTGCAGCCCTATCGTTTAAAAATTTAGTATAAATTGTAATAGATCCTTTTTCAAATTCTTTGGTTATATTAAACTTAACTTGACCACCATTATTTGCTATAAATCCTGGACTTCTCACTCCTTCTCCTAACCTATAAAATCCACCGACATGAAAGTATAATCCTTCCCCGATTTTAGTACCATATTCTAAATCTGTTCTAAAAGAATTATAATCTACGCCAAAAGTTGTTGCTAAACTACCTCCTTCTGTCCTACCAGTTTTACTAATAAAATTAATAATTCCACCAGGCGAATTAGACGATAAAGTAGATGCTGAACCACCTCTAATAGCTTCAATTTTTGCTATATTTCTATCAAATCTCGTAAAAATATCTGCTGTTGCAAAGGACATATCACCATATAAAAGCACTGGTAACCCATCTTCTTGTATTTGCAAATATTTTGAACCTCCAGAAGAAATTGGCACCCCTCTAACAGAAATATTCGAATTTCCTTCACCACCAGAAGACTCTGAACGAATACCTGGAATGGTTCTAAAAATTTCTGCTGTAGATCTAGGGGCGGTCTGTTCTACTTGCTCAATATTAACCGATGTAATAGAAACACTAGATTTTAATTTTGTTGCTTTATTTACAACTCCCGTAACAACAATATCTTGTAATTCAGTTGCATCTTCTTGTAAAACAAAATCTAAAGTCGTTTCTCCTTCAATAAGAACTTCTTTCTTTATCATTTTAAACCCAAGATATCTTGCAACAACAACAGCATTCCCAGATGGCACATCATTAATTACATAATTACCCTCAAAATCTGTTGAAGCACCTTTAGACGTGTTCTCAATGGTTAGATTAACTCCAAATAGTGGATTCCCAAAATCATCTTTAACATTTCCTGATAACTTCCCATTTTGAGCAAATGAGAAACTCATTGAAAAAAATAAAATGAAATAGAAAATTTTTTTTAAGCTAAAAATCACTTTCATGATGTAAAATTATTTAAGTTAATTGATTTTTTTGATTTAATTATTTCGAAATTATTATTTTTTTTATATTTAAATTATCGAAAACGTTTTCGATTTTTATTTTCCCTTTTTTATCATATTTGTATAATGAATAATATAACACTAAAAAGAATAGCAGAAATTTTAGGAATCTCAATTACCACTGTTTCTAAAGCCTTAAAAAATTATCCTGATGTAAGTAAAAAAACCCAAAAGGCAGTTTTGGATCTTGCGAAGGAACTTAATTATACTCCAAATAGTTTTGCCGTGAATTTAAGAACAAAAGAATCTAAAACTATTGGATTAATAATTCCTGAGGTAGTTCATCATTTTTTTTCTAATGTTATTAATGGCATTATTGATGAAGCAGAAAAAAATGGCTATTTAGTCATTACACTTCAATCAAACGAATCTTTGGAGTTAGAAAAAAAGCAAGTAGAATTATTACTTAATAAAAGAGTTGATGGAATAATTATGTCTCTTTCTAATCAATCCAATTTTGACAATCATATTAAAGAAATTATTTCGAGAGGAATTCCATTAGTCTTATTTGATAAAATCTCAAAGCTTGTCAATTGTTCCAAAGTAATTATCGATGATAAGAAAGCAGCTTTTGAAGCTGTAGAACATTTAATCATAAAAGGGTGTAAAAAAATAGCCCATATTCGTGGTCCAATAAATCCACAAAATGCCATAGATCGTTTTTTAGGTTATAAAATGGCATTAGAAAAAAACAACATCCCATTTGACCCAAAATTAGTTTACACTTGTGAAAACGTAACATTTGAAGAAGGTAAAACTTTTGCTAAAGAAATTATAGAGCAACACAAAGATATTGACGGCATATTTGTAATTACCGATTTAGTAGCTGTCGGAGTTTTGGCTTGTTTTAATGAAATTGAAATTAAAGTCCCTCAACAAGTTAAAATAATAGGGTTCAGCAATTGGTTTATGTCTCAAGTTATTACTCCAAAATTGAGTACCGTAGACCAACCTAGTTATGAAATGGGTGTTCAATCTTTCAAACTATTATTTGAAGAAATGACTCATAAAAAAAATGGAATTCCATTTGCTCCAAGGACTATTTCACTTGAAACAAGTATCATAGAAAGAGAGTCTACAAATAATTCTTAACCTTTTAAAAAATCAACATTTCTTTTAAAACCCTCAAATTTTGTTCTCTTAACTGCTGAGTTTTTAAATATTTGATTGAATGCTTCTTTCGATAGGTTTTCCCAATCATTCTTTGTAAAATGTAACAAGTTAAAATTAGGCTCAAAGGCAGTCTCATTGTGTGGCTTTGCGAATCGATTCCAAGGGCAAACATCCTGACAGGTGTCACAACCGAAGAACCAATCGTCAAATGTTCCTTTAACATCTTCCGGCAGTGCTCCTTTTAATTCAATGGTAAAATAAGAGATACACTTACTTCCGTCAACTACATAGGGTGCTATAATCGCTTCAGTAGGGCAAGCGTCAATACACGCCGTACAAGTTCCGCAATGATCAGTTGTAGGTGAATCATAGTCCAATTCCAGATCAATAATCAGTTCAGCAACAAAATAAAAAGAGCCAATCCCTTTTGTTATAAGATTAGCATTCTTTCCAATCCAACCTAAGCCTGCCTTAGCCGCCCAAGCTTTATCTAAAACCGGTGCTGAATCCACAAAATAACGCCCATTGACCTCTCCGACCTCAGATTGGACAAAATCTAACAATTGTCTTAATTTGTCTTTTATAACAAAGTGATAATCTTCTCCGTAAGCATATTTGGAGATTTTATAGGAGTCGTTACGTTGTTTTTCTTCCGGATAATAATTCAATACTAATGAAATGACGCTTTTTGAACCTTCAACTAATAAACGCGGGTCTAAACGTTTATCAAAATGATTCTCCATGTAGCCCATCTCTCCGTTTCGTTGTTCTTTCAGCCATTTTTCTAATCGGGGCGCTTCCTCTTCCAAAAAATCTGCTTTAGCTATACCACAAGACAAAAAGCCGAGTCTTTTCGATTCGGCTTTGATTAATTGTGAATATTTTTCTTTGTTGTTAATCAATTTAAAACAATTCTCCTTGATTAAACCCTTTTATCCTTCCTAAATGCTTGTAAGCTTTCTCTGTGACTTCTCGACCTCTAGGAGTTCTGATAATAAACCCTTCTTGAATCAGAAACGGCTCATATACTTCTTCAATCGTTTCACCGCTTTCTGAAACTGCTGTAGCCAAAGTTGTTAAGCCGACAGGACCTCCTTTGAATTTATCTATAACGGTTGTCAATATCTTATTATCCATTTCATCCAATCCGTGTGCATCAACATTTAGAGCTCTCAAAGCAAATTTAGCGATCTCAATGTCTATTTTTCCATTCCCTTTTATTTGTGCAAAATCGCGAACTCTTCTCAATAAAGCATTAGCAATACGAGGCGTCCCCCGACTTCTTCCTGCGATTTCGATTGCTGCTTCCATTGATATAGGCATTTTCAAAATAGAGGCACTACGTTGCACAATTGTTGTCAGTAATTCAGTATTATAATATTGTAAACGACTTTGAATCCCGAAACGAGCTCTCATCGGTGCAGTCAACAATCCAGAACGCGTTGTAGCTCCAACCAGAGTAAAAGGATTTAAATTGATCTGAACCGTACGTGCATTAGGCCCTGTTTCTATCATTATATCAATTTTATAATCCTCCATAGCAGAGTAAAGGTATTCCTCCACAACCGGACTTAAACGATGGATCTCATCGATAAACAGAATATCCCGTTCCTCCAAATTAGTCAACAATCCGGCCAAATCTCCTGGCTTATCTAAAACCGGACCTGAAGTAATCTTAATTCCTACTCCTAGTTCATTTGCCAAGATGTTAGCCAATGTTGTTTTCCCCAAACCCGGTGGTCCATGAAACAATGTATGATCCAGAGCATCATCTCTCAGATTGGCAGCCTGAACAAAGACCTTCAAGTTTTCCAAAACCTGATCCTGCCCGGCAAAATCATCAAAAGAAAGTGGCCGTAAAGCTCTTTCTATATCTATTTCCTGAGGCGTAAAACGTTCTTTATTCGGATCCAAATTTTCGTTCATAATCATCAAATATCAGCAAAGATAAAACAAAAAACCTTTCCAATCGGAAAGGTTTTCTTTATTAACGCTATATGAATTTAGTGATGTAATTCTTCTTCTCCTTCTTTCATAGGAACATTTTGCGGTACAAAATCATCCTCATGCCCTGGTTTACTATAATCATAAGCCCAACGGTGAACTACCGGTAATTCTCCCGGCCAGTTTCCGTGAATGTGCTCTACCGGAGTAGTCCATTCTAAGGTGTTAGCTTTCCAAGGATTTTCTGTTGCTTTTTTACCGTAGAACATGCTGTAGAAGAAATTCCAGAAGAAAACGATTTGGAAGATCGAACCTACAATTGCAAATACAGTAATCAATACATTAACGTCAGCTAATTCATCAAATAAAGGGAAAGCTGAATTTGTATAGTAACGACGTGGTAAACCAGCCATTCCTAAGAAGTGCATCGGGAAGAATACTCCGTAAGCACAAACTGCAGTTACCCAAAAATGAACATAACCTAAATTTTTATTCATCATACGCCCGAACATCTTAGGGAACCAGTGATACACTCCGGCAAAGAAACCGTAAAGTGCAGAGATACCCATTACTAAGTGGAAGTGAGCTACAACGAAATATGTATCGTGAACATTAATATCTAATGTACTATCTCCTAAAATAATACCTGTTAAACCACCTGTAATAAATGTTGAAACCAATCCGATAGAGAACAACATAGCAGGATTTAACTGTAAGTTACCTTTCCATAAGGTAGTGATATAATTAAATGCTTTTACTGCTGAAGGAATTGCGATCAATAACGTTGTGAAAGTAAACACAGATCCTAAGAAAGGATTCATACCTGACACGAACATGTGGTGACCCCAAACGATAGTTGACAAGAAAGCGATTGCTAAAACAGAAGCAATCATTGCTCGGTAACCAAAGATAGGCTTTCTTGAGTTTGTTGCAATAATTTCTGAGGTAATACCTAAAGCCGGCAATAATACAATATATACTTCAGGGTGACCTAAGAACCAGAATAAGTGTTCGAACAATACTGGAGAACCTCCTTGGTAGTGTAGTACTTCACCTGAAATAAAGATGTCTGATAAATAGAATGATGTACCGAAGCTTCTGTCAAAGATCAACAAAAGAGCAGCAGAGAACAATACCGGGAATGAAACAACACCGATGATCGCTGTTACGAACAAAGTCCAAACTGTCAATGGTAATCTTGTCATTGACATACCTTCAGTTCTCAAATTAATTACTGTAACAATATAATTCAATGATCCCATTAAAGAAGATGCAATGAAAATTGCCATAGCTACCAACCAAAGCGTCATACCAAGACCTGAACCCGGAATTGCTTGCGGTAATGCACTCAACGGCGGATAAATTGTCCAACCTGCTGAAGCAGGACCTGACTCAATGAATAGTGAACTCAACATGATAACACAAGAAAGGAAGAACAACCAGTATGAAAGCATATTCATAAAACCGGAAGCCATATCTCTTGCACCGATCTGCAATGGAATTAACAAGTTACTGAACGTACCACTTAATCCGGCAGTTAACACGAAGAATACCATAATGGTACCGTGTATTGTTACCAATGCTAAGTAAATATCTTGACGCATTACTCCGTCAGGAGCAAATTTTTCACCTAATAAAACTTTAAATATTCCAAATGATTCTTCAGGCCAAGCAATCTGCAAACGGAATAAAATCGATAATAAGATACCTACGATACCCATTACCAAACCAGTAATCAAATATTGCTTAGCAATCATCTTGTGATCATAACTAAAAATATATTTTGTTATGAACGTTTGTTTGTGATGACCGTGTTCTAGTGCTGACATAATCTATAATTCTATATTATTGATCTAATTAATTTAAATTTTGAGCTAAAACTTTAGTTGTATCCACTACTGTTTCCATAACTTCCGGAACTACAGGAGCCGTTTCAGCAGGAGCATTAGCCTCTTTCCATTGTGAAGCCAATGTAGGCTTTTCTGCTAACCAAGCTTTGAATTCTTCCGGAGTTTCAACTACAATCTTCATTTGCATATTGTAGTGAGAAGCCCCACAAATCTTATTACACAGTAATAAATAATCAAATGTATAAGGCTCTAAAGCAGATTCTCCTTTTGCTTCAAGTTCTTTACTCTTTTTAGCTCTAATTTCATTAATTCTAGCTACGTTTTCTTTTATATTATCATCTTCACGCATATCTGCTGTTGTTACAGTAGGAACATACGTAAATTGTGTAATCATACCCGGAACACAGTTCATTTGAGCTCTAAAGTGAGGCATATAAGCCGAGTGAAGAACATCTTGTGAACGGAACTTAAAAACTACTTTTTTACCTTTTGGTAAGTGTAATTCGTTTGTTACTTTATCGTCTTGTGCAGCAGGATCAGCCAAATCAACTCCCAAAGTATTGATACCTTCAATAAAACGAACATTCGCTTTACCTAAAGTATTATCAGTACCGGAATATCTAACTTCCCATCCGAATTGTTTAGCATATACTTCTACATACATTACATCCTCTTCATTATCATAGAACATAATGTTATTCCAAGTATACAATCCGTATAAGATCAAACCTGCCAAAGTAATTACGGGAATAATTGTCCAAACTGCTTCTAATTTACTATTATCAGCAAAATATAAAGCTTTCTGACCTTGTTTTCCTCTATATTTAAAAGCAAAATAATGCAACAAGAACTGTGTAATTGTTTGTACAATAAATATAATAACCAATGAAATAGCCATTAAGTTATCATAATCAGGGCCATGTTCTGAAGCCGGTGTACCTAAAACCAGATGTCCCCAAGCATAAATTGAGTATATAGTAAATATATATATAAACCCAACGAATGCAAACATTAAATATCCGTTAACACTATTATCTCTATCATCAGCAACTTCTGTACTAGCTGTGCCAACTTGAGTTAAATCAAATATTTTAGTTAACTGCCAAATGGCAACTCCGACTAAAACTAAAATAATAAATACCAATAAACCTGTCATTTGTTTATTTCTTTAAATATTAATAATGAAAATGTTTGCTTTCTTCCATTAACGGATTTCCTTTTGCTACTAAAGGTGCTTTTGTCAATGCAGTGAACACTACAAAAATAAACAATCCTAAGAAAAATAAGATAGCACTAATTTCAGGTAATCCGATGAACCATTGGTCACCAACTGTAGCCGGCATCACCATGTTATAAAAATCAACGTAGTGACCTGCTAAAATTACAATACCTGCCATAACTACAATCCAAGACAAACGTTTAAAGTCTGTATTAACAAGGATCAATAACGGGAAGACAAAGTTCATTACTAACATACCGAAGAACGGTAATTTGTAATGTTCGATTCTGGTTACGAAATAAGTAACCTCTTCCGGAATATCTGAATACCAAATCAACATAAACTGAGAGAACCATAGGTAAGTCCAGAAAATACTGATACCAAACATGAATTTAGCTAAATCATGGATATGACTGGTATTCACTTGCTCTAAATAGCCTTTAGATTTTAAATAAATAGTAACCATTGCTATAGCTGTGATACCACTAACAAAGAAGCTAGCAAAAACATACCAAGCAAATAAAGTACTATACCAATGCGGATCTAGTGACATAATCCAATCCCAAGACATTAATGACTCAGAAACGATGAAGAACACTAAGAATGATGCGGCCATTTTAAAATTCTTTTTATAAAAAGTCACACCATCTGCATTATCTTGTGCAATAGAGTTCTTTCTTGAAAAGAATCTATATAAATTCCAAACACCTAAAAATAATACGGCTCTGATTAAGAAAAATGCAACATTCAAGTAACCTGATTTCCCTTGGATTAAATGGTCATTAGCAACTACTTCAGGATCCATCCATGTAAACAAGTGGTTCATGTGTACTCCTGAAAGAACCAAAACCAACAAGAAGATTACTGAACCGGGTAATAAATAAGCCGTAATACCTTCCATAACTCTGAAAAGTATCGGAGACCACCCTGCTAATGCTACTTGTTGAATTGCATAAAAAGCCAGAACACCAACACTCAGCAACATAAAGAAAATACAAGCTACATAAAAAGCAGCCCAAGGTTTGTTTTGCAATTGGTGGAAAACATGGTTCACATGTTCCTGATGAGCAGCATCAGCGTGTGCGTCATGTGCTGCATGCGCATCGTGAGAAGCTACTTGATCATGATGACCATGGCTTTCTTCTAATAAGATCGTTTCAACTTCTTCTACAGTTTTTGGTGCACTCCAAAAACCTACTCCAATCCCGATAGCTCCAATCACCATCAAAATCAAAGAAAAAGTTTTTAATTTACTTGAAAACGTGTACATATCAATTATTTTCAAAAGTGTTTTACAATTATAATTCTGATTTTAGTTTTAAAACGTAATCTGCTACTTGCCATCTTTCTTCTTGAGACAATTGATTAGCATGAGATCCCATGGCATTTAATCCATAAGTTATTACGTGATAAATACTACCTTCTGTAATTTCTCTATCTTTATAGTTAGGTACCCCTAAGAATTTTTCTCTTTTCACTAAAGTTCCTTTACCATCGCCTTTTTCGCCGTGGCAAATAGCACAATAGATATTAAATAACGCCTTACCTTTTTCAGTATCTAACGCTAAAGAATCTAATGGGGATTTCAAAGTTTCCTTTGCCAAAGTGTATCCTTCCGGAGTATTCGGAATTTCATAAGGTACAAAACCCCTCTTGATAGTTCCTTCTACCGGCAACAGACCTTCTTTACCTCCTTTAAAAACTTCATGTTCTGAATAGGTCTCGTAAGGAACCGCTTCATACATGTTCGGGAAAAATTGATAGTTAGGCTTGTTCTTGTTGAAACAAGAAGTTGCAACAATTGATAGACCAACTACAGCTACAATTTTATATAAGCTTTTCATACTTGTTAATGCTTTTCAATTACTTTTACTTCAACTGCTCCTGTAGACTTAAAGAAAGAAACTAATTCTTCTTCATCACCATGAACACCAACTTCCATTAAGAAATGATCATCAGTAGTTCTTACATCCGGGTTTTCAGCTTTTTTAAATGGCCATAATTTACTTCTCATGTAGAATGTAATTACCATTAAGTGAGCTGCAAAGAAAACAGTCAACTCAAACATAATAGGCACGAATGCCGGCATGTTATCAATAAAACTAAAACTTGGTTTACCACCAATATCCTGAGGCCAATCAACGATCATTATATAATTCATCAATGTAGCTGCAAAAGACAATCCTATTAAACCATAAATGAACGAAGCAATTGCAATTCTTGTTGGCGCTAAGCCCATAGCTTTATCTAAACCGTGAACCGGAAAAGGTGTATAAACCTCTTCAATATGATGATGAGCTGCTCTTGTTTGTTTAACAGCATCCATTAACACATCATCATCATTATATATAGCGTGTATAACTTTATTACTCATGATATTAATGATTATCAGAATGATTGTGATCGTTTAATTCTCTCTCTCTTTTGTAATTATCACCTGAAGACTTCAAAATAGTCTTAACTTCAGCCTGTGCAATTACAGGGAAACTTCTTGAGTACAATAAAAACAATACAAAGAAGAATCCAATAGTTCCTATATAAATACCTGCATCCACAAAAGTTGGTTGGAACATTGTCCATGAAGAAGGTAAATAATCTCTATGTAATGACGAAACAATGATTACAAAACGCTCAAACCACATACCGATATTTACAATGATCGATATAACAAATGAAGCTGCAATGCTTGTTCTGATCTTTTTAAACCACATTACCTGAGGCGAAACAACATTAAAGCTCATCATACATAAGTATGCCCACCAGTAAGGTCCTGTTGCTCTGTTTAAAAACGCATATTGTTCATACTCAACTCCTGAATACCAAGCAATGAATAACTCAGTAATATAAGCTGTACCTACGATTGAACCTGTAATCATAATAATAAGATTCATCAATTCAATGTGTTGTAAGGTAATATAATCTTCAAGTTGTGATACTTTTCTCATGATGATTAACAAGGTCTGTACCATGGCAAATCCTGAGAAAATAGCCCCTGCAACGAAGTAAGGCGGCAAGATTGTAGTATGCCATCCCGGAATAACCGATGTTGCGAAGTCAAATGATACGATCGTGTGTACTGAAAGTACAAGAGGCGTTGCTAAACCGGCTAACACAAGAGAAACCTCTTCAAAACGTTGCCAGTCTTTTGCTCTACCACTCCAACCGAATGATAATGTAGAATAAACTCTTTTTGTAAAAGGAGTAACCGCTCTATCGCGAAGCATAGCAAAGTCAGGTAATAAACCAGTCCACCAGAAAACTAATGATACCGATAAATACGTTGAGATTGCAAATACGTCCCACAATAACGGAGAGTTAAAATTCACCCATAAAGAACCGAATTGATTCGGAATAGGTAACACCCAATATCCTAACCATGGACGCCCCATGTGAATGATCGGGAATAAACCTGCCTGCATTACCGAGAAAATCGTCATTGCTTCTGCAGAACGGTTAATAGCCATTCTCCATTTTTGACGGAATAATAATAATACAGCAGAGATAAGTGTTCCGGCGTGACCAATACCTACCCACCAAACGAAGTTAGTGATATCCCAGGCCCAGCCAATTGTTTTATTTAAACCCCAAGTACCAATACCAGTAGATACTGTATAAATCATACAGCCTAAACCGTATAAGAAAGCAGCAAATGCTATCGAGAATACAATCCACCATTGCTTATTTGCACGACCTTCTACCGGTTTTGCAACATCTACCGTAACATCGTGATAAGATTTGTTTCCTACCACTAAAGGTTTTCTAATGGGTGCTTCGTAATGAGACGACATAATCCTTTATATTGTTTCTGTTAATTAATATTTTATTTTTCGTTTCTAACTTTAACGTGATAGAATACATTCGGTTTAGTTCCGACATGTTCCAGTAAGTGATACATTCTTGCATCTTCAGCTAATTTAGCCACTTTACTTTCTTTATCATTCACATCACCAAATACCATTGCACCACTAGAACAAGCTGCAGAACAAGCCGTTTGGAATTCTTCGTCTTTTACCGGTCTTCCTTCACGTTTTGCTTTTAATTTAGAAGCTTGTGTCATTTGGATACACATAGAACATTTTTCCATCACCCCACGAGAACGCACGTTAACATCAGGATTCAATACCATACGACCTAAGTCATCGTTCATATGATAATCGAATTCACTATTCTTGTTATACAAGAACCAGTTGAAACGACGTACTTTATACGGACAGTTGTTTGCACAGTAACGAGTACCTACACAACGGTTATAAGCCATGTGGTTTTGACCTTCTCTACCATGAGACGTTGCTGCAACAGGACAAACTGTTTCACAAGGTGCATGGTTACAATGCTGACACATTACCGGTTGGAAAGCCACTTGAGGATTCTCAGCCGGATCTTCCATACCTCTGAAAGTTTCAATTGAATTCATCATTCCTGACGTTTCTTCTTTCAACTCAACATCTCCTTCAAATGTATCCTGAGAAGAATAGTATCTATCAATACGCAACCAGTGCATATCACGACTTCTTCTTACTTCAGACTTACCTACTACAGGAACGTTATTTTCAGCATGACAAGCAATTACACAGGCACCACAACCCGTACAAGCGTTTAAGTCAATTGATAAATTAAAGTGATGCGCTACACTTCTGTCAAAAGATTCCCAAAGATCCACTTCCGTAGAAGGCGTTTCTTTGTGATCTAAAGATACTAATGGAATAGGATTCCAAACTTCTGTATCTTTAGTATTGAATACCTCTAAAGTAGTTTCTTTAATGATATCTCCTCTACCCATTAATGTTTTGTGTAACTGAACACAAGCAAATTCATGCTCACCTTCATCTTTTGTTACAGTAACATTTTGAACAGTATTAAAATTATTATAAAGAGCGTAAGCATTAACACCTACCTGCATTTCTTCTTTTAAAGCAGCGGTTTTACCGTAACCGAAAGCCAAACCTACAGTTCCAACAGCCTGACCTGGTTGAATAACTACAGGAACTTTAGTTAAAGTAGCATTACCCACTTTTAAAGTCGCATAACTACCGTTTAAACCTCCGTTAGCTACATTCCAGTTTTCAAAACCTAGCTTTTCAGCATCTTTTTTCGAAACAGTAACATAGTTATCCCAAGAAACTCTTGTAATCGGATCAGGAAACTCTTGTAACCAAGGATTATTAGCCTGTTGTCCGTCACCCATTCCCGTCTTAGTATACAATACTAACTCCATACCTGAAACTTTTGCAGCAGCTAACTTAGAAGCCGAAGCCAAAGCATCAAAAGAAGCAGCTTCTAAAGGAGCAACTTCAGTTTGAGCAAAACCATCATGAACTACCTGATTCCAAGACTTACCACCTAATTGAGCAGCTGCGAAACCTTTCAAATAATCATAATAAGCCGTACTATTACCTAACAAGCTTAATAAAACTTCTTGGAATTGTTTTGTATCAAATAATGGACGAATAGTCGGCTGCATAATACTATAGTGTCCTCTTTCTATAGACACATCTCCCCAAGATTCTAAATAATGCGGAGCAGCAGCAGCTATTGTAGTTAAAGTAGCCGTTTCATCTTCTTTCAAAGAAAAAGCTACTGATAATTTCACTTTTTTAAGACCTTCAGTAAAGTCTTTTGCATTTGCTAAAGTATAAACAGGATTAACTCCATTCATAATTAAAGTATGAACAGCACCTGATTTCATATCTGCTACTAATTGAGCAACTTCTTTAACATTACCTTTTCTTGTTAACTTAGTTACACTAGGATTAAAGGCCTCAGAACTGATAGCAGCATTAATCGCTAATACCAATAACTGAGCATCCAAGTCATCTAACCCGGTTACCACAACACCTTTAGAACCTGCCGCTTTTAATTGTTGAGCAGCTTTAGTTACTTCAGCATTTTTCAATCCGGAAGCAGCCCCGCCTACAACAGCACTATACAAGTCTACTAATGCTTGTTTTTGCTGAGCAACTGTTAAAGGTATACGTTTATCAGCATTTGCGCCAGCCAAAGACATATTAGCCTCCATCTGGATATGCTTAGACATTTTTCCGTTTTTAGGAACTCTCCCCATAGCATAACCGGCATCGTATCCACCACCTTGCCAATCTCCTAAGAAATCAGCACCAACAGAAACAATAACATCTGCTTTAGAAAAGTCATAACCAGCAAAACCTCTAACACCATAAACCGTTTCAAAAGCATCTAAAGCATTTGATTCAGAAACAGCATCATAAACCACTTGTTTTACGGTCGGATATTTAGCTTTTAATTCAGCTAATAAAGCATCCGTTGAAGGACTAGCAGAAGTTGAAGTTAACACTACTACATTTCCGCCTTTTTCATTAGCCTCATCTAAACTCGATTTAATTTTCGCAGTTACTTCAGCCCAAGTTGCATCTTTACCCGCAATCTTAGGTTGTTTTAAACGCAAACTGTCATATAGAGACAAAACCGAAGCATGAACTCTGGCATTTGCCCCAGAAACAGCTCCTTTTAATTTATTGTTTTCAACTTTGATCGGACGGCCTTCTCGTGTTTTGATCAAAATGTTTGCAAAATCAAATCCGTCTGCAACAGTTGTAGCATAATAATCTGCTACTCCGGGAATAATTTCTTCAGGTTGCACTACATAAGGAATCGATTTTACTACAGGTCCTTCACAAGCAGCCAAAGAAGCAGCAGCTGTACTAAAACCTACGTATTTCAAAAAGTCACGACGAGTTGTCCCCGCTGTTGATAAATTCTCTTTGTTCCCCAAAAATTCATCTACAGGAATTTGTTCAACAAACTCATTGTTTCTTAGCGTCTCAACAATAGAACTATTTTCATTTAGCTCCTCAACACTTTTCCAGTATTTTTTGTTTGATGCCATATTATATATTGATATTAGCTTCTTAAATTAATTTATTAATAGTGGCATTTACCACATTCTAATCCTCCCATTTGAGCAGCTGTTAACTTGTCAACACCATACTTTTTAGAAAGCTCTTCATGAATCTTTTTGTAGTATTCATTATCTTCAACTTTCACATTAGTCTCTCTATGACAGTTCACACACCAACCCATAGTCAATGGCGCAAATTGCTCCATAACCTCATACGTTTCAACAGGACCGTGACATTTCTGACACTCAACCCCTGCAACCGTTACGTGCTGAGAGTGATTAAAGTATACAAAATCCGGAAGGTTGTGAATTCTTACCCATTTAACCGGTTGCGTTTTTCCTGTATACGCTTGCTTAGCCGGATCCCAACCAACAGCAGCATATAATTTTTGGATCTGCTCATCATAAAACGCCTTAGAATGCTCCTCTGTAGCAGTCGACTCAGCAACTTCACTAATGTTTTTATGACAGTTCATACACACATTCAACGAAGGAATACCTGAAGTTTTACTCACTCTGGCAGACGAGTGACAGTATTTACAATCAATAGCATTATCTCCGGCATGAATTTTATGCGAATAATGTATTGGCTGAACCGGAGCATAACCCTGATCCACACCTACCTGCATCAAATAGCCGTAAACAAAATAAGCAGCAACTAACAAGAACACAATTGCAGAACACAATACTAAAAATTGATTTTTAGCAAATGCTTTCCACAACGGTAATGATTTTTCCGAAGTACCAACTTCGATTCCGTTAGCCTTAGCAATTCTTCTTAAAACATTGTTAACCAACAACAACATTACAACAAGCATTGCCAACACCAATGTCAAAGCACCCAAAATCACTTCATTTGAAATACCTGAAGCATCCTGAGTTTGACCATCGGTACCAGGAACATTCGCCACCTCTTTAGGCTGCGCTGCTGGCTCAGACGTATACGCTAAAATATTGTCAATATCCTGATTTGACAATTGAGGAAAAGCCGTCATCGGGATTTTCCCGTTTTCTTCAAAAACTTTTACCGCTTGAGCATCCCCTGCTTTAATCAACTCTGCACTATTGCGAACCCACTTATAGATCCACTCTTTGTCATACTTATCAGCAACCCCCCTTAAAGCAGGTCCTGTTGCTTTTTTGTCTAATTTATGACAAGCAGCACAATTGGCATTAAACAACTCTTTACCTTTTGCCGGATCACCTGCGCCTGCAGCGGCTTCCGGAGCAGCATCTTGAGAAAATACAGATAAAGAAAAAGATAGCGTTAGCGCTAAACTGAAGAAAATCTTTGAAAATGATTTATGGTTACCCACCTTTTTCATATTTATTATGATTATCGTGTCATTTTTGGTATGGTTTTAGCACTATAAAACTAGTCTCCGCCACCACACTTTATTTTAAACTCCGACAAAAATACGACATTCGAACTATTATAAAAACCTTAATTTTATCTTAAAAGATAATTTATATCTATTCTAAATAACCTTTGTGTCGCGGTATAATAAGATTAATTGTATTTTTGTTTTAAATAACTATTCAAAATGAGAAATTTAGCTTTCAAAAGATTAACAAAAATTGTTTTTATAACCTCTTTCTTCTCAATTGGTATACATGCGCAAAGCGGAAAAACCACACTAAGCCAAGATGAGAAATTTTCAGAATTATTAGAAGAAAAAGCAAAAATCAATGCAAACTTATCAATAAACAACAGCTATAAGATACAAATTTTCTACGGAAACAGCTCGGATGCTAAAAATCAATTAGCCACATTTAAAAGAGATTTTAGCGGTATAGAAGGCACAATTATATATACCAATCCGACCTATAAAGTCTATGTCGGAAATTACAAATCCCGCTTACATGCTGAAAAAGCTTTAATCGAAATCAAGAAAAAATATCCGACCGCTTTACTTATTAAACCAGGAAAATAAACAAATCGCTCCCTTCAAAATATAAAAAAAGCCCGAACCAAATGTCCGGGCTTTTTTATATAAAATCTCTGTTCTTATTTTAATTTTTTCTTCACTTCAACTTCCTGGAAAGCTTCGATAGTATCATACTCTTTCAGATCGTTGTAATTCTTTATCTGTATACCACAATCATATCCTTTTGACACTTCTTTAACATCATCTTTAAATCGTTTTAACGCAGCTAATTCACCGGTATAGATAACCACTCCTTCTCTGATCAAACGAATCTTAGAATTTCTGAAGACTTTACCGTCAGTAATCATACATCCGGCAACAGTTCCCACTTTAGAAATCTTGAACAACTCACGAACTTCTGCAGTACCGGTAACTTCTTCTTTTAATTCCGGCGACAACATTCCTTCCATAGCATCCTTCACATCGTCTATTGCATCATAAATAATAGAATAATTACGGATGTCAATTTCTTCTTTTTCAGCTAAGGCTTTCGCACTTCCCTGAGGACGAACATTGAAACCTATAATGATCGCATCTGAAGCTGAAGCCAACAAAACGTCTGATTCTGTAATAGCTCCTACTCCTTTATGAATAATATTGATTTGGATTTCTTCAGTCGATAATTTTGAGAATGAATCCGAAAGTGCTTCTACAGAACCATCCACATCCCCTTTCAAGATAATATTTAACTCTTTAAATTGTCCTAAAGCTATACGACGTCCGATTTCTGCCAAAGTAATATGTTTTTGTGTACGAACAGATTGCTCACGTAATAATTGAGTACGTTTTGCTGCAATTTGTTTTGCCTCTCTTTCGTCTTCGTAAACATTAAATTTATCACCCGCTGTCGGCGCACCGTCTAACCCTAAAACAGATACAGGTGTTGACGGACCGGCTTCTTTTACATTATGTCCGCGTTCATCAAACATCGCCCGGATCTTACCGTGATGTTTACCCGCTAAAACATAATCACCGATTTTAAGAGTTCCGTTTTGAACTAAAATAGTTGTCACATACCCTCTACCTTTATCTAACTGTGCCTCAACAACTGTTCCCTGCGCTAACCTGTTCGGATTCGCTTTTAATTCTAGGATCTCTGCTTCTAACAACACTTTTTCCAAAAGTTCCTTAACCCCTAATCCTGTTTTAGCAGAAATATCCTGAGATTGGTATTTACCACCCCACTCTTCAACTAACAAGTTCATAGCTGCTAACTTCTCTTTGATCTTATCCGGATTAGCCGTTGGTTTATCTACTTTATTGATCGCAAAAACCATTGGCACTCCCGCTGCCTGAGCATGACTAATCGCCTCTTTTGTTTGTGGCATGATGTCGTCGTCCGCTGCAATCACAATAATTGCAATATCCGTTACCTGAGCACCACGAGCACGCATAGCCGTAAAGGCTTCGTGACCCGGTGTATCTAAAAACGTAATTCTTTGTCCTTCTTCTAATTTTACGGAATAAGCCCCGATATGCTGCGTAATACCTCCTGACTCACCGGCAATAACATTGGTCTTACGAACATAATCCAGAAATGACGTTTTACCGTGGTCAACGTGTCCCATTACAGTAACAATCGGTGCACGTTCTTCCAATTCTTCCGGTGTATCTTCAATCTCTTCGATCGCTTCTTCAATATCTGTCGTAATAAACTCAACCTGATAACCGAATTCATCTGCCACGATTGACAATGTCTCGGCATCTAAACGCTGATTCATGGTAACCATGATTCCCAATGACATACAAGTTCCGATAACTTTTGTAATCGGCACATCCATCATTGTGGCAATTTCACCTACCGTAACGAATTCTGTTACTTTCAAGATTTTACTTTCTAAATCTTGTTGTTGCATTTCTTCATCTAAACGCTGACGGTGAGTTTCACGTTTATCTTTACGGTACTTAGCAGCTTTAGATTTATTTCCTTTCCCTTGAAGTCTTTCAAGAGTTTCTTTAATCTGGTTTTTAACTTCTTCCTCAGTAGGCTCAACTTTTTGGATTACCGGTTTTTTACCTTTGTTGAAACGATCTCTTCCGAAATCTTTCTTTCCTCCTTGTTGGTTTTGCCCGTTTCCACCTTGAACCGGTTTAACAATACGCTTGCGTTTATTTTTATTTTCGCCTTCTTTTTTATTTGCGTTATTATTGTTATTCTGTCCCTGATTATTTCCGTTATTGTTCCCTTGATTGTTTCCGTTATGATTTCCTTTTTTGAAGTCTTTTTTATCTTCTTTCTTCTTTTTAGGTTTTTCAAACTGAGACAAATCTATTTTCTGCCCTGTAAACGTTGCTCCGGAAAGTTTTTTGTATTGCGTCTGTATCTTTTCATCTTCTATGATTAACCCCTCTGCTTTTTTCTCTTCTACTTTCTTTTCTTCCTGTTTTTGAACAGGTTCAGCCTTTGGAGCTGATTCAACAGGTGGAGTTACTTCTTCAACACTTTTCTTAGTTTCTTCAGGTTCCGGAGATTTTACCTCTTCTGATATGTTTTGCTCAACAGCTTCAACTTTCTCTTCCTGCTTAGGCGGATTCAAATCGATCTTTCCTACTGCCTTAGGCGCAGTTACAACAACTTTTGCTTTTATAATTTCCTGCTCCTTCCTCAACTTCTCTTCCTGCTGACGTTTCAGTTCTAATTCTCTTTCCAACTCTCGCTTTAAAGCTTCTTTCTCTTTCTTCTTTTCTTCACTCACTTCAATCGAAGCCTCTTTTTTGCCCTTATCAGCAGAAAACTGTCGACATAAGACATCATACTCCTCTTGAGAGATCTTGGCATTAGGACTCGATTCAATATCATGCCCTTCTTCTTTTAAAAAGTCCACAGCTCTATCAAGAGAAATATTTAGTTCCCTTAAAACTTTGTTGATTCTTATAACTCTTTTATCAGACATATAATGTTTTTAATTTTTCTAAAATTCAGTTTGTGTTGTGTGTTTAGCAATTATGTCGAGTTAGTCTTCCAATTCTTCTTTTAGAATTCTAAACACATCTAAAATAGTTTCTTCCTCTAAATCTGTTCTTCTTATCAGATCTTCCACATCTTGTCCTAACACGCTTCTAGCCGTATCTAATCCGATTTTTTCAAACTCTTCGATTACCCAGTTCTCGATTTCATCTGAAAACTCTCTCAATTCTACATCATCCACTTCTTCAACACCTTCACGAATAACATCAATATCATAACCCGTCAACATACTTGCTAAACGAATATTGTGTCCTCCTTTACCGATAGCTTTTGATACCTCGTCGATTTTCAAGAAAACTTCTGCTTTTTTGGTTTGTTCATCAATCTTAACCGATGAAACTCTAGCCGGGCTCAATGCTCTGGTAATATACAACTGCGGATTTGTAGTATAATTGATCACATCAATATTCTCATTTCCTAATTCACGAACGATACCATGGATACGAGAACCTTTCATTCCCACACATGCGCCAACAGGATCAATTCTGTCGTCATAAGAATCCACAGCTACTTTTGCTTTTTCACCAGGAATTCTAACCACTTTCTTAACATTAATCAAACCATCAAATACCTCTGGAATTTCTTGCTCAAAAAGCTTCTCTAAGAAATCCGGAGATGTTCTTGACATCACAATCTGCGGTTTATTTCCTTTTAATTCTACAGACTCAATAATTCCTCTTACATTATCTCCTTTTTTGAAATAATCATTTGGAATTTGTTTATCTTTAGGCAATACGATCTCATTTCCTTCATCATCCATCAAAACTATCATTTTAGGACGAACATGGTGCACTTCTGCTGTGTAAATATCACCTATAAGATCTTTAAACTGTTTGTAAAGATTTGTATTATCGTGTTCATGTATCTTAGAAATAAGATTTTGACGCAAAGCCAAAATAGCTCTTCTTCCCAGATCAATCAACTTCACTTCTTCCGACACCTCTTCTCCGACTTCAAAATCCGGCTCTATTTTACGAGCTTCAGAAAGTGATATCTCAGAATTCGGATCCTCAACCTCTCCATCTTCCACAACCGTTCTGTTTCTCCAGATTTCCATATCTCCCTTATCCGGATTTATAATAATATCAAAATTATCATCAGAACCGTATTTCTTCTTTAACGCATTGCGAAATACATCTTCCAAGATCGCCATCAAGGTAACTCTATCGATAAGCTTATTATCTTTGAACTCTGAAAACGAATCGATTAACGCAATATTCTCCATGTCAACTTATTTGTTTTTTAAAATGATATTATAACTGTTGCTTCTTTAATTTCAGCATACGGCAACACTTCTTTTTTCGCCACCGTTTCTTTTCCTTTACCTATTTTTTTAGGCTCTCTGGCTTTCCATTCCAAAGTAATACCCTCTTCATCAGCAGCAGTTATTTCTGCTTCTATTTCTCCCCCGAATTCTTTTTAACTTTAAGCTTTCTTCCGATGTTCTTTTTAAACTGTCGCACTAATCGCAACGGACTAGCAGCTCCGGCAGAAGCGACTTCAAGTGAAAAATCTTCTTCTTCTCGATCAAGATTGTGCTCTATAGCTCTACTCACATCAATGCAGTCCTGCAAATTTACACCATTATCTCCATCTATCACAACATTTATTTTATTTCCTTCGCTAATTTTCAAGTCAATAAGAAACAAATCCTCACGTTCTTCCAACGCTGAATTTAACAAATGCTGAACCTTATCTTTAAAACTCATATTTTATGAAAAGAGGCACGCTGTGCGTGCCTCATTATTTAACTAGTAATAAATAATTTGCAGCAAATATACGCATATTTTTTTAATTAAAAAAAAATTGTAGTTTTGATGCATATTTACTAACTTTATTATGTAAATCTTTACATCCAACCTTTTAAAAAACAAACTTTATGAAACGAATTTTAGTACCCACAGATTTTTCTCAACATGCCGAATATGCGTTAAAAGTTGCTGCCCAAATTGCTCAAAAAAACGATGGAGAAATTTTCCTAATCCACATGCTTGAGCTTCCGACATCCGGAAACGACGCTATTTCTACCGCACACGAGATGCCGGAACTAATGTTGTTTAAAAATGCTGCCATTGCCAAATTAGACACTTTAATGAGCGCGCCTTACCTTAATGACCTAAAAGTCACAAAGATAATTCAGTTTGAAATGGCTTTCAGCGGTATCATCAGAAACGCAGAAGAACACAAGGTTGACCTGATTGTAATGGGATCCCACGGAGCAAGCGGATTCCAGGAAATGTTTATCGGATCAAACTCTGAAAAAGTAGTTCGTAATTCTGAGATCCCTGTTCTGATCATCAAAAAAGAAGATGACAACTTCAATGTTGATCATTTTGTTTTCGCTTCAGATTTTTCAGACGAAATCAAAAAACCTTTTGAAAAAGTAGTTGATTTTGCTAATGAATTTAATGCTCACCTTCATTTGGTAACCATCAACACTCCTAACAATTTTAAATCTACTCGTGTTGCTCAAAAAATTATGGATGAATTTGCAAGCAATTTCAAAATCCATAAATTCTCTACCCACATCTACAATGATATCAATGTAGAGAAAGGAATATTACACTTCGCCAAAGAAGTAAATGCCGATTTAATAGGAATGAGTACTCACGGCAGAAAAGGAATTTCCCATTTCTTTAACGGCAGTATCAGCGAAGACCTTGTTAATCATGCTAAAAGACCTGTAGTTACATTTAAAATTTAAGTTCTGAAATTATTAAAAATAAAAAACTCCGCTTAAAAGCGGAGTTTTTTTGTTGGCCCACAAGGACTCGAACCTTGAATGACGGTACCAAAAACCGGAGTGTTACCATTACACCATGGGCCAATACCCTGACAACCTTTTCGATTGCGAGTGCAAATGTAATACATATTTTTTATTCTGCAAATTTTTCTAAAAAAAATATTAAAAATTATTTTTTGGCTTTTCCTTAAACAAAAAAATAGTTTCTTTGTAGAAGTTTACAAGCTATTTAAAGTTAAAACAATCTCTATGAGTTCATTCAATTTCAAGAAATGGAATACCGTCTTAGGATGGATTACTTTTGCCGTTGCATTAACCACTTACTCTTTAACTGTTGAACCTTCCATGAGTTTTTGGGATTGTGGCGAATACATCACAACTTCAGCAAAATTAGAAATTGGACATCCTCCCGGAGCTCCCTTATTTCAAATGCTCGGTGCTTTTTTTGCCATGTTTGCCACCAGCGCATCACAAGTAGCTTTAATGGTCAACATGATGTCTGTGTTTTCAAGTGCCTTTACAATCTTATTCATGTTCTGGTCCCTAACCCTTTTAATGAAAAGATTATTTATTCCTGAAGATGCGAGTAACTCTAGCTATATTACAATTTTAGGGGGAGCATTTATCGCTTCGCTAGCCTATACATTTTCTGACAGCTTTTGGTTCAACGCTGTTGAAGCCGAAGTTTACGCCATGGCTTCCTTTCTGATCGCAATCCTGTTTTGGTTAGGCTTGCGTTGGGAACAAGAAATCGATACCCCAAGAGGAAATCGCTGGCTTTTATTGATCTCCTTGATTATAGGTCTTTCATTCGGAGTACACTTTATGGCTTTATTAACACTGCCTTCTATAGGCTTCTTATATTTCTTTAAAAAATATAAAAACGTTACCGTAAAAAGCTTTATTATAGCCAATATAGCTATTGTAGCTATTTTACTCTTTATTTTCAAACTACTTTTACCTTATACATTAGCTTTCTTCGGAAAAACCGAAATTTTTATGGTAAATAGTTTAGGACTACCTTTTAATTCAGGAACTATTTTTGCCTTCTTAATGATTGTAGCGCTCTTTTATTTCGGGCTTAACTATACCCGAAAAAAAGGATATGTTTTATACAATACCATCTTGTTATGTACCCTGTTCATCTTGATTGGTTTTTCAACCTGGATGATGTTGCCAATCCGCGCAAATGCAAACCCTCCGATCAACGAGAATAAACCTTCAGATGCGGCAGAGGTTTTAGCTTATTACAACAGAGAACAATACGGAGAACAAAAATTATTTTACGGTCCTCAGTTTTCAGACACTTATTCAGGACTAGACGAGGAACAACCTTACCTTGACGGTAAACCTAACTACGAAAGAGATTACAAAACCGGAACGTATATCATTACTAACAATTACAAAAATTCCGTTCAAAATACCGACAACAATCACAAAGCCTTCTTACCGAGAATGTGGAGTAGCGAACACAATGTAAATTACATGATGTTCACCGAACCTTTAGATTTTAGAATCAAACCTGAATATGCTGACGAGCATGAATTAGTTGAAGTCGTTGCCGAGTTCAGAAGCGGTTTTAATCAAGGTAAATTTGATCTGGACGAGTATGATAAGTTCTTAAAAGGTTATGGTGAATACCTAATTGTTGAAAAACCTAGCTTTTTAAGCAACATGAAATTCATGTTCCAGTTTCAATTCGGATATATGTATTGGCGTTACCTGATGTGGAATTTTGTAGGTCGTCAAAGTGACAATCAATGGAAAGGAGACACATTTGACGGTAACTGGATCAGTGGTATCACTTTCTTAGATGAGTTGCGCTTAGGAAATCAAGAAAACCTGACTCCTGACATGCTGAACAACAAAGGAAGAAATACTTATTTCTTTTTACCTTTCATTTTAGCCTTAATCGGAATGATTTTTCATGCTAAAAAAGACCTTAAAAGTTTCTATGTTCTTTTAGCTTTATTCCTATTTACCGGACTGGCTTTAAAAATATATCTAAACGAAAGACCTTTTGAACCGAGAGAACGTGATTATGCATTGGTAGGTTCATTCTATGTATTTGCAATGTGGATGGGCTTTGGTGTTTATGCTCTTTATGACGGTATTAAAAAAACACTACAACCTAAGATTACCGTACCGATTGTATTAGCCGTTTGTTTCCTTACTTCGCCGTTTTTAATGGCCAAAGAGAATTGGGACGACCACGACAGAAGTAACCGCTATACTGCTATTGCAATGGCTAAGGCTTATTTAGATTCTTGTGACAAAGATGCTATTCTCTTTACTATCGGAGATAACGACACTTTCCCGTTATGGTATGCTCAGGAAATTGAAGGTTACAGAACAGACATAAGAATCGTCAATACAAGCTTATTCATGACTGACTGGTATATTGACCAAATGAAGCGCAAAGCTTACAATTCAGATCCTGTTCCTATTTCATTTACCAGGGAACAGTATAGGGGTAGTAATCGGGATTATAGTTTCTTAATTGAACGCACTAAAGACTCTATCTCTCTTGACGATTTTATCAAGTTCTTATCTTTAGATGATGAGCGCGCTAAAGTACAATTGAGAAGTGGACAATGGATCAACTATTATCCTACGGATAAGGTTTTCATCCCGATTGACAAAGAAAACATTATTGCAAACAAAGTTGTCTCTCCTAAGCTATATGACTCCATAGTTCCGGTTATGCATTTCCAGATCAAAAAAGATGCCTTATACAAAAATCGTTTGATGATGCTTGACATTATCAACCAAAACAACTGGAAAAGACCTATCTATTTTACCGGAGGAAGTTTTGGTGAAGATGATTATCTATGGATGAAGGATTACTTAGAACTGGATGGTTTGTGCTTCAAATTAGTTCCGGTGAGAACGCCTCAAAAAGGCAAACCAAACCCTATGGAAATGGGATTGATCGATACGGACAAAATGTACAACATTGTAACCAACTGGTACTGGGGAATAGTGGTAGTCCTGAAATCTATCACGACCCGGAGACTCGCAGAAACGGCATTACATACAGAACAAATTTAGCCCGATTAATGGAAGCCCTGATCATTGAAGGTAAAAACGACAAAGCTGAAAAGGTTATTGATCTGGCTATGGAAAAAATGCCTGTTAAATATTTTGAATACTACACCATAGTTGAACCGTTTGTTCAGGGGTATTATGAGATCGGCAAAAAAGACAAAGCCAGAAAACTACTGACTGAGCTTATTCAAAAATATCAGGACGAATTAACGTTTTTCAATAGCATGTCATCTAATGGACGTTATGATAATCGATACGACATTGTAGGTAGCATAGAGCGCTACAGAAGCCTATTAGAATATATGAAAGACGCTCACGATGAAGATTTCTATAATCAGGAAAAAGTAAAATTCAACAATTTCAACAAACTCTTCCCCGAATTCAGAAGAGAAATGGAATAAAAAAATAAATTAAATGAGCCACGAAGTTTTTATTCGTGGCTTTTTTGAAATTATGAATTGGGTAAAAACACATCCTATAGTTAAATCCTTATTTCCGAAGTACATTTGGACAGTGCCAGATTCGCCCAAAAAAGTATATCTTACTTTTGATGATGGTCCGATTCCCGACATCACGGAATGGGTTTTAGATCTATTAGAAAAAGAAAATATTAAAGCAACTTTTTTTTGTATCGGGACAATATCAGAAAACACCCAGAAATTTTTCAAAAAGTAATCGCTAAAGGGCATTCCATAGGAAATCACACGTATAATCATTTAAACGGATGGAAAAACCCGACTCAGAACTATGTCCGTAACTTTGAAGAATGTAATAAGATCATTGAAGAATATGGAAATCCCACAAAGCTTTTCCGACCTCCTTACGGAAAAATTAAACCTTCCCAAGCCAAAATCATCCGTAGAAGCGGATATACAATTGTAATGTGGGACATTATCTCGTATGATTTTGATGTGAATACCACTCCTGAAGAATGCTTTCAAAATGTAGTCAAAAATACACAAAACGGAAGCATTATCGTATTTCACGACAGTATAAAAGCATGGCCTAATTTACAATTAGTCCTTCCTAAAGTGATACAAGAATTAAAAAAACAGGGAGTTGAATTTGGAAAACTGAATTATTAAGCTTGCTCCTGTACCAAAGTGATCAATGTATTAGCGTCTAATTCTCCGCTTTGTCTCCATACCATTTGACCTGCTTTGTAAATCATTAAAGTTGGTAATCCTTTAACTCTAAGAGCGTCTGCTAATTCTCTATTTTTTTCCACATCAATCTTAATAACCCTTGCCTTATCTCCTAACGCCGCAGCAACGTCACGAATCACTTCATTCATCGCAACAGACGGCTCGTTCCACTCTGTAAAAAAATCGATTAATACAGGAACTTTAGCATCAATTAACTCTCCGAATTTTGACATAAAATTGATTTTATACTATCAAAAAATACATTTTCCTCAGAAAACAATATACAAATGTAACATTTTTACTGAATTATGCTACATTTTCTCCTTTTTTTAGTTCAATAACTGTTATTTCTGGCATAATACCTACTCTTCCGGGGTAAGCATGGAAGCCAAAGCCTCTGTTTACATACACATATCGTCCCGCATTCTCATACAATCCCGCCCATTGTTTGTACATGTATTGTACAGGACTCCATTTGATCCATCCGGGAATTTCGATCCCGAACTGAAAACCGTGTGTATGTCCCGAAAGCGTTAAATGATAATTGTTCGAATGCGTTTTCACTTCATGCTCCCAGTGGCTCGGATCGTGACTCATTAATATCTTAAAATCTTTCTGTTGTATCCCCTCTGAAGCCTTGGCTAAGTCACCGGCCTTTTTAAAATGCATCCCCCAATTTTCAACACCTACTAATTTGATCTCACCAGCACCTCTCTTAATGGCTACATTTTCGTTCAGCAACAGCTTAAAATCAATCTTTTTGTGCAACTCTTTTATTGCCTGAAAATTTTGATCTTTCGCTCCTTGGGAATTCCATTGATAATATTCACCGTAATCGTGATTCCCTAACACTGAATATTTACCCAAAACCGGATTATGGATCTTCTTAAAAATATCAATCCAGGGCAACATTTCTTTGGCATGAGTATTTACAATATCTCCTGTAAAAAGTACCAGATCTGATTGCTGTTCATTTATCAGGTCAATTGCATATTGTATTTTCTCGGCATCGTCAAAACTTCCGCTATGAATATCGGAAATATGTGTAATGGTCGTACCGTCAAAATCGTCCGGTAAATCAGGAAAAAACAAGGTTTGCTTCATCACCTTGAAATTATATTTCCCTTTAGTCATACCATACAGAAGAGAGGTAAAAGGTATGGCGGCCAACCCTAATGCAACCTGACTGACAAACTTTCTTCTTCCCGGCAAAAAACTTTCCCCGGAATTGCTTTGCACAAAATGAGTGATTACACCTTGTCCCAACCTGAAGATATCTTCAAAAAGTAAGACTACAGTCAATATGATCTTAGGAAGATACATAAGAAGGAAGAATCCCATGGTCCATTGAAAAACACGATCTTGTCCCTGCCCTCTATCATGACTTAAAAAGTAATATATCAAATACAGTAAAAATGAAACAGAAACAACTAAATAAGCCGCAAGTATCCATTTTGATCTTGCAATTGTCTTAACTGCCTGAAAAGAATATATTTCTACAAAAAGAAAAAGAAGTATAGGTATAATAACACGGTACATAAATCACATTTTATGCAAAGTAAAGAATTCTTCGCCTAGAAAATTGATTCTCAGTAAAGTTTAACTTGTTTCTAACAATTTCCTACACTAAAAACAATACTATCACATTCAAAATCAACATACAAATTGAAAGGACAAAGAGTAGATTATAAAAAGTTTCTTGTTTCTCCATAGTACAAACCTAAATCATATCTCTCAGTGCCTGATATAAAATGTCATAAACCTGTCTTTTTAAGGTATAAAACCCTGTTTTGAGTTTATGAATATCTGTTCAGGTAAAAAATTAAATTTTCTTATCTTCGTGATCATAAAATGAATCTATATGTCAACACAAAAACGATTATTTCTACTTGATGCCTACGCTTTAATTTTCAGAGGTTATTACGCATTTATCAAAAACCCCAGAATCAACTCAAAGGGAATGGATACTTCTGCTATCATGGGATTCATGAATTCTTTAATGGATGTCATACGACGCGAAAAACCGGATCATTTAGCTGTTGCATTTGACAAAGGAGGAAGCACTTATCGTTTGGAAATGTTTGAAGACTATAAAGCGAACCGGGATGAAACACCGGAAGCTATTAAAATTGCTGTTCCCTACATTCAGGAATTGTTGAAAGCCATGCAAATTCCCATTATTGAAAAAGCAGGCTATGAAGCTGATGATCTGATAGGAACTTTATCCAAACAAGCCGAAAAAGAAGGATTTAAAGTTTTCATGGTCACTCCGGATAAAGATTTTGCCCAACTGGTATCCGAAAATATATTTATGTACCGCCCTGCCCGAATGGGTAACGGAATTGAAATTTGGGGAGTTGATGAAGTAAAACAAAAATTTGAAATTGACAATCCGTTACAAGTCATTGACTTTTTAGCCATGATGGGCGATGCTATCGACAACATTCCGGGATTACCGGGTGTAGGCGAAAAAACAGCGAAAAAATTCCTGGCTCAATATGGCTCTATAGAAACTCTTTTAGAGAACACTCACGAGCTAAAAGGTAAAATGAAAGAAAACATAGAAGCCAACAAAGAAAAAGGAATCCTATCTAAAAAATTAGCGACCATATTACTCGACTGTCCGGTTGAATTTGATGAGGATGATTTTGAACTATCAAAACCGGATGTGGAAAAAACAGACGCTATCTTTCAGGAACTGGAATTCCGTCAAATGAAAGCCCAATTCGATAAATTATTCGGTTCCGGAAAAGAATACGACGAAATTGAAAGCAATAGAAACGGGGATGGCTCTGCAAAAAAAGCACCACAGAAGAAAACAACCGAAAACCAGATGGATCTTTTCGGATTCAGCGAACACGAAGAAGATACCGCTTCTAATTCATTTTATGCTACTTTAGAATCAACTGAACATTTTTACCAGATTGTTCAAGGTGATTTAGGGCTAAAATTATTTTTACAAAATCTAGAAAAACAAACCTCTGTTTGCTTTGATACAGAAACTACAGGAATTGATGCACTCAATGCCGAATTAGTCGGAATTGCCTTTTCATGGGAAAAAGGAAAAGGCTTTTATATCCCGTTCCCGGAAAATCAAGAAGAAGCAAAAATTTTAGCTGAAAAATTTATTCCTTTCTTTTCTAATGAGAATATCGAAAAGATCGGACAGAACATGAAGTATGACCTGAAAATTTTAGCCAACTATGGTATTGAAATTAAAGGACCGTTCTTTGATACTATGATCGCCCATTATCTGATCAATCCGGATATGCGTCATAATATGGATGTGTTGAGTGAAACTTATTTAAAATACGCTCCTAAACCTATAGAAGCCTTGATCGGTAAAAAAGGGAAAAACCAGCTTTCCATGCGTCAGGTCGAAGTAGAAGCTGCAAAAGAATATGCTGTAGAGGATGCTGATGTTACTTACCAGTTAAAACAGCACTTTCAACCTATTTTAGAGAAAGTAGGAACCAAAAAACTATTTGACGAAATCGAAATCCCGTTGGTTCAGGTTCTGGCTGATATGGAACGGGAGGGTATCCGTTTAGATGTTGATTTCTTAAAAGCCATTTCTACAGATATGGAAAAAGAGATTGCCGCATTTGAACAAAAAATATACGAAGAAGCCGGTGAAAGTTTCAATCTGGCTTCGCCAAAACAATTAGGTGACATCCTGTTCGACAAATTGAAAATCGGAGGTCCGAAACCTAAGAAAACAAAAACGGGACAATATGCTACGGGTGAAGAAGTTTTGAGCTACTTAGCCAAAGATCATGAAATTGTACGCAATATTTTAGAATGGCGTCAATTGGTCAAACTAAAAAGCACGTATGTGGATGCCTTACCTGAACAGGTTGATGCGAAAACGCAGCGCATTCATACCGATTATATGCAAACGGTTGCTGCCACAGGACGTTTGAGTTCCAACAACCCGAATTTACAGAATATTCCGATCCGTACGGAAAGAGGTCGGCAAATTCGTAAAGCATTTATTGCCCGCGATGAAAACTATACCTTAGTAGATGCCGACTACTCACAAATCGAATTGCGTATTATCGCTGCTTTATCCGGTGAAGAAAACATGATCAAAGCCTTTCAGAACCATGAAGACATTCACAAAAGTACGGCCGCAAAAGTTTTTAATGTTCCTCTTGAAGAAGTGACCAAAGAGCAACGTAGCAATGCCAAAACGGTAAATTTCGGAATCATTTACGGTGTTTCCGCTTTCGGATTGAGTAACCAGACTAATCTGACCCGAAGTGAAAGTGCTGCTTTGATCGATGCGTATTACAAAACTTATCCAAGATTAAAAGCATATATTCAGGAACAAATTGAATTTGCACGCCAACATGGTTATGTGGAAACGATTTCAGGAAGAAGACGCTATCTGAAAGACATTAACTCAGCCAATGCTGTAGTACGCGGTGCTGCCGAACGAAATGCCGTTAATGCCCTATTCAGGGAAGTGCTGCCGATATTATCAAAATTGCCATGATTAACATTCACAAACGATTGAGAGCAGAAAACTGGAAATCGAAAATGTTGTTACAGGTTCATGATGAATTGGTGTTTGATGTACACAACTCGGAATTAGAAAAAATAAAACCTCTGATCAAAAGCGAGATGGAAAATGCTTTCCAGCTAGCCGTTCCTTTAGTAGTTGATATGGGAATCGGACAAAACTGGTTAGAAGCACATTAATTTTAGTTTACAGTTTTAATTTGTCATTTCGACACAGGAGAAATCTTATAGAGTTATTTAGACAATTTGATTTCTCACTCTGTTCGAAATGACAAAAAAACATAATACACTCATTTTATACCTAAAAAGAAACTCCTAAAATCAGCTTTTAGTTTTTATCTTTTTATATAAATTTCTAATAAGATTTTTTAAATTTGAAAAAAATTGCACGCTAAATTTTGAAAATCTTACAACCCTTACTGTATTTCTCTTTATTTAACCACCCGTTAAAAAAAGAGGAAATACTTCATTATTCATCTCATACTACCCAAAAAGATTTTGAGGAAGAAATAGCGCTTGCACTTTCAAAAAACATCATTGAAAAAACAGCCGCTTATTACCACCCGCATCTAAACGAAGAATATATTACTAAACGGGAAACAGGATATAAAAATGCGCAAAAAGCAATGATAAAAGCTAAAAAAAGAGCCCGCTTTGCCTATACGTTTTTCCCTTTTATCGACGGAATAGCAATTTCAGGCTCGCTATCTAAAGGCTATTTCGACAAGCACAGTGATGTTGATTTTTTTATCATTACAAAACCCGGTCGTTTGTGGTCGTGCAGAATGGCTTTGATCCTTTTTAAAAAAATATTTCTGTTCAATTCCAGGAAGTATTTCTGTATGAATTACTTTATTACTTCTGACAATTTGGAAATCATAGAAAAAAACAGGTTTACTGCTACTGAAATAGCAACGCTGATTCCGCTACACGGATCTGTTTTTGAACATTTTTTTAAGGCTAACAACTGGTATAAACACTTTTTACCGAACAAAGATTGTAATTGGAGTGAATTAGAAAACATTCCTAAAAAACTGCTGTTGCAATACTATGAAGCATTATTCAACAATTCCATAGGAGAATTTATTGAACGTGTTTGCTTCAGTATAACATTTGCTGTCTGGAAGATCAAATACAAAGAAAAAATGAGCAGTGAAGATTTTGCTATTGCTTTTAAATCTTCCCAAAATGTTTCGAAACATCACCCTTCAAATTTTCAAAAAAAGGTTATTGATGCTTTAAATAAAAAATACGACGAGATCCGAGAAAAATATCAAATAGAATTACCGGAAGAACATGCTTGATATCTTATTTTCGCATTCTTATTACTATCGGTTAGATCCGAAACAATGGAAGAACAAGACCCCTTTTCCTCCATTAGGAACACTATATGCTGCTGCTTTACTGCGTAAAAATAGTTTTTCAACAGAACTGTTTGACACCAATCTTTTAGACAGTCCCGAAACGATAATCCCTGTTCTGCAGGAAAAAAAGCCGAAATACTTAGTGATCTATGACGACGGCTTCAACTACCTGACCAAAATGTGTTTGACCAATATGAGGGAAGCTTGTTTTGAGATGATCGGAATGGGTAAACAAAACAACTGTATTGTCATTGTTAACAGTTCGGATGCCACTGACCATTATGAAAAATACCTCAATGTAGGAGCTGATTTTGTTATTCAGGGTGAAGGCGAAATAACCTTACTGGAACTTATCAATGCCTTAGAAAATAACACCTCTTTAAATAAAATTGACGGAATTGTTTTCAAAAAGGATAGTGAAATTCAAAAAAACAAATCCAGAGCTGTCCTTCAGAATTTAGACGAACTCCCTTTGCCCGCATGGGATCTGGTAAACATGGATGAATATCGAAAAATCTGGAAACAAAGTCGTCAGGAATTTACACTGAACATTGCCACCACCCGCGGATGTCCGTATAAATGCAACTGGTGTGCAAAACCAATCTATGGCAATCGCTACAACGCACATTCTCCCGAATATATCGTTAACGAAATAAAATATTTACGGAAGCAATTCAATGTAAGTCGGTACTGGATGTGTGATGATATTTTCGGACTAAAGCCTAATTGGGTTCAGGATTTCAATACCCTTCTCAAAAAAAACAAGCTCCGTATTTCCTATTATATTCAAAGCCGCGTTGATCTGCTTTTAAAAGAAGATGCCATTGACTGCTTAGCCGAATCGGGCTTAGAAGAGGTATGGATAGGAGCCGAAAGTGCTTCCCAAAAGATACTGGATGCTATGGACAAAGGCACTACAGTTGAGCAGATCTACACAACCACCCGTTTGTTGCAACAAAAAAATGTGAGAGTTGCTTTTTTTCTACAATTCGGCTATCCAGGCGAGGATCAGAATGACATTCAAAAAACCATAGCAATGGTTAAAGAACTACAGCCGGATAACATCGGGATTTCTGTATCTTATCCGTTGCCGGGAACTCCGTTCTACGACAAAGTTAAAGAAGACCTTAAAATCAAGGCAAACTGGACTGATTCGGATGATTTTGATATCATGTTCAAAGGAAGTTACAACACAGAATATTACAGAAAACTGCAGCGCTTTGTTCACAAAGAGTTCCGAAAAACGCAAGGATTAAACGCACTAAAAGGGATTCTGAAAAAACCTCAGCTTTCAGATGTTCAAAAAATAAAGACAATAGCTAAGTTACTGTATTATATTCCGAGCTCTTTTATAGATAAAATAAGGCTAAATCAATTAAAAAATGAAAGCTAGTTTCGATGTTGAAGCCATACATTATGACTCTCACTTTACCTATACTTCAATTGGTAAAGCACAAAGAGCTATGGTATATCATCATCTTCAAAAACATCTCACAAATCCTTTGACCATTCTTGAAATAAATTGCGGCACAGGAGAAGATGCGATCTGGCTTGCCCGACAACACCATACCGTTTGTGCAACGGACATTTCGGAAAAGATGATCGAAGTTGCAAAAGAAAAAGGATCCCATCCCAGTCTGTCATTCATACAAGCGGATATCAGAGCTGTCTCAAATCACTTTAATGCTAAAGATTTCGATCTGGTTTTTTCTAATTTCGGCGGACTGAACTGTTTGTCTCCGGACGAAATGGATCGTTTTCTGAAAACAACTGATACGGTTCTGTCTGCCAATGGAAAATTAATCCTTACTCTTATGCCCGAAGGAACCTTATGGGAAAAACTATATTTTTTACTGAAAGGGCAATTTTCAAAAATTTCCAGAAGAAAAACGGCTGCTGTTGCCACACTCGGTGAAGAAAAGGTCATCACGTACTATTATAACCCGAAAGAAATTGTAAATTTATCCAAAGATAAGTTCAACACCATTGAAGTTAAACCCATTGGTTTTTTTATACCTCCGTCCTATCTGGAGCCCTTTTTTAAAAACAAAAAGCTTTTTTTTAAAGTATTGACCCGATTGGATAGCCTTTTTAAGAACCTGTCTTTTTTAGCTAAATATTCCGATCATTATTTAATCGTATTAGAAAAGAAATGAGCCTTGTTCTGACACATGCATATTATTTATCTGAAGACCCTAAGGAGCAAAAGATCATGAAACCTTACCCTCCGCTCGGGCTTTTGTATGTGTCCGGTTATTTACTTAGCAAAAACATTAAACATGAGGTATTTGACAGCACTTTTTCCACACAGAAAGAACAACTGACCTATCTAAAAGAGAAACAACCGGAAATCGTTTGCATTTACACTAATCTTATGACAAAAATAAATGTCATACGGTTGATCCGGATTCTTCGTTCCAAAGCATACGGGACTCCGAAAATTATTTTAGGCGGACCTGATGTTACTTATAATGTTACTAATTATCTGAAAGCAGGTGCTGACTTTTTAGTCATCGGTGAAGGTGAAGAAACCACTTATGAACTTTGTTGTGCACTACTTAACGGCAAAGATTATCACAATCTGGATGGTATTGCTTTTCAGGAAAACGGCAAGGTCATTCAAACTAACCCAGAACAAAATTAAAAGATCTGGCTATACTTCCGCTGCCCAACAGAGCCGCTATCAATATCAACCGATATCTGGAAACATGGAAGAACAACCATGGTAAAAGTTCTATGACCATTTCTACTCAAAGGGGCTGTCCTTATACTTGTAAATGGTGTAGTACCGCCGTTTACGGACAAAGCTACAGAAGACGCCCTGTTCGTTTAGTTATTGAAGAAATAAAAGAGTTAAAGGCTACTTATAACCCAGACATGTTGTGGTTTGTTGACGATGTTTTTACGGTAAGTCATAAATGGCTCAAGGAGTTCCATTCTGAAATACTAAAAGAAAATATTCACATTCCTTTTGAGTGTATTACCCGGGCAGAACGATTGAATGATGATATTCTGCAACTGCTTAAAGAGTCCGGATGTTACCGGATATGGATCGGTGCTGAAAGCGGTTCCCAAGCTATTATAGATGCTATGGACAGACGAGTTGACGTACAAACTGTAAAAGAGATGATTCAAAAAACAAACCGGATCGGTATTGAAACCGGAACTTTTATTATGCTCGGTTATCCCGGAGAAACCATAGCCGATATCAAAGAAACCATTACTTATTTGAAAGAAGCCAACCCTACTCACTATACTATTACCATAGCCTACCCCATAAAAGGAACCGGTTTGTATTATGAAATTAAGAACAAAATAACACATCAGCCGGACTGGGAAACTTCAACCGACCGGGATATTGATTTTGAACGTAGATATCCGAGAAAATTTTATGATTATGCCGTACGAAAAGTGGTTAATGAAGTAGAGTATTTCAGAAACCTATCTCATTCCAGATGGAAAGCCTATAAATTTAAGATAAAATCTATTGCAATAACTGCCTTGTTAAAACGGTATACGAAATAGTCTATGCTTCTATTAAAAAACATAAAAAACACATCGCTCTTTTTGGTTATATTAGCCATTGTATGGGTTGTTTTTCGCTTTTTTCTTGATTTTGACGGGCTGTATGGACAAGACAGTTATGAGTATTTACGATATACTAAAGCTCTGAACCTGTATTTCAGAACCGGTACTTTTCCCGGCGATTATTTTTGGCCTCTCTACTATCCTATAGCAGGAGCCGTTCTTTCTTTTGTACTAAAACCGGCAATAGCTTTACAAATGGTTAGTTTTATCTCTTATTTAATCGTTATATTATATAGCTTTAAAATTATAAAACTCATTTATCCGCAAAACCAAAATGCCCGGATCTTTTGTATGCTCTTTCTGGGTTATCTCCTTATATGCTTCGGCTGAGTCTCTCCGTAATGTCTGACATGCTGTCAACAGCTTTCGTAGTATTGTGTTTTTATAACGGTTTTTTCTACCTTAAAACCTCATCCCTTAAAAGCTTATATCTGGTAGTTATTTTCGGATTAAGTGCCATCATGACGCGTTATGCAACATTTGTCGTTTTACTACCGCTCAGCTTATATATTTTGTACATTTATATATCGAGAAAGGAGCACTTCAAACATTTACCTTTTTTCATTTTGACTGGCGCAATACTCCTATTGCCTCATTATCTCATCCGGTATGAAAATACAACGGAGTTTCTACAGCACAACTGGCTGAAAAGTTGGTCTGTACAAAACTTTTATAAAAGATCGTTTACCACTCCGGACGGAACAAACTATAATTTTTTACCCAACATTATATATGCGTTCTCGTCCTTGTTCCATCCTCGCTATTTATTTTCAGGTATTTTATTCTTTCCGTTTCTTTTTAAAAACTTTCTGAAAAAACGAGCCGTTATTTTATTGACTCTCTCCTTCTTAGCTTATAGCTTTTTTTTATCGGGCATCCCCTTTCAAAACAGTCGCTTTTTAATAGTATCTTTCCCCTTGCTCCTTATAATTCTTTATCCTGGCTTTCAACTGTTAGCAGCTACGTTTTTATCCTTAAAGATTTATATTGCAACGGGCATAGCAACTTTTGTTCTTCAATTGTTCCTTTGCTATCTAGCGTTAAAACCGACTCAAGAAAGGAATCATTTGGAAAAAGAAATAGCTCAAGAACTGATACCTTATCAAAATGCTGTTTTATACTCTTTTGACATGGATGTTGCGCTGCAAGGCAGAGGGTTACATTTTGAATATCAAAATTTGTGGCAACAGGAATACGTCACAGTACATGAAAATTCTTTACTTTTATTTAATTCGCAAAAGTTTTCACGGCAATGGGAAGGTAAAAACCCTATGAAAAACTGGAATTTTATATCTAACAACTATCGTTTACAAGTTTTAGAGGAATTGCCGGAAGGATGGAAACTGTACAAAATAATTAGTCCTATTGAATAGCTCCATATCTCATATCGTTTTTTTAACTCCCGGATTTGCGGTTTCTGAAAATGACTCTGTAACAATCCCTTCATTACAGGTCTATTTAATGGCTTTGCGAAAGGCTTTACCTCAAGCCAAATTGACTCTAATACCATTCCAATATCCTTTTACAAACAAAAAATACAATTGGAACGGGATTGATGTCATTCCGTTGAACGGATGTAATAAAAAATCAAGAAAAATAGCAACTTGGTATACATCCTATAAGTTGCTTCAAAAAATCCATTTAGAGACCCCGTTTACTGTAATCCATAGCTTCTGGATCGGAGAATGTTCCTTAATAGGTCAACTTTTTGCCCGCCAAAAAAATATTTCACACATTGTTACAGCAATGGGACAAGATGTTTTTAAAAACAGTTATGCCAAATTCATCCATGAAAAACACTCAAAAGTAGTCACTCTTTCTAAGCATCATCAATCCGAATTATATAAAAATTACGGTTTAAAATCGGAGATCATACCCTGGGCATTGATACGGACTCTTTTCCGAAAATCAAAGATGCTAAAATTGATATTTTAGGTGTCGGTTCTCTAAACAGCATCAAAAATTATCCTTTTTTTATTGATGTTATTAAAAAGGTCGTTGAAAAAAGACCCGATTTAAACGTGGAAATTATAGGAAGTGGAAATGAATCTTCAAAAATCAGATCTCTGATAAAAAGTCACAATCTGAATGAACACATAACTTTGACGGGAGAACTATCCAGAGACAATGTTTTACAAAAAATGAGTATGTCAAAAATATTGCTCCATACCAGTAAATACGAATCATTCGGTTATGTTTTTTCGGAAGCCCTTTATTCAGGAATGCGAATTGTCTCTTTCGATGTCGGCGTTTCGCAGAAACTGCCGGAATGGAAAGTGTGTAATTCTGAAGAATCATTCGTTGCAAATTGTTTGAACTTGCTTAGTAATGAAAATCCGGAAAGAAAAAGAGTTTTATTATATGATACTGACTTTACATTAAAAGCTTATCTTACATTGTATCATGAATAGGTTTTTAAAAATAGGCATTAATATCATTCGAGGAATTACCGTTCCTCTCTTAAATTTTATTATCATCCTTTCCGGGATTAAACATTTCGGAAAGAACGATTGGGGAGAATATGTAAGCACCATTGTCTGGATCTCTTTTTTTACTTTTGTTGCTAACTGGGGAAATAAAGATTATCTGATCCGGAAATACAGTCAAAATCCTTCGGAGATCTATTCTAATTTTTATATGAATCTCTTCAGCAGAGGGCTACTGATCCTTCCTTCCTTTGTTTTATTTGCTTTTTTCCCGTCTAAAATTGCATTGTTATCGATTTTCATTATCCTTATCAGTTATGCTTATAATTCCTTTGAAAGTTTAGTAATCTATCAGCAAAAGTTCGGTCCACAATTAGTTGTTGAAATCATTGGGTTTAGTTTTTTCTACGGAGCATTATACAAGCTTTCCATATTTGATCTCGCCAGTGTTTTAGAATTTTATGCTCTAAGTATAATCCTCAAACTTATTCTGATATCTTTTCTGTTTAACCTTCGGAATAAACCTTTCAGATTAAAGATCGCTTTAAATGAGCTTATTCTCAGCTTTCCGTTTTTTATTTTGGGATTGAGCGGAATGATTAGTTCTAAAATAGATCTGTATCTGGTAACTGTTTTTCTGCCAAATGAAATAATCTCTTCATATCAAACCATTACTACTGCCTTTTTAATGTTACAAGCCCTTTCTGTTTTTATAACAGCTCCGATAAACAAATCCTTTTACAGGTCAAACACAAAAGTGATCTCTAAACTAAAAATACTATTTAAAAAAATAGCGATCCCTATAAGTATTTTGGGTTCGTTGTCTATCTGGCTATTATTAGAGCACTATATTAAACTAGGTTTTGAATGGCATATCTATCTCTTATGTTTTTTGTCCAGTCTTCCTGTATTTTTTTATGTTATTCCTATTCTAAACTTGTATAAAGAAAAACTGGAAAAAAAAATAGTATATTCTAACCTCCTTATTGCGATCTTAAATTGCGCTCTCGGTCTGATTTTATTAAAAAGAATAGGTTTAGAAGGAATTTTCATCAGTGTATGTGTATCACAATGGTTGTTCTTAATCCTCATCAAGAAACTTGAAAACTCAATATCTCAATCATAAAGACCCTGAATACAAAGCAGAGAACAAGAGTCAAACATGTGATATATGAACTATTTAAAATATATAGCGAGAACCGGAAGAATCAACCAACATCCACAAGGTCGATTAGGAACTCATCTGCTCCTAAAAAAAATTCCGCATACCTCCGAAGCTAAGACTATATTAGAGATCGGTTGTGGTACAGGACATACAGCAGCCATTTTGTCAAATAATCCTTTTATTTATTATGAAGGGATAGACAATATGCTAGAAATGATTCATTTTTGTAATAAAAGGAAAAAGAAATTAAACCTGTTCAATTGCAATTTTAAGCATCACACCAAAAATAGTTTCCCTTATCAAGATAACTTTTTCGACATTGTCATTTGTGAATCTGTATTGGCTATACAAAGCCCTGAACAATACAAACAGATCGTTACAGAAGCTTTCAGAGTATTAAAAGACAAAGGGCTTTTTATTTTTAATGAAACCATTTGGTGTCCGTCAACTTCTTCAGATACAAGGCAGAAAATAAATACTATTTCTTTATCTTATTTTAATATCATTCAGGCAGACGAATCGGCAAGCTTAACAAGCTGGGAAACGACACTTATTAATCACGGATTTAAGATAAAACATATTGAAGAAATCCATGATCTTGAAAAAACAAAATATAAATTTGTGATTAATGATTTTGAACTTAAAAGTTTACACTATTCTGATAAAATGAAGTATCGTACTCTTTTTAATCCCAAAGAACTATCTTTATATCTGTATTTTAAAATAGTCAACCGAAAAGTAAAAATCGAAAAAGGAATATTAGAATCGTATATTATCACTTGTGAAAAAAATTCCCTCACGTATGAAAAACCATAATATTATAATTGTCCTTGCGCTCATTTGTTTCACTTTTTTTTCCTGTACTAAAGACGATGAGTCAACAACAGGCGATCTCCCTTTAATTCAGGTCTCAACAGGAGAGTTATATCCGGAATTTAATCCTGAAATATTCGATTATTACATTACGTCACTTAATACATTAAATGAAATAGAAGTTACATTAAACGATTTCAATCCTTTCAAAAAAATATTCATAAATAATGAAAAAGTTACAGGCAAAACAACCCCAATTAAGCTAACTCCGGGTGAAGATATTGTCATTCAAATGGAGTCCCCTACAGCAAAAACGTATACAATACATTATTTACCCGAAGATATGCCAGGCATTAATTTAATAGCTAAAAACAATCCTTCTGACGGCTACCTATTCATAAACCTTTACAAACTTTCGCCATCTGCTGCAGATGATTTTACCTATATTGCTATCTTAGACAATAACGGTTTCCCTGTTTATTATAAAAAATTAGCTTATACCGGTGCTATCAATTTTAAATTCTTCGAAACTGTTCAGGGTAAAAGATTCACTTATACTATTAATGACACTAAAAAGACCATTGTAATGGATGAAAATTTTGAAGTCATTAAACAAATTGACTTTTTACCTCCCGATAACGCCTACGATTATAGTATTGAAAACCACGATTTCATCTATATTGATGATGACCACTATATTGTTCCGGGTCAATACATACGAGAAAATGTAGACATGACTGCATACGGCGGTAGTAATGCTGTTAAACTTGTTGAATTTGTCTTTCAGGAAGTCCTGAACAATCAGGTAATTTTTGAATGGGATACGGCTGAACATCCTGAACTTCTAAGCGCTACCGATCCCTTATACTATACTCAATATGCTACAGCTGAAAAGGTAGACTACTTTCATTTTAATTCTATAGCAATTGACCCAAACGATGAGAATTTTATTGTCTCTGCACGACACACAAACCAAGTTTATAAGATCAACAGAACTACAGGAGAAATAATGTGGCGATTGGGAGGAAACAATGATGATTTCAATCTAACCGGAAATACTATTATTTCACATCAACATCATGCCAACATCCTGAATAATGGTAATTTGTTATTATTTGACAATGGAGTGACAAAGAACCCGCAACAAAGCAGAATTGCTGAATTTGAGCTGAATGAAACGAATCTAACTGCAAATCTTGTATATGAGTATACGGAACTCGGTCGCTATTCTGATATTATGGGCTCTGTTCAAAAATTAAGCAACGGAAATTACTGTATTGGTTGGGGTGGAAATATAACGTCACAAAGTAATGCTAATAAATCAGATATTACAGAGGTAGATCCTAATGGTACTATTGTTTTGGATATTAGTTTTACAAACTATCCGGATAGTTTTACTTATTCTTACAGAGCTTTAAAATATAATTTGACTTTTAATTCCGATCAGAATGTTCAGAGCAGCAATTAAAAAAAATCTAATTTATCCAAGAAAGAATTACACGGAAATATATTTGTAAAAAATGACTAATCATAAGATCATCATATTTAACCCGAAGAGCGCTAACAGCAAACACCGGATCCCTAATTCCATTTTGCAGGTAGGAGCCTCTGTTCATGGAAAATACGATTATGTTTTTATTGATGGGAATTTAGAACAAGATCCATGGCAAACTATAGCGAATTATTTAAAGACCGGAGAATTCAAATACTTCGGTTCAACAGTAATGCCCGGACCTCAACTGCTAGAAGCCATTCCTTTTACTAAAAAAATCAAAACATTATTTCCTGACATCATCACTATCTGGGGAGGGTATTTTGCCTCAAACCAGTACAAAGTATCTTTAGAATCCGGTTATGTAGATTATATCGTAAATGGACCGGGAGATCAAACATTTCCGGAACTCATCAATACTTTAGAATCGAACCGAAAGGAAGATACTATTCATATCAAAAACCTGATCTTTAAAAACAATAACGGCGAAATCATAAAAACAGCAACTGAAGCATTGTTAGATCAGGATAGTCTGCCTAAATTTCCCTACGAATACCTCAACACCTTTTATCCGGTTAAAAATTACCTGGCTAAGACCTTCATGGGAAGTAAAACCCTGTCTTATCATTCCAGTATGGGATGTCCGTTCAGTTGTTCCTTTTGTGCTGTTGTCCCTATATACAACGCCCGCTGGAAAGGAATGTCAGCCGCCCGTATATATGAAGACATAAAATACTTTAAAGAAAAATACCAGATCGATGCCGTTGAGTTCCATGATAACAATTTCTTTACCTCAAAAAAAAGAGTGTTGGAATTTTCAGAGTTAATTAAGAATGACAACATAAACTACTGGGGAGAAGGCAGGATAGATACGCTTAACATGTATTCAGA